>JAFTXK010000026.1 GCA_017461635.1 Clostridia bacterium | reverse complement strand
TAATCACGGCTTATTTCCGCCGCGATCTTATCGCATATTTCGCTTATCTCCGCCTCATCTATCAGAATTTCAGCAATGTCCTTATTCATAATTCCTATCCAGCCTTTCAGTGAAGTCCGCCCATAAATGTGATCTTTAATGCAAGCGGGCTGTTTTCATTATTTTTATTTGCTTTTACCCCATCTCTCAGGGCTACATTCGGTATCCACAGTATTCCGTCATCATCACAGATGATGGGATACCCTGCTCTTTCGCTCAGCGGTATTCTATGCGCGGAAAAGAGCTTTCGGATGTCCTTTGACATTCCTGCGCTGCGGATCTTATCGCCGCTTCTGCGGCATCTGACCCGAAGGCTACCATTTATTTTATCAGATTGAATAATAACTTGTGTAAATAACTTGTAAATATTTTCCTCGGTTCTCTGAATTTGCGGTGTCGAATGTGAAGGGAATGTGGAAAATCCGTCTTCAAGCCGCAAAACATATTCTCCGAAATGATTATCTCCCTCTGAAATCAATATCTCATCGGGAATAACGGGATCATTCGGCTCTCTGTTATCCTCGGCAAAGCTCAGTCTGCCCTTCTCAATAAAAGCCCGTTTCCTGCCCGGAAGCGAAATCGATGAATGCTCCCTTGCCTTTTTGACGAGCTCGCGCAATGCCTCTATATGGGTATATTCAAGCATTGCATCAGAATGACGCATATAAAGCATTACCATGGCGCGGTTAAATATAGGCTCTTCAAGAGCCGAAAGCTTTGAGGTACTGTCACTGTCCTTTTCCGCAAGGTATTTTTCCGCCGCACAATCAAGATAATCACAGTCTGCACGCAAAAATTCACTTGTGCGGACAGAGGCTTTTGAAGCTTCGGGATTTATAGAGCGCAAAATCGGCAGAACAGATGCTCTTATGCTGTTTCTTGCATAGACAGTATCCGAATTGGTACTGTCATAAACATATTCTATGCCGAAATCTCGGCATGCATCAAGAATTTCATCCTTTGTAAGCGCGAGGATCGGTCTTACCACAAATCCGCCCGAAGAGATCTTTCTTACGGGAGGTATGCCGCAAAGACCGCGGAGCGCAGTTCCTCTTGCCAATCTGAAGATCAAAGTTTCAAGATTATCATCGGCATTATGCGCCGTTGCCAGCACCGGAATATTATTTTCTGCCATGATCTTTGCAAAAAAATCATATCGCACGTCTCTTGCCGCGCTTTCGATGCTTTTTCCGCTCTCTACCGCTATCCTCGGAACGTCGGCATCGAGCACGAAGGCTTCGATTCCGGCTTTTTCGCAAATACGAAGGCAAAAATCCCTATCCCGAAAGGCTTCCCCGTCTCTTATGCCATGGTTCACATGCGCCGCATAAAGCTTTACGCCCTTTTCAGCGCACCAATCCCGAAGCAGATAAAGCAGCAGAGAGGAATCTGCACCGCCCGAAAAAGCAGCAAGTACAGCAGACGGAATTCCTTCTGCCGATATTCCCTCAGCTTCTTTTCCGCCGAAAAAAGAGGACAGCATCTCGCTCGGCGGCATAAAACCGCCGAGCGGTAAACAGTTAAGCACCGGGGGTTCCGTCCTGCGCAATGGAACGGAACTTTGTATATTTTCCTATCCAGCCCACCTTTACGGTCTGGGTAGAGCCATGACGGTTCTTTGCAACGATGACTTCGGCAGTATTCGCCTCGGGAGGAGGCTCCGAGCCATCATCATCCTTCTTATAATATTCTTCTCTGTAGAGGAAGAGAACCGCATCGGCATCCTGCTCGATAGAGCCCGAATCACGAAGGTCACTGAGCATAGGCTTCTTATCGCTGTTCTTCTCCGCCGCACGGTTAAGCTGTGCACAGCAGAGAATGGGAACCATAAGCTCCTTTGCCATCAGTTTGATGGAACGGGAAATTTCAGATACCTCCTGAGCGCGGTTATCGCTCTTGCGGTCGCTCTGCATAAGCTGAAGATAGTCGATAACGACAAGTCCCAGATTCTGAACCCTTCTGAGCTTTGATTTCATTCCCATAACGGTGATACCTGCGGTATCATCGATGAGGATATTGCATTTCGAAAGCCAATCCGAGGTATGAGCCATGGAATCCCAATCCTCGGGAGTAAGCTCACCCGTTCTCAGCTTATGCGAATCTATCATAGCTTCGCTTGAGACCACCCTTGTAACGAGCTGCTCAGCCGACATTTCGAGCGAAAAGATACAAACCGTTTTACCCGTTGCTCTTGCAACATTCGTCCCCACATTAAGCACAAAGGAGGTCTTACCCATACCGGGGCGCGCGCCCACGATGATAAGGTCGCTCTTTCCCATGCCCGCAAGGACGCCGTCAAGACCTGCAAAGCCTGTAGCAACGCCTTGTGTAGCTTCTTTATTGGTATTGAGCAGATGCAGATGGTCATAGACCTGCATAAGCGCTTCGCTTATATGAGTGAAATTCTTGGTTTCTCTCTTTTGAGCAATATCGAATATAGCCTGCTCGGCACTTCCGATAATATGCTCAACCGTATCCTGCTCGCTATACGCCGAATCGGAAATATCTCCGCTTACCGCAATAAGCTTGCGGAGAAGGCTCTTTTCTTTTACTATCTTCGCATAGTCCTTTACATTCAGCGCGCTGGGAACTACTTCGCCAAGAGTTCTTATATAGTCCTCTCCGCCCGACTTATCGTAAACTCCGTTCTCCACCAGCTTGTCAATAAGGGTTACGATATCTATAACGCCGTTCTCCTGTCTGTAAAGAGCCAGCATGGCATCAAAGATCTTCGAATGCTCGGAGATATAGAAATCCTCGGGAGCAATATCCCCTGCGATCTGATTCAGACACTCGGGATCGATAAGGACCGAACCGAGCAAAGACTGCTCGGCTATCATTGAAAACGGCAGTTTTCGGATTATTTCTTCATTCATGATTTAATATCCTTAAAGTTTATTATGTCCGTTTTATCGAAAAAAACACGTTTTTTAATTATTTCTCTGTGATCATTACATTGATCTTGCCCGTTATCTCGGGATAAAGCTTTACTTCAACAGTATAAGAGCCGAAAGCCTTGAGGGGATCTGCGAGAAGGATCTTTCTCTTATCAATGGAAACGCCATGCTTCTTTTCAAGCTCCTCGGCGATATCCTTGGAGGTAACAGAGCCGTAAAGGCGTCCGTCGCCGCCCGCCGCCACATTGAACTTAACGAGAATGCCTTCAAGCTTTGCCGCGATATCTCTCGCTTCCTGCTTTTCAACCTCGATCTTATGCTGAGCCGCAGCTTCTCTGTTCTTCAGCTCGTTTATCGCCTTATTATCGGCGGGGATAGCCAATCCTCTTGCGATGAGGTAGTTACGTCCGTAACCGTCAGAAACCTCGATCATCTGACCCTTTTTGCCCTGAGCTTTAACGTCCTGTGTAAGAATAACCTTCATTGTTTTGCCTTTCTCCCCTGGTATTTTGCGCCTTCCCACGGGGAATATGGGAAGTAAGAAATAAAATTGACAGTAGATAAGTTAAATCTCTGCGGATTCCGAAGCATCGGGAGCTTCGGGGGAGGTACGGTCGATATTTTCGCTCATGAATTTTTCTACATTTTCGAGAACCGCATCCTCGAAATCCTTCAGTGAAAGCTCCTCCGAGCGTCCGCCCGCATTATTGAAGTTACCGCCCCCCACACGCGCAAGAAGTTCCGCGCAGTTAACGATATTATTATTTGAACGGGCACTGGCATTGATACGTCCGCCGCTTTCGGCAATAACGATGGATGCCATGATGCCTTCCATATTAAGCAATCTGTCGGCAACTCTGCCGATAACGATCTTTGTTTTTGTCTCATCGGAAAGCCCTGCTCCCGAGCAGAGCGCTATCCTGCCGCCGCTAATGAGGCGCAGGCTTGACCCGAGGCTGTATTCAGCGGAAAAGGTCTCATAGTCTGCATCGAAAAACCTTTTCGCCTTCTCTGCTTTGCCCGAAGCGCGGCTGAGATATTCCGCCGCCGCATAAGTCTTCCCCGTTGCATACTGGGTGAAATTCTTGGTATCAAGCATTATGCCCGCAAGGAGGATCGTCGCTTCCTCGCCCAAGAGCTTTGCGCGGTGAAGAGAGATCTCGAGCACACCCGAAACTATCTCGGATGCCGAAGAGCATGAGGTATCGATATAGGCAAAGTCACTTTCGGCGGTGCGGTCGTTCTTCTCGTGATGGTCGAGAATGACGACCTTGCCTCCCGTAGTCTCGCGCAGAGTTTTATAAAGAGCGGGACTTTCCATATTGGCGGCGGCATTCACGTCGGTAACGATAAGAAGCGTATCGCTTCTCACCATTCTCATAGCTTCCGCTTCGCCGATAAATCTGCCTTCATATTCCTCTCTCTGCCTTATATCCTCGGTAAGACGGATAAAGTTTTCATCGCTTCTGTCATCAATAACTATATGCCAGTCATCTCGGATATCCGAAACCAGCTTTGCAATGCCGAGTCCGCTTCCGATGCTGTCATAATCGGGGCGGCTGTGACCCATTATCAGAACTCCTCCGCTTTCGCTGATAAGTCTTCTGAGGGTGTTGCCGATCCTTCGGTATTCATTGCTTCCGCCGCTGATAGCCCTTCTGCGGTCTCTTCCGTAATAGGTGATCTCGCCGGCGGTATTTATAACGGCTTTATTTCCGCTCTTTCTCTGTTCAAAGGCTATATCCGCATTTCTCATGCGCTCGGTAAGGTTATTACCCGTTGCCGAAAAGCCCATTGAAAGGGTAAGCTCGTCCTCTTTTGTGGAGATAGCTTCCCTTACGGTATCAAGTATTGGAAATTTCTCTCTGATACAGCGGCTGAGAGAGCTGATGGGCATCATTATGATAAATTTTCTCGTTTCCGGCTCATAGATAGAACCATCGAGGTGCATTACCCAGTCGGTAAGTATCTCTCTGACCTTATCCGAAGCCTCCTTTTCGGAGATTCCCGAAGCATTGGAGAATGCCTTGAGGTCATCGATCTCCGCTCTGCCCATTACTATAGTCTCATTCTCCAGCTTTCTCGCAACAGAGATAAGCTGTCTCTTCTCGGCAGTTATATCTATAAGGGTAGTAAGATAGTAATATCCCTTAGTCGGATCTGCGGTCTTTTTCGCGTCTCCGATAAGAGTTTCTGTACTTTGAATGATGATATAGCGAGTTCCGTCCTCAGCCTCATCGGTCTTCTGCTGAACCTCTATCCTTTCCCTTGCCGAACGAGCGATCACATCGGGCGTAAGAAAAGGCAAGACCTCGGAAACATTTGGCATTAAGCCGTACAGCTTCTTTTCGAAAAGCGCAGCGGCGGCATGATTATGCTTAACTATAACGCCGGAGGCGTTCGTAATGATATATGGGAAAACCATATTGTCAAGCATTCTGTCAAAGCGGTGGAGCATAAGCTCCCTTCGGGTCGCAGTCCTTCCGCTGATGGCAAGGGATGCTACTATAACGCAGACAGCAAATATATATACCACCGTAGCAAAGACGAGCAATGAAAATAAGCTGATCTCGGTAAATGCGCGAATGATCCATATTATTCCCAGAATGAGAATTCCGAGACCTGTGCAGAGGAAGAACGCAAGAGGATAATTGAAATATGTTTTCTCGCTTCTGACTCTGCGGCGAGGTGTGCCGCCATTTTCCATGCGCTGATTATTCATATCGTTATTTTCCATGGGGATCTCCTCCTTCTTTGTTTTTGGAAGAAGCTTCTTTATTTATTATCTTCTTTTTTATTTTTTACATTCATCCATGCGGCTCTGAGGGTATAGAAGGTACCGAAAATTGCCAGCACCAGTACCCCGAGCGACGGAAAGAACATCATAAGCACTCCCGAAAGGATAAGCGGGAAACAGCCGACGCGGACGGTATTGCCGTCTTTTCTCGGAAGGCTGTCCATCAGTCCCACCACGGCAAGCGCAGGCATGAGGATCATACTGAGGTTATCAAAGACCGCGAGAGCTACATTATCGCTCGCCGCAAGTACAACAGCCATGATATAGGAAACTGCGAAAACCCCTGCCGTTACGGGGCTGACCTTGAATTCGATATCCGATCTTTCAAGCTTATGGTAAAGATCGAGAATTCTGAGCAATGCCAGAAGCGACAGATTCGAAAAGAATGCGATGGCATTGAAAACCAGTACAAGCATTGCTGGAAGCATATTGAAGACACCGTTTACCGTTCCCTCCACATCAAGCGAGGAAAGATCATAATCCGGAAGCTCTGTCTTAAGAATTTCCAACTGTGCCTCAAAGCTTTCGATAAGGTTTACTCTCGCTTGATCCACTACAGAAATAAGGCTCTCGCCGTCAATCACTCCTCCCGCAAGATAAACCGAAAGAATGAGAACCAAAGCTGCAAAAATACCCGTTCCCATAGATGAAGCAAGGATCGCGCCTGAGCGTTTTGCGCCTCTTTTCATTGCAATGGCAAGGATAGCTCCGCCCACTGCGGGAAAAAGCGACATCAAGGCATCGGCAAGAAAAGCAACTCTGAATCCGCCATTCATTATTCCGAAAAAAGCCATGATAAAAACGAAGGATATGATGGGCGGAACTCCTGCTAACCTCGGTGCTTCAAGCACGAGCAGAGCACAGATACCTCCAACGATAAAATAAACCAGCATCGAAAGCATTCCCGTCAGCATAAGGACAGTTCCGTTATTTGCCGCGATACCGAGCATATTCCAGACGCCGCAGAGCGTCATCAAAAATGTTGCGATAACGGTGAGAACAGTCTTTGCCGCTACAGAAAGCGAATTCGGATGCAACGGAAGCTTAAAATCACCTTTATTCATATTATAATTACCAGAGTTCAAGATGAACCTCCCAAATGAGAATAATACTCCATATTAATCTTATCGTATTATTATACCACATATAGAAGAGTTTGTCAAACAATTAGAAAAATTTTATTTGTAAACCTTTTGCTTTTTGAAAATCTTTTCAAAAAACAGTTTAAAAATGCGGTATTGGTATTGACTTTTCTTTCCGTAAGTGCTATAATTAGATACATAAATATTTTTGGAGGTTCATTATGGAACATATCAAGACTCTTGAAACACGCAATCTTTGCGACAGCGCAAAGAACGGTGGCTGCGGCGAATGCCAGACATCCTGCCAGTCCGCTTGCAAGACAAGCTGCGGTATCGCTAACCAGCAGTGTGAGAACAAGGAAAGCAAGTAATCACAAAACGCGAAATGCCGCCCGTGGGCGGCATTTTTAGTGCAAAGGAGTATTTATTTATGATACATCAATATAAACTCGGCGGCTATAATATAGTGCTGGATATCTGCTCCGGCTCTGTCCATGCTGTGGACGAGGTCGCTTACGATATAATAAGTATGTTTGAGAACTGCAATAAGGATGCAGTCCTTTCGGCTATGGCTGAAAAATATGCAGACAGAAACGATATAACTGCCGAGGACATTGAAGAATGCTATGAACAGGTTGAGGCTCTGAAAAAACAGGGAAAGCTCTTTGCTCCCGACACCTTCGAGCCCATGGCAGGTCATCTGAAGGCAAAGACCTCGGGCGTTATCAAAGCACTTTGCTTACATATTGCACATACATGTAACCTTAACTGCTCTTACTGCTTCGCCAGCCAGGGAAAATACCACGGAGACAGAGCTGTTATGAGCTTTGAGGTCGGAAAGAGAGCCCTTGATTTTCTTATTGAAAATTCGGGAAGCCGCCGCAATCTTGAAGTCGACTTTTTCGGCGGCGAGCCGCTAATGAATTTTGACGTTGTCAAGCAAATCGTTGCCTATGCGCGAAGCATTGAGAAGGAAAAGGGCAAAAATTTCCGATTTACGCTCACAACAAACGGCGTTCTCGTTGACGATGATGTTATAGACTTTGCAAACCGCGAGTGCAGTAATGTCGTCCTCAGTCTTGACGGCAGAAAAGAGATCCACGACCGCTACCGTGTTGATTATGCAGGCAACGGAAGCTGGGAAAAGATAGTTCCCAAATTTCAAAAATTCGTAGAGGCACGCGGCGGCAAAAATTATTATATGCGCGGAACATTTACCCATGCAAACCCCGATTTTCTTGAAGACATCAAGGTTATGCTTGATCTCGGCTTCAATGAGCTCAGCATGGAGCCCGTTGTATGCGCTCCCGGCGATCCCTCAGAGCTGACTGAGGCTGATCTTCCAATCGTTATGGATCAGTATGAAAAGCTGGCAGAGCTGATGCTCCGGAGAGATAAGGCAGGCAAGCCCTTCACCTTCTATCATTATATGATCGATCTTACAGGCGGCCCCTGCATCTATAAGAGGATCTCGGGCTGCGGCTCGGGAACAGAATATATGGCTGTCACACCTTGGGGAGATCTTTATCCCTGCCACCAGTTCGTAGGTGAGGAAAAATTCAAGCTGGGTGACATTTGGAACGGCGTTACAAACAAAGAAACGCAGTGTGAATTCGGTGCATGCAATGTCTATACGCGCCCCGATTGCAAGGATTGCTGGGCAAAGCTCTATTGCTCGGGCGGATGTGCGGCTAACGCTTACCACTCCACGGGATCTGTAAACGGAGTTTACGAATACGGCTGCAAGCTCTTCCGCAAGAGAATGGAATGTGCGATCATGGTCGCCATCGACAGAGCCTTCAGAGGTCAGCAGTAATGAACACTCCGATCTGCGATTTTGTACGCCGATATGCCGAGAGCTCGGCGCTCAGACTTCATATGCCGGGGCATAAGGGCTCTTCCCTTCTCGGCTTTGAAGCTTACGACATAACCGAGATCGATGGGGCTGACAGTCTTTATGAAGCGAACGGAATAATCGCCGAAAGCGAAAGAAACGCGGGCGAGCTCTTCGGTTGTGCAACATATTATTCAACCGAAGGCTCTTCTCAGTGCATCAGAGCCATGCTCTATCTCGCTTCGTTATATGCACGCGAAAAAGGAAAAGCTCCCCATATTGCGGCAGGAAGAAACGCCCACAAGACCTTTCTGAGCTCTGCCGCTCTCATAGGATTTGACACAACATGGATCTATCCCGAAAGCATGGATCCATATCTTTCCTGCAGGATCACTGCCGATGATATAGAAAAATTTCTCTTGAAATATAATGAAAAGATCTCGGCAGTCTATCTTACAAGTCCTGATTATCTCGGAAATATTACCGAGCTCAGAAGCATATCGGAGATCTGCCATAAATATGATGTGCTTTTGCTGGTGGATAATGCCCACGGTGCTTATCTGAAATTTCTTCCGGAATCCCGGCATCCCATGGATCTGGGAGCTGATCTTTGCTGTGATTCGGCGCATAAGACCCTTCCCGTGCTGACGGGAGGTGCTTATCTCCATGCCTCCGACAGAATTCTTAAAGCACTTTCGGAAAATATCAAAAACGCCCTTGCCATGTTCGGATCTACCAGTCCTTCTTATCTTATTCTGCAATCGCTGGATGCGGCAAACAAGTATATTTCCGAGGGCTACAAAGTCAGATTGTCAGAATTTTGCAATGATATTTCGGTATGCAAAAATATCCTCATTCAAAATGGATACTGCTTCTGCGGAGATGAGCCTTTGAAGCTGACCATAAATTCCAAGAAATACGGTTATTACGGTCATGAGCTCGCAAGGCTTTTGGCAAAAAAGCATATTATATGCGAATTCTACGATCCCGATTTTCTTGTTCTGATGCTGACGCCCGAGACAGGCGGCGACGGTCTTAAAAAAATGACGGAAGCACTTTTATCTGTTCCAATGAAAGCCGAGATTGAAGAGAAGCCTCCTGTATTTAAAAATCCAAGCATGGTAATGTCCATAAGAGATGCGTCATTCAGAGCGTGCGAGACTATCCCCACAGACAAGAGCCTCGGCAGAATCCTTGCGGCGGCAAATGTGGGCTGTCCCCCAGCAGTACCTATCCTTATCTGCGGCGAGCGCATAGACGAAAGCTCTATAGAATGCTTTAAATACTACGGTATAAACCGCCTTACTGTGATAAAATAAAGGCTGCAGGCTTATCATTAATTAGAAATAGTAATAAAATCCGTCAAAAACAGATTCGTTTATCTGTTTTTGACGGATTTTTCTTATACTGTTCTCTAAGGTTCTTTCACCTTTTATTTATCATAGATAACTTCGCTTAAAAATTCGCCGTTTTTCGTTATCTGCGCAACCGTTATCAGATTCGGCATTTCTTCATCGCTTGAGAATTCTCCCTCTGCGGTTCTGATAGAATATTCGCTTACAAATTCGGTTTTTATGCGCCTGCCGTCAAGAACTATCGTTGTAAACTCGGTGAAATTCTCACCTACAACAGTCAGTCCGGTCTTGGTTCTGATAATATTATTTATCTTTATATCCTGAACACCCATTTGAATCTCAGTGGGCTGATATTTCTGCTTGCCGTTATATGCGTCGTAATAACCGTAAAGCACGTCATATTCCAGCATTTCAAGAGCACTTTGATAATTCTCATTATCAGAATAATTCTGATGAAGCTTCGTGAAAATACCATTGCTGAATTCAGCCAGCTGCATTACATATGCCGAGAGCTGATATGCTTCGACGTCCTTTACATTGCGTTCGATCTCAAAATTTGACCAGATAACATACTCGGTATCGAAAAGATCTCCGTTTGTGATATCCTCCTCGGTGAGCTCCAAGCTGGGCAGATGGTCACCGAAAAAGACAACAATATAAGGATCAGGTCTCGCTTCGAGAGCTGAAATAAGATCTCCGATGAATTCATCGGTCTCGTGAAGCTGATTTACAAAATATCTATAAGAGGTATAGCTCCCCTCATTCTCTATACCGTAAACGTCAATATCTCCGACGCTTTCTTCGGATTCTCTGGGATATCTGCCATGAGCCTGAACCGAAATGGCATAAATAAAATCCTGATTATCGGTAGAATTCAAAGCATTAAGGATCTCCTGCGTCAGCACCGCATCCTCAGCCCATCCTATGGCGTTTGTTTCGACATTTTCCATATATTCAAGTGAGGTAAAGGTATCAAATCCCATATTTTCATATACCAAATTGCGGTCATAGAAGGTTCCTGTATGATTATGAATAGCATGGGCAGTATAGCCCTGCTCCTTCAGATTATAAGCCAAGGTCTCGCAGGTGCTTTCCTGCAGGACCGTTTTATAGGGATATTCAGCAGTACCGAAATAATCGAGGCTCATACCCGTAAGCACCTCAAATTCGGTATTTGCCGTTCCCGATCCGATGGAGGGCACCTTCAAAAAACCGTTGCTGTATTTCTTCTTCAGTGCCGTGAAATTAGGCACGGGATTCTCGGAAAAAGTCACATTGCTAAGATAATTCACATCAAAATAGGATTCGAGCTGAACAAAAATGATATTCGGCTTTGTTCTTTCCTCTTTTCCCGACGAAGCTCCGATGGAATTAAGGATCTCATCAACATTTTCCTTGCTGTAATCCTCAGGCCTATCTATGCCGCGGTCGAAGAGACCGACAGTATAGCAATATGCAAATCCATAACCGTCATAGGCATCGGGCAGGTTGCCGAAATGATCCGGAACTATGCCTGTATGATGATAGACAGTTGAGAGCCCGAAAAGCAAAAGTGCCGAAGCCGCAACAGAGCATGCCGCGATCTTGAAATCCACCTTTTCCTTTTTCATTTTTATAAAAAGATAGATAACGAAAGCCAGTGCGGCAAGAATAACCGCGATTATGAGTATCATCTGCCATATTTCCAAATAAACCAGCATTATGCTCCATACCGATTCAAGCAGGGCAAAGTCGGTTGCCGCAAAGGGTGTAACTCTGAAGCTGCGCATTATAAAATCAGTCACTCCAAAGCCTACCCAAAATGCACTGAGAAACAGAAGCCAGACCTTTCTCTTCTTAAAAAGAAGAGAAATTGAGAGAGTAAAAAATATAATTATGAAATTAAAAAGGAAAAGATGATGACGTGTAAATGTAAAAACTATCGCTTCCAAGATCGAACGGCGGTTGGTTATCTCGGTAAAAAATGTTACACCGAAAGACACCGCCAAGGTCAGCAGAAGGCTCCTATACGGAGCAAGATATAATATCCCCCTCATTTTTTTATCATGTTTATTCATTTTTGTATTTTCCCTTGCTTTTGTTTATACGAACCTATTATATAACTTTATACTGTTTTTGTCAAGTTAAGATTTTTTAAGAAACCTTCAGAGCTTTGCTTTTATGTTTTTCATTTATAGAATGGGCTGAAAATATAAAAAATTAGCAATCTGTCTTGAAAAAAAGCTTTTTATGAGATATACTATAAGTAATTATTCTGAAATAAAGCTTTTTGGAGGAAAATATAATGATCTTCAATAATTTTGAAATATGGGGCGCTGATACCTTAAAAGAGATTCGCGGCGGAGTTTGCCCTCAGAAGGTACCAAATGAAGTTTGCGATAAGCTCAGCTCATGGGCTCCCTCTCATGCAAGAAGGAATATCGGCATGGAGATAAGATTCGTTCCCGGCGATGGCGAGGTCAAGCTTACCCTTTCCACAAAGATCGAAGGCGAGACCAACAGGCTTATTCTTTATTACGGCGCAATGCAAACGGGTACTACCTTCATTGTCACGAACGAACCCAAGACCTTTAAGGTAAGCCTTCCCGAAAAGCTCGGTGCTCTCGAGCGAATAAGAGATGAACACGGGCTTGCCTTTTCACCTAAAGTAGTTCGGTTGCTTATGGAAGCAGCCCCCGTTATAATCCACAGTATTGAAGGCGATATAAGACCGCCCGAAAAGGATGAAGTTCCCGAGCTTAACGGTATTTTTTATGGCTCATCCATAACTCAGGGCAGCTACGGTATCATCCCGAATCTGCTCTGGAACCGCCGTACCGCCGATAAGCTGGGAGTTGACTGCAGAAACTTTGGCTTTGCAGGCTGCTGTCTCGTTGAAAAAGCTATGGCAGACTATTTCGCTTCGCTTGACGATTGGGATTTCATGGTTCTTGAGCTTGGCATCAATCTTGTGGGCAAGATAGAGCTTGACGAATTCCGCGAGCGCGTTCGCTATACTCTGAATACCATCCATGATAAGCATCCCGATAAATATATGTTCTGCATCGATATCTTCCATTATGGCTCGGATAATGGGTCATATCATGAGACGGTCGATGCCTTCCGACAGGTAGTTATCGATGAGGCAGCAAGGATAGCCTCGCCATACATAAAGATCTTCGGCGGTGAAACTATACTTACAGGCGATCTCGGAATGAGCGCGGATATGGTACATCCCAGCATTGAGGGCATTATCGAAATGGCTGATAATCTTTCACGCCTTATGCGGCCTTATATTGAGAAATACAAGAGATTTAAAAACTGATTTTTTTGTGAAAATATCAAAAAAACAGTGCATTTTAGCTCATTATGTGTTATAATTATAAATCATACCGAATTTATGACGTATGTCTTCAGATAAAAGGAGTTTCCCTATGTACAGAATAGTTACAAAAAGATCCCTCAATCCCACCGTTACGCAAATGGAGATCGAAGCACCTCTTGTTGCAAGAAAAGCAAGACCCGGTCAGTTTATAATCCTTCGCGTTGACGATGAGGGCGAGAGAATACCGCTGACCGTTGCAGGTACCGATGCCTGCCGCGGAACGGTCAAGATCATTTTCCAGATCGTCGGCGGAACAACAGAAAAGCTGAACCATAAAAATCAAGGCGAATATATTCAGGATTTCGTAGGTCCTCTCGGCGTTGCAACTCATACCGAGGGAATAAAGAAGGTCTGCATTGTCGGCGGCGGCGTTGGCTGTGCCATTGCAATGCCCGTGGCTGAGGAATTCCACCGCCTGGGCGCGGCTGTTACGAGTATTATCGGCTTCAGAAATAAGGATCTGCTGATCCTTGAGGATGAATTCAAGGCTTGCTCCGACAGCCTTACCATTATGACCGATGACGGCTCTTACGGCAGAGAAGGCAATGTTACCATTCCTCTTAAAGAGATGCTTGATTCGGGCGAAAAATTTGATATGATAATCACCATCGGTCCTCTTATAATGATGAAGTTCGTAACTCTTACGGCAAAGCCCTTCGGCGTGCCCGTTACAGTTTCCATGAACCCGATCATGATAGACGGCACGGGAATGTGCGGTGGCTGCCGCCTGACCCTTGAACGCGATGGCAAGAAGGTTACAAAATTCGCCTGTGTTGACGGTCCCGATTTCAACGGCTATGAGGTGGATTTGACGAAGCGATGTCAAGAGGCAGAATGTATGCCGATTTTGAAAGACATGCTTATGAAAAAGCCTGCAATTTATTTGCAAAGGAGAAATAACAATGGCTATAGATCCCAAAAAGCATGAAATGCCGACCCAGGATCCCTCGGTCAGAGCTCATAACTTTGACGAGGTCGCCCTCGGCTACACATATGAAATGGCAAAGGCAGAAGCGGCAAGATGTCTGAATTGCAAGAATCAGCCCTGTGTAAACGGATGTCCCGTTAATGTTCATATTCCCGATTTTATCGCAAAGATAAAGGCGGACGATATGGAGGGTGCATATCAAGAAATTTCCAAATCTTCGTCTCTTCCGGCTGTATGCGGACGTGTATGTCCTCAGGAGAATCAGTGTGAGAAGGTATGTACTCTCGGAATCAAATTCGAGCCTGTGGGCATTGGACGCCTTGAGCGTTTTGTTGCCGATTATCACAATGAAAACGCAAAGGAGCTTCCCGCTGCTCCTGAGACAAACGGTCATAAGGTTGCGATTGTTGGTTCAGGTCCTTCGGGACTTGCCTGCGCTGGAGACCTTGCCAAGAAGGGCTATAAGGTAACAGTATATGAGGCTCTTCATACCGCCGGCGGAGTGCTTGTTTACGGTATTCCCTAATTCCGTTTGCCAAAGAAGATCGTTGCAAAAGAGGTCGAATCTCTGAAGGCTCTCGGAGTTGATATTGAGACAAATGTTGTTATAGGTAAAACTCTGACCATTGACGAGCTTTTCGAGATGGGATATGAGGCTGTATTTGTCGGCTCGGGCGCAGGACTTCCCAATTTTATGGGTATTCCCGGGGAATCGCTTAAGGGCGTCTACTCGGCAAATGAATTCCTCACCCGAAGCAATCTGATGAAGTCCTATCTTTCCGATCCCGAAACACCTATCATGAAGGGCGGCAAGGTTGCCGTTGTGGGCGGCGGAAATGTTGCAATGGACGCGGCAAGAACAGCGCTTCGTCTCGGTGCGGAGAAGGTTTATATCGTCTACCGACGTTCCATGGATGAGCTTCCCGCAAGGAAGGAAGAGGTCGAGCACGCTATTGAAGAGGGCATCGACTTCAGACTGCTGAATAATCCCGTGGAGGTCCTCGGATATAATAATCCCGATGATGCGCGCGACCCCAAGAACGGATTTGTAACTGGCATGAAATGCATCAAAATGGAGCTTGGCGAGCCCGATGCAAGAGGACGCCGCAGACCTATTCCCGTGGAAGGTTCTGAATTCGTCCTTGACGTTGATACGGTTATCATGTCAATCGGAACATCGCCGAATCCCCTTATCAAGAGCACTACAGAAGGTCTTGAGGTAAATGAAAGAGGCGGTATCATCGTAAACGAGGATGGACTCACATCCCGCAATGCCGTATATGCAGGCGGTGACGCCGTAACAGGTGCGGCAACGGTTATTTCCGCCATGGGCGCAGGAAAAACAGCCGCAAAGGCGATAGATGAATATCTTTCGAATAAATAATCAAACGGATGCTCGCATTTCGCGAGCATCCGTTTTTCTCCGTTATCCTTAAAGGAACAGATTTTTGTCATTTTAATTTATATTCCTTGAGGCCTTCCGATATCTCCTCTTCAAAAAAGCCGAAGAGGATGAGGGGAAAGAGCAAAAATATCACAGTACCTGCACATATAGCCGGATCTGCTTTGCCGGTCAGAAGCATAGAAAGCGGAAAATTCATAGGTGATTCGAGCAATGCTTGCGGCTCGGCTATCTTGTTCCATTCCTCTGAAAATGTCAGAACTGCGGCACAGGCGATGCCCGGCTTCATGGCAGGGATCACTATCCTTGTCATTATCACAAATATACTTGACGTTTCAAGTCTCGCAGCTTCAAGCGCTTCATTTGGCAGAGAACGCATCATCTGTGTAAGCAGAAAAACCGCAAAGGGAGCAAAGATACCCGGAAGTATCAGCGCAAGGGGAGTGTCATAGCTTCCGATATTCCTTGAAATCATGTAATGCGGCAGAAGAGTCACCTGAAAAGGCATTATCATCACTATTATATAGAGAAAAAATATAATACCCCGTCCTCTGAAGGGAACTTTTGCGAAAACGTATGCCGCCGATATAGCGATCACAGCAGAAAGCAGTGTTACAGCTCCGGAAATGATGAGCGATCTTACGAGTGCTCGTATATATTCCGGTTGCCAAATAAAGAAATCCGCATATCCCTTCAGCGTGAATTCTTCTGCTATGAACGAACGCAGAACAGTGAAAACTATGGGAAAAAGCATGAGAAGTACAAAAGCTATAAGCAAAAGAGAAATAACAGCGGAGATAAATTTTCTTTTCACAGATGCTCACCCGCTTTCTTTTCGATAGCAAGAAGGATGACCACTATTATGTACACCGCGGCAAATATTAGTATTGCCGCCGCAGATATATTTTGATAATTCAATTTGTCAAAATGGTTATTCAAATAATTCTGAAGCATATAAATGCTTTCATCGGGATAATTACCGTATAGCAGAAAAGACTCTCTGTAAATTTTCAGGGAATTTACAAAGGATAGTATTAATGAAAAGAGCAGAGTTGGAGTCATATTGGGCAGACATACACTTATTACGGTTCTCAGCTTTCCGGCTCCATCGATCCTTGCCGCTTCAAGCATTTCACCATTTAGTGAGGTGAAGGATGTGAGAGTCAGCATAACTATAAGTCCCATATATTTCCAAAGATATACAAGCAACAGTGATGGAAAAGGCGGAACTTCCAAAAAAAATGCTTGCATCATTGCCACAACGGTTGCGCTGGGGAGCAATACCGGCAGAAAAAATGCCTTGCGTACAAAAGGTATTTTTAACGCACATTCCGCAATCAGAAAGGCGGCAGTTACAGAAGCTAACATTATGAGAGGTACGGAAATTATAGTGA
Organism: Clostridia bacterium; assembly: GCA_017461635.1. GTDB lineage: Bacteria > Bacillota > Clostridia > Oscillospirales > CAG-272 > SIG710. The sequence continues at coordinate 1,197 of JAFTXK010000026.1, read as the reverse complement.
AGATGAAGGTGTTTTTTATCGCCAAGCGAAAATATTCCGAGGCAAAAAGTGACTTAAAATTACCGAATAGGGCAAATTTTTCTGAAAAAGCATTATCCAGAAAAGCATAGTAAAGCGAACGGAAAAAGGGCGCCATATAAAAGAAACAAAAGCCTGCAAGGCTGGGAAGAAGCAACAATATTTCACGTTTTTTCGCTTTCATAGCATCTCCTCAAAGTTTTATTGAAAATCTTTATCTTCGGAAATCACGATTCTGTCGCTCTCGGAAATTTCTTTGCCGCAATTCATAATTATGTATGCATCCAAATCCGAAAGACCTTTTATTTCGGCATATTCCGCATCTTTTCGGTTTATTCTTACCGTCTGCTTTTTCACTCGGTATCCGCCATCGGTTTCTTCGGCAATAAATATGAAATATCCGCTTGTATCGGATCTGATACACTCTATAGGTACTGCAAGGGCGGATAATTCACCTTCGAAGCTGTGAGTTCCAAGGCAAATTACCGTGACCTTTGCAGAAAGAGCATCTCTTATATTCTGACCGAAGAAATAACATATGAAAACAAGTGAAAGCAAGAGCAGAAGGGAAAGAATCAATAATATTTTTTTCAAGCTTTTAACCCTTCCTTATTCAAAATAGGTATAACCGATATAATCACATATCTCCTTTGCCGCCTCAGCAGGCGTTATTTCGCCAGAGAAAAATCTATCGGAAATTCCACCTCTGTTTATTTGGTACGTGAAAGCGTCGATGTTATATGTCAGAGGTTTTGAGTTTTCAAGTATAAATTCCAGAGCTTCAAGATATTCGATCGCATCATCACCGAGAGTATCATAAAAAGGATATTTTTCGAGGTCTTTTCCCATGGGAAGAGTGTATGGCTCGCGCAATTCATAGATAAATTCTTCGCTTAAAAGAAGTGAAAGGAACTTTGCCGCCTCTTCCTTATTATCGGAGTTTGGATTTATTATTGCGTATTGGACGGGTGTTTGATAAACCGTACCGTTATATGTGGGAGCAAGCGCGATACCGCTTTCGGGATAAGAAGGAACATCTCCCCCGCTTATAAAATTATTTATACTTCCATAGTAAATAGCGGTATCAAAAAGTGATATTCCTTCAGACTCGGTATTATAGGATGCGCCCTCGGCATATTCTCTGAAAAGCAGTCCCTCGTCATAGTATTTTTTGATATT
>JAFTXK010000025.1 GCA_017461635.1 Clostridia bacterium | reverse complement strand
GCAAGCAAAGCAGAAAAGCCGAAGGTAAATGATCCTTTCGGACTGGACATTCCGCTTCTTGTGACAACAAAAACCTGCCCTAACTGTAAGGTAGCAATTTCCATGCTTGAGAAGGCAGGAGTTGCATATAATAAAGTGCTGGCAGAGGATGTCCGTGAGCTTGTGGATCGCTATGAGATCAAGCAGGCACCAACTCTTATCGCTCGTAAAGACGATAAAATAGAGATACTCACAGGAGTTCCTGCCATCAAATCTTTCATCTAAAAATGCGGAGCAACCGCCATAGCGCGGTTGCTCCTTTTTGAGGTTTAATATGTATGATATAATTATTGTCGGAGCAGGTCCGGCAGGCATGACGGCGGCGCTTTATGCAAAAAGAGCAGGCAGAAGCGTGCTTCTTCTCGAAAAAGAAACTGTAGGAGGTCAGATAACCTATTCTCCTTGCGTTGAAAATTACCCGTTTGTAAAAAAGATCAGCGGAATGGAGCTGGCAGATAATCTGTTTGAGCAGATAAACGAGCTTGGTGCCCAGATCGAATTCGAGACGGTGACTTCTATAGAAAATGACGGAGAGATCAAGCGCGTTATTTGCGAGGGGGCGACATATGAAGCGCGCGCGGTCATTATTGCAAGCGGAGCGAAGCATAAAAAGCTTGGACTTGAACGTGAGGACGAGCTTATCGGAAGCGGAGTTTCCTACTGCGCTGTCTGCGACGGTGCTTTCTTTAAGGATAAGACCGCGGCAGTGGTAGGCGGCGGAAATACCGCTCTTCAGGACGCTCTTTATCTTGCGGATATCTGCAAAAAGGTATATCTTATCCATCGCAGAGACAGCTTCAGAGGTGATCTGGAGCTTGTAAACAAGCTGAAGAGCCTAATAAATGTTGAGATAGTTACTCCGGCAAAGATCACTGCGCTTCTCGGTGATAATGTGCTGAGCGGAATAGAACTTGATAACGGCAGAAGAATACTTCTTGACGGGCTTTTTGTTGCAGTTGGTCAGGCACCCGAAAATGCGCCTTTTTCGTCGGTTATCGATCTTGACGAATACGGATACGCAGATTCCGCTGAGGATTGCATTACACGCACTGAGGGAATTTTTGCAGCCGGAGATTGCCGCAAAAAGACAGTAAGACAGCTTGCGACCGCTGTTGCCGACGGTGCTTCCGCCGCAACGCACGCCTGCGAATATCTTGACAAACTGAGCTGAGGTAGAAAAATGACAACTTTAATAATAGTGCGCCATGCACAGAGCCTTGCAAATAAGGAACAGGTTTTTGTCGGTCATGTCGATAAGGATCTCAGCGAACTGGGATTTACACAGGCAAAGCTTCTTGGCGATTATCTTGTGAAAAAAGCTTATCCGATCGATGTGATCTACTCAAGCGATCTGCTTCGTCCTTATCACACTGTTGAAACGTACGCAAAAGCAGTGGGGAAAGATATTATTAAAGATAGTGAGCTTCGCGAAATATATGCAGGCGAATGGGAGGGGCATAAATATATTGATCTTTTTGAGCTTTATCCCGAATCTTATTCGCTTTGGAAGAATGATCTGGGAAAATGTGTTTGCGATGGAGGCGAATCGGTTGCAGAGCTCTATGAGCGCATAAATTCCGCGATAGACAGAATTGCCGAGGCGCACAATGGCGAGACGGTTCTTATCGGAACTCACGCAACTCCATTGCGCTGTATCGTTGCGAGAGCTTCGGGAGTTGGGCTTGATGGCATAAAGGATATCAAATGGTGCGAGAATGCTTCGATTAATATTTTCGAGTATTCAGAAGGCGTTCTCGCGGCAAAGGAGCTGAATATTTCCGAGCATCTCGGTTCTCTTCGAAGCGACCTGCCGAATACCGTCTGATGCCAAGGGCATTTTTCAGCCAAGCAATATCTCTGCGTGAAAAAGCTCCTGTCAGACGTATAAAAATACAGTAAAATAATACTGTTATTATTCCGCCTACAATTACTTCTGCCGTTCTTTCAAGGGGGATATTGAAAGCAGAGAATATCAATCTGCCCACTGATACCGCGCCGATTATAGAAAAGAGCGGTGCAAAGACCCATTTGAATATTCGGGGGCGAAATTCACTTACCGAAAGAAGCCTTGAAATGCTCAGGGCGGCGTTTACAAGCTCTGTTGTATATATGGTTATTACATAGCCCATTATACCGCAATGCGGCAGAAGGATAGTGACGAGTATAATCGATAAAAGTGCATCGATTATGTTTACATTCATGGAATATACCTGCTGACCGAGGCCCTTTAGCATTGCATCGGTAACACTGTCCAGATACATTACGGGCACGAGCGGTGCCATGAGGCTAATAAATCTTGAGACCTCAATGCTGTCATAGATAATAACCCCCAGCTCTCCTGAAAAGCACATGAGTATCCCTGAGATACCAAAGGAAAATATAAGAGAATACTGAAAGGCACGCTCTGCGATATTCCGCACGGCTGCCTTTTGTTTTTTTACCGCGGCTTCCGCCAGCTCGGGTATCAGAAGTCCCGAAAAAGATGATAAAACAGCCGTAGGGAAGAGTACAACGGGCATTACCATGCTGTGAAGCATTCCGTAAGAGGAAAGTGCCTCGGAACGGCCGAGCCCGCTTTTTATCAATCCTTTGGGGATCAGAATATGCTCAATAGTAAGAAGCCCCGATCGGATATAAGTGCTGAAGGCAACCGGAAGAGCAATGGAGCAAAGTTTTTTGGTCACTACCGAGTCGGATACCGAAGTAGCTTTATTTCGGATATGCTTCTTTTTATCAAAATAATACATGAGCGCCGACATTGCAAATGCGGAAAATTCGGATATAGCATCCGCGGCAACCAGAGCAATGCATGCATATTCGATTCCTCGGTCAATATAGAGCTCAAACATCTTTACAGTGAAATATATTTTTATAAATTGCTCTGCAACGGAATATATAGTGTTTTTATATACTCTTCTGACGGCGGTAAAATATCCTCCCAGTGCCGATGTTACAGAAATAAAGGGAAGTGCCGCGGCAAGGATTCTAAGAGAAAGAACGGTTCTACTGTCTTTTAGGATCAATATGCCGATCTGATCGGCAAAAATAAAAAGCACTCCTCCTGAGAGTATCGAGAAAAAAAGACAATAACCGAGGCATTTACGCATGCTTTTTCGCGCCAGTCCTTCGTCGGATTGTCCTAAAGCCTCGGATACCATTCGCGTTACTGCGAGATTTACGCCCGATGTGGCGATCGTAAGTGCGAAGCCGAATACGCTCATGATCTGCGAGAATACCCCCATGGCTTCAGCACCTGCTTTATTTGAAACATAGGCACTGAAGCTGACGCTGATGCTTCTCATTATAAGTGCAGAAACTGTAAGAAGCACGGCACTTGCAAAAAATCTTCTCAAACCTTTCATTTTTATCCTCCGAGATATTGGATCTTATGATAAAATTTATGTGAGAAGAAAAAAAAATAGAAGATGATACTTTACAGAATTCGAAAAATATGGTATACTATAAATGTGAATAATAATACGGAGGTATGAATATGTCTGAAAATTTTGCCATTACAATTGCAAGACAGTACGGAAGCGGAGGTCGCGAGATCGGAGAAAAGGTTGCCGAGCTTCTTGGATTCAAATACGTTGACAGAGAGCTTATAACTCTTGCTGCACAGAAGAGCGGCTTTCATGCCGATGTGATCAACAGTATAGATGAAAAAGCTACCAACAGTCTGCTTTATACTCTTGCTATGGGCTCAAATTCTTTTGGTGCTCCTCATGCAACATATAACATTGATGTTCCGATAAATGATAAGCTGTTTATCATACAGTCAGATCTTATCAAGTCTCTTGCTTCGGAACAGCCCTGTGTTTTCGTTGGCAGGTGTGCTGATTATGTTCTTGCTGATCATGAAAAGAGAATAAGTATTTTCCTTTACGGTGATATGGAATGCCGCATCAAGAGAGTTTGCGAAACACATGATGTGAATGAAGACGAAGCAAAAAAGCTTATCGCCAAGACTGATAAGAGAAGAATGAATTATTATAATTTCTATACAGGAAAAAAATGGGGAAAATTTGATAATTATCATCTGTCTATAAATACTTCTATGCTCGGAATAGAAGGCACGGCGAAGGTAATTGCCGAATTTGTTAAGAAGGCGGCTGAGAAATAAAAAAACGGGGCATGACCCCGTTTTTTTATAGAAGTTGCTGTCCGTTGATGATCAGAGCAAATTTCAGTCCCAATCTTTCAGATGCCTTGCGGCAGAGCATCATGCGCGCAAGGAATATTTCGAAATAATCCATCACAGAGCTTATCTTCGTATCAATGGATAGGGAAAGGGTAAGCGTTTTATTTTCTGTATCGATATCAAGCTTTGATTTTTCAACCGAATAATTTACGCGGTCGTGAATATCAAAGGTAGATATATCAAAATTGCGAACACGGCTTCGGCGAACATCGGATTTGTCGGCTATAATAAGAGCGGCGGAGATCGGATTCACAGGAACACCGGTGCCTTCATCGTGATTTCCGATGGCGGTAATTATCGTAGCAATATCATCTGCAGGCATATTAAGCCTGTCAAGGATTCGGAAAGCCATTATTGCGCCGCTTTGAGAATGCTCAATGCGATTTATCACATTTCCGATATCATGCAGATATGAAGCGATTTTTGCTATCTCTATATCATGCTCGGAATAACCGAGAGTGCTTAAAATATATTCCGTGTCTCGGGCAACCTTCATAACGTGAGCAAAGCTATGCTCTGTATATCCCAGTGCTATCAGCGATTCATCGGCTTTTCTGATATAAGCGTTTATTTCTTCGCTTTTAATTATTTCGTCATAGGTTACAGACATATATATAACCTCCTTTTTGTTACATTATAGATTATTGGCTAAAAAGATTCAAGTAAGATATTGTAAATTAAGAAAAAACATCATTTTGCACAAAATATAGCGATTTAGTTGTTAAAATTGACGGTTGTATTATTTTAAATTTTATGTTATAATTATCCTATGTATTTTTGTGAATTGCATGGAGGAAAATTATGAAAATTCGCTTTATACTTTTGTTTGTGCTGATAACTGCTTTGTGTCTGTCTTTTTCGGCTTGCGGAGATGGCGAAACGGTTGATTCGAATGATGCTTTATCTGATAGTGCTTTGGATACGAATGCTGTTGACGGTACAGATACCGAAAGCACACACACATCTGATACTTTGGCGGATACCGATCCCGAAAGTACTGTAAAAAATATCGTCATAGGAAATACTGACATTTCGAATTTCAGCATAGTTGCCCCTGGTGATGATGCTGTTGCTTTGACGATTGCAGATTATTTTGCCGAAAAGGTCAAAGCATTTACGGGTAACGAAATGTCCATTGTTGAAACTGCCGAAAATTCTGCCGCTGCGGTGGTTATCGGAAATACAGCAATAACGCCGGATTTCGGTATCGGAGAGGACGAATTTATAATCAAAGCCGAAGAGGATAAGCTTTATATTTCATATGATGAGGGAGCTTCCGCATATCAGGCTGTAACAGCTATTCTTGATGATGTGCTGTTTTCCGATGAAAATGCTGTTGAAGATACATATTCACTTTCTTCTGATTATGAATTTATTGGAAAATGTGGTGATTATGTAATCGGTGATAATGAATTTAATCCTTTTGAATAATGGGCGGTAAATACCAATGATAAAGTTTTTTAAAATTATTTGCTTTATGCTTCTGATCTCCGCATTTCTTGCGATAAGTATATTTGCGGCGGATTTTGCGGAGCTAAAGTCAGAGGCGGTTTCGATGGGTATCAGTTCGGACCTCATTGGCTCTAAGGATAATTATGTTAAAAAATCTCAGGGTGAGGAATTCCTTTGGCAGCTGGCTTCTGTTGATGTTGATTTCAGCGGTGAATACGTAACAACTGCCGAATATCTCTCCGCACTTTTGGGAATACTCGGTTACAGTACCGAAAAAGGTGATTTTCTCGCTGAATTTCCTTATGATAAAGCTGCAGACATCGGAATACTCACCTCGTTAGAGAAGGATTCATACTTTCTTAATAACGGAATGATGCTGGAATATGCTTTTGCGGCAAAGAATTCTGTCAGCACTCTTGCGGATCTTCCGGAGATATCCGAAAATGGCAATATAATAGGTCTTACGAATTATTATGATCCTTCTTCTTCCGGTAATATCGTTGAAATGTTCTCTGAGGGATTTGGAGATCTTGTAATAATAGATAATGAAAAATTCAATGTAAGAGTCGTTCAGGGTGATGGAATATATGAAGCAGATGTCAAGCAGGTTTCTGCAGCTTACCTTTCGGAGAATATGACGATAAATGCGGGTAATTATTTTGCGGCATATGCTTTTTCCGGTGATGAGATCACAGTCAATATAGACATCAATTCGGATATCAAAAGCGGGTATGAAATATATTCAACCAAATCCGCATACAGCTCTGAATTCTCTGACGGGGTTCTCTCTGTCACTGTATCAGAGCCTCAAACTCTCAAAGTAGTTTTCGACGGAGCTGAGGGCAAATCTATTATAGTATTTATCGGTAAAAAGGGAAGTGATACAGCCGATACAGCGAGCATGGCTGTGATAGGTGATGTTACGGGCAATAAAACTATCGGAGAGGCTGAATTTATCTGCCCTGTCAAGATCAATGTTGACAGTACAGTTGTCTATTATCCCGCAATTGTAATGAGATCGGTGGCATATATCACGGAAAATGCATATGTTGGCGACTATAACGGTACTGACGCTGTTGTTGTTGACGGAGATATTTATATTCCGGTTTCTGCTTTTAGTGGTAACGGAAATATTGTATCTGCCGCTTATGATAAAAATCTTGGGCTTATAAAGCTAAAAACAAAATCGGTAGATGGATCAGTAGATATTAGCGGCTTTAAGGCTGTTCACGAAGCCGTGACCTCTGTTACATTCACTGAAAATGCCGTCAGCTTTAAAAATACAAGTCCCTCTGTTTCGATAAATGGCATAATAACAGAAATAGACATTGAGGCTTTGATGTCTGCAGATTGCTTGCGGCTAACTTCCGCTATTACAATGGCAGAGAAGGATAGCGCGGCTCATCTCGATTTGTCTATCATAGGATATAATGACCTCGGTGAGACAGATATTATTGCCAAAGCAAGCGCAAGGGCTTATAGAAAAACATATGATACGACCGTTTATTTTGATATTTCGGGACTTGATGGTGTTTATGAGAATTATTATCTCGTTATCGTCTGCGATGAAGTACCCGGTGTGGTCATTACGCTTGACGGAACTCAGCTTTCGGTCTTTGATGTCTCCGCGGATCTTGGCGACAATGAGTTCAATCCCTTTGCATGAATATCAAATGGGCTGTCACATGACAGCCCATATTTTTGGAGGAATATTATGAGAATGTATGATATCATCCACAAAAAAAGACTTGGCGGTGAGCTGAGCGAAGAGGCGATACGTTTTTTCGTTGAAGGCTTTACAAGCGGAAGTAT
>JAFTXK010000024.1 GCA_017461635.1 Clostridia bacterium | reverse complement strand
TTCGCAATGTTTCCTACGTTAAATCACGGTCAACTTAACAGTAGGAAACCAAGTTGGAGATCCCTTATTGTCATCCTGAGCCTCGGCGAAGGATCTCATGGGAGGTTAACTAACTATTCGACAAATTATAGTTGCTTATATAAAGTATGTTGGTGATTCATATTAACAAAATGTAAACTCTGAAAAAATTATCCAAAGAGGTTGACAACTGTTAACCTTTGTGGTAACATATAGTTGGATAACAAATGTTAACCATAAAAATGGAGGGATATAATATGCATAATATCAGTTTATCTGAAGGCGAATGGAAGCTTATGAAGCTTCTTTGGCAATGCGAGCCGAGGTCTATAGGAGAATTTGTAAGCGAGCTTCATGATGACACGGGCTGGACGAAAACGACAATTTTCGTCATGCTTAAAAGACTGATAGCTAAGGGCGCAGTTCGCGTTGATGAAAGCGGAAGAGTACATCAATATTATCCTCTTATCGCAAGACGGGATGTTACCGAAGGAGAGACCGATTCATTTCTTTCCAGAGTTTACGACGGAAGCGTTGGCATGATGGTCTCCTCTCTTGTGGGCAGACATGCACTTTCGGAAAGCGAGATAGAAGAGCTGAAAAGGATACTTGAAGGCGCGAACAAAAGCAGAAAGGGGTAATTATGCAGCATATTATCACATTATCCCTGCTCATAGCGGCTGTTTTGATCATTCGTGCGCTGTTTCGGAGGCATATTTCGCCAAGTGTAATGTATGCTCTGTGGCTTGTTGTGGTTTTGAAGCTCTGCATGCCGTTTTCTCTATTTGAGGTCGATCTGCCGGATATGTCAAGGTTCGTCTTAAAGAATGAAGAGGTACAGTTATATGAGGATATCCCTTCGGGCATAGAAGATGTTACATTACAGATTCCCGAGGAAACTCAAGAGCTTATTGCAGTAATACCGACAGAGAGCGAGGCACAGCCTGCTGTAAGCTCGCCTGCGGTAACTGATAATCAGCCTACAGCAATACCTGATATATCTCAAAATGAGCTTGAACAAACGGTACAAAATGGGGTCAAAGAACCTGTAACCAATTCTCAGATGACACCTGAACCGCAGAAAAGTGCGCCGAAGATCAGCGCAAGAATGATTATCGGTGCGATATGGCTTATCGGATCTGAGGCTGTAGCTATATGGTTTGCTTCAGCGGGACTTATATTCAGTTTCGGTGTTCGCAGAGAACGCCATGCAATCGGACGATACAAAGGCATAAAGGTATATGTTTCCGAAAGGATCGGAACTCCCTGTCTGCATGGAATTATTCCGTCAATATATCTTACTCCCGCCGCAAATGAAAGCCAAGAACGTGAGCTTATTCTGCAGCATGAATTCACCCATTTACGCCATGGCGATAACCTTTGGGCAGTGATCCGCATTCTTGCGCTGATACTGCTTTGGTGGAATCCTCTTGTATGGGCGGCGGCATTGTTTTCAAAGCAGGACAGCGAGCTTTCCTGCGACTATGCCGTTACATGTAAACTTGATGAAAAACGAAGAAAAGACTATGCCTACATGATAATAGACATGATCCCGAAAAGGCGTACCTTTGCCACGGGATTTGCAAATAATTCGATAAAGGAGAGAATAATTATGATGACTAAAACACACAAAAACCGCATTTTTGCAACTATCTTAGCCGTCCTTCTCGTATTCTGCGCCGTAGGCTGCTCCTTTATCGGTGAAAAAGATAAGACCGATGCAGGGCAGACTGCCGATATCGGTGAAATAATTCCGAAAGCCGACAGTGAATATGCAAACGGATTAAAGCTGTTTATATATGAAGGCGGTGAGGTTTATACTGGAGAGCTTATCGAAGAAGAAAAGATCGCAGAGATACTTACAGATCTTCGGGAAGTAAAATCCGAAACAGCAGAGGATTTTAACCATGAAAAGGTTGAAGGAAAAATCTACGGCTTCCGCTTTGCAACAAAAGATCTTTCTTACCGCAATTTCGCGTTTGTCAACGGTTATTTGATCTCGGAAAGCGGAGATACCTTCAAATTCGATTATGATTTTGAAGCTTTAGAGACCGAATACTTTGCGGATGCTGCAGAAAAAACGACTCTCACAAAGGATTTTCCTTGTCTTCGCTATATAGCCGAGGACGGCGACGGCTGGGATGCGGAATATATGCCAAAGAAGACCTTGCATGAAAAGAATATGACCAATAGTTTTGCTTATCTTGCAAAGCTTCGCCGTTTTTACGGCGATAGCTTGGAAATAGTATTTGAAAATAACGGTTCAAAATACCCATATTTGTCGTTCAGCTATTATAATATGCATGTGCTTCTCGGAACCGAATGGTACGATATTCCTACAGCCAAGCTATATGAAAACGAGAATGAAGGAATAGCGAATTTTTTGGAGCCTTATGAAAATGGGCTTGTAAAATTAGATGTTCCTCTTGATCTTCCTACGGGTTATTATAGGGTTGTTGTTGACGGGCAATCGGTTGAATTTGCAGTCGAGAGGGAAGAAAGAAACAGGATAGTTACGGAAAAGGACATCGGCGGTATCGAGGTTATAGATTCTGTAATAAGAGACGCAATTCCTGAAATCTGTAAAAGGGAAGTAAATAAAGATAACTTCCAAGCAACTGAATATAAAATACTTGGAATGAGCAAGACGGGCAATGAGCTGACCGCTTATATAATAGCTCAATATGAAGAATTTAAATATGAAAACGGCGAGCTCATATCCGAAAACGGGCGTAATGTTCCGGCAAAACTGACCTTGATAGAGAATAATGGAACTTACAGCCTTGAGAATTTCATTTCCACAGAAAAACTTCGCAAGGAAATGGAAAGCGTTTTCCCCGAAGGGCTTTGGCAACTCAATTCGTCTTTCACCGATATTCAGCAGTCTATCTATAAGCAGGCAATAGAGCATTTCGATGTCGATATCGAGTCTATTCTTGACGGATATGCTGAAATACTGCGTGCTCCCGCTGAAATGTTTTACCTTGTCGGGAATTATTATGTTGAATATTCCGATGACGAATATTCCAATATTACCGAATTGGGAAGAAATCACAGATCAGCTATAAATGCTATCGAATGTTATGGAGAATATGCTCTGCGATATCTATGCAACTGGTTTGCAAATGAATATGACGAGAGCTATGCCGATCTTATGCTGGTTGCTTTGCTCGAGCTTGTCGATTATCCAGGTACGAGAGATTTGGAAACTAAAGAATATGTTGATCTTGTTTATACCAAAGCTGAGACGTTATATGAAAACGGAAGCATTGATTATAACAGTAATTCAATGATGGCGGCTTTGGTCAGAGCAAGGAAGAATATAACCGCAGATGATCCGGGAGAGTTTGCTGCGCAATATAAGAATGATACTTTGAATTATCTGTTTTCCCATCATATTCCTAATACCGATACATATTTCCATTTGTATTCCTCAAAAAGCGATCCGAATGATTTCAAGATAGCTTATACCGATGAGCTTATTTTGAATTTCAAAGAGCAAAGCATCAGCATACCCGAAACATATGAATATGATTCAGCAATACCGATATGCGCGGGTGACAGAGGCAAACGAGAAAGCTTCTTTATTGTAAAGCTTACGAATGGTGATGATATAACATATCTCAGATATGTAAATTACTCTCACGCAGCTCATGGAAGCCCTGACTTGTTCAGCTTTTGGAATGAGGCTACCGAGGCTGATGTTATAAGAGCGATGAATGCTTTAAAAAATTGAAAGGATAATAAATGACACATATTATCACGCTTTCACTGCTGATAATAGCGGTGATAGTAATAAGAGCTTTATTTCGAGGCAGTGTTTCTCCTAAAATGATATATGCCCTCTGGCTGGTGGTGCTTCTGAAGCTCTGCATGCCCTTCTCGATCTTTGATATGGAGATGCCCGAGCTTTCAAAGCCTCAGCAGGGGCAAATTGAGGAAACACAAACAGCTATAGAGTCATCGGTATTGCCTTACGAGGAGGATACGGTGACAAAGAATAATTATTCTACCGATCTTCCCGATACGGCAGTGGGTAATACTACGGAAATAACCCCTGCCGAAACGGGAATCCCTGAGATCGGCGAAAATGCGGGCTTGGTCTCGCCGGGCATTACCCCCGATAAGAATGACAGTACAAATAAAAGTGACGGCGATTTCTCCTCCCCGTCAAATGACGGTGAAAACATCTTATCGGGGGCAGAGGTAAGGAAGATATCCATTGCTTCTGTTCTGAAATCTGTTTGGCTTTGCGGTTCTGCAGTCTTTGCGCTGTGGTTTGCTTTTACAAATGTTGTATTTTCACTAAGCGTTCGCAGAGACCGCCGCAAGGTAGGAAAATACAAGGGTCTGAAGGTCTATGTTTCCGAAAAGGTGGGAACGCCTTGCCTTCGCGGTATTATTCCTTCGGTATACCTCACTCCGAAGGCGTTTGATTGCGGCGGCAGGAGGCTGATACTCGCTCATGAGTATACCCACCTTTGCCATGGAGACAACATTTGGTCCTTTTTCCGTATAGCCGCGATAGTTCTTCTTTGGTGGAATCCTCTCATTTGGATCGCGGCTGTCCTTTCAAAGCAGGATGCGGAGCTTGCCTGCGATTATGCTCTGACGAAAAAGATGAATGATGCGGGGCGCATAAATTATGCCCGTGTCATTATCGATATGCTTCCCGTAAAAAGAAGCCTTGCCAACGGATTTGCAAACGGTTCTGTAAAGGAGCGAATTATTATGATCTCAAAGAAGCATAAAACAAGATTGCTTTCAGCAATTCTTTCTGTGATACTTATTATTTCTGCTGCAGGCTGTTCCTTTGTTGGTATCAGTGTAAAAGAAGACACCGATGATAAGGAAAATATCTTAAACAGCGGTTTGGATACTCAGGCTGAAACGGACGAACTGAATGAAAGCGACAAGCCTGTCACTCCGGATGTGCCTGATGAAACATATTTTAAGGTGGTTTCAAACGATGCGGGATTTGAGATAAAGCAGATCGTTTTCGAGAATGGTTCTGACGCTTATCACCCGATAAAGCTTGACGAAAAGCTTTATCTTTGCATGGTTGACCAAAGGAAAAGCAGGGGAGAGGTTGATCTGCATGTAGTTGACCCTGTCAAGGGTGAGCATCTTGCGTCATTGAGCTTGAAAAGCGAGAAATTTCCGAGCCAGGTGATGTATACCGATGAAGGTATTATACTTTATAATTTCTATTATGATACCGAAAAACAGCAGCCTATCATTGAATGTGCTTTTGATGTAAAATATCAAAACGGAGAGCTGACCTGTATTCCAAAGACAGATTTTGATCTGTTTCCCCATTATTCTGAATATATAAAATCTCCCGACGGAAGCGTTACCGTTTACAGGACTTTGGATGATGTAAACGGTCATGGCGGAATTGACATAGTGTATTCTGACGGCAGAAGTGATCGAATTTCGGAAAATATTATGCTTGACGATGATATCGGAGGGAAAAAGGCAGGTTTAGGTGATGTTAAGGGCTATTCGCTGATAGCTTTTCTCGATGATAATCGCTTCGTTTACAGGATAGGCGGCTGGGAATGGACATGGGGTTATGGAATTTACGATATCTCCACGGGTGAGAAGACAGAATATCTCGATGGTTTGGGACTGCAGGCGATAGATGAAGATGGCAATTTCTATGTAAGCGAGGTCGTTTCATATGAGCCGCAGAGCTATTATAAGATAACTCCCGAAGGAGAAAGTATTCTTATTGCTTCAAATGACGAGAATCCGCCTGAAGGCGTTATAAAGCTGGTCGGACACTCAAACAGAAGCGTTGGATTTATCGACAATTACGGCAGTATTCATGAGTTTACCGAGGACGGCACGCATACATATACCATCACAACTCTGGATTTTAAAACTCAGCTTTGCAAATATGAAATGGATCACTCCTTTGGAACGACATTTACTTTTCTTAGAGACGGTACTCTTACTTTTGTAACATTTGGAAATCAGGTGGATGCTGATGCAGAGATAAGCTCAACACTTGCAGAAATGAAAAAATATGATGACTCCATAGAGCTGGTTCACATGTCAGAGGATGTTGATTTTTCATATCTGGAGATAGATTTTGAGGGCGGTGCAAATGGCTCGGGAAGAATGTCTTATAGGATCGATAATTCTCATTATCTTCACATGGTCTATGCACTCGGCTCTACTAACAATTTGAATTTTTATTTGGTTGATATTATGAGCGGTGTCTTAAAGGATAGCTGCTCGGCTGAATGTGACACCTTGCCCCATATCGAGAGCTATACAGATGACGGTATTATACTTTCCGGCTGGAGAAAAAACGACAGCGGTGAAAGCTATATCGATGCTGTATATAAGCTCAGCTTTGAAGATTCAAAAATACATCTTGAGACGATCGGGAGCGGTGAGTATGCAACGGATAAGAAGATAAAGATAGTTTCCCCCGATGGGAAGACTATAGTTTATCTTGTGGAGGTGGACGAACTGCTTCAGGGCTATGTTGAGGCGGTGCATCCAGACAGCGGGGAGCGCGAGCGGATCTTCGAGAATGTTTTTTCGGAGGAATATCCACGCTTGGGTTCAAGCGGTCAGGGGGCTGACAGATATGATATCCTTCGCTATACTCCCATTGGATTTATAAGCAATGATGTGTTTGCTTATCACATAGGCGGGGTCAACTGGTCTGAGGGATACGGCACATATAATGTGAAAACAGGCGACAAGGTCGAATATCTTGACGGCATGAGGCTGAGATATGTCTGCGGCGATAAAATGTATCTGTTTACCTTTGACGACAAAGATATTTATGAAACAGACATAAGCGGTAAGAGACGCCTGATAGCTTCGGAAAATGCACCTGAAGGCGTATTTAACCTTGCCGAAGGAAAACACGGCACCGTTGATAAGGTCAGCTTTTCGGGCGATGCTTTCATAGTGGAATATAAGGATTATTCTTCACATATCTATAAAACGGCTTATTATTCTCCCGATTTTTCCGAGGAGCTTATATTGATTCAGTATAAGGTGAGCTTTTTGAATTCCACAGATCCGATATATTTCTTTGGCAATAAGCTGACATTTGTTAAGTTCGAGGAGAGGTAGTATTGACAAAAATGCAAATTCGTGATATACTTTTCTTGCGACAGGTTTTGACATAATTTTTAAGGCACTACATCTCGCAGTGCCTTTGCTTATAAGGAGACAAATATGGATAAAATGCAAGGCGGCGATATCAAAGTTGAAAATAGGTTCACAAAATGGTTTGACAACTTCTGGTATCATTATAAATGGACAACGATCGGCATTGTCTTTGCGCTTTTTGTTATCATTGTCTGCACTCTTCAGATGTGCGAGAAGGAAAAGGTTGATATATATGTTATGTATGGCGGCCCCGATGTTGTTGAGGGCGAACAGCTTACCAATTTCCGCGCGGCACTGAAGGCGGTTCTTCCCGAGGATTTCAACGGTGACGGTGAAAAATACGCTGATGTCGTTGCCAATTTCATAATGTCAAAGGACGAGATTGAAGAAGCTCATAAAGAGCATGTGGGAACAGAAACTACCGATGATTTTTATATTGATCCAACCTTTATGTCTCAGAATAAGCAGAAATTCGATAATCTGATCGTTGCGGGCGAATATTCGGTATGCTTTCTTTCACCATATCTCTATGAAGAGGTCAAGGCTGCAAACGGATTTATGCCCCTTGCGGAGATATTTGAGGAGATGCCCGAAGGCGCGATCGATGAATACGGTCTGCGCTTGCTTGAAACCGATTTCGGCTCGTATTTCCCGGGTGTAAATGAGCTTCCGCCCGATACAATTCTTTGCATGAGAAGGATAGGAACGCTAAGCTCCTTTTTGAATAAGGGTGCGACCGAGAAAACCTACGAAAAATCCAATAAGCTCTTTCGCGCGATAGTTGATTATGAAGCACCTAATGACTGATAATCTTGGCAGGATTTTTGAAATAAGGCCTGCATGCCGTTCTGATCTTTCGGCAATGACTGAAATATACAATAAGGCGATAAGGAGCCGATATTGTACAGGGCATCTGGAGGAATTCAGCGAGACCGATAGAGAAGAATGGTTCCATGAGCACAGTAACAAGCGCTATCCTCTTTATGTTGCGGAAATGGAGGGAGGGGTTATAGGTTATGTGCATATTTCGCCTTATATCAAAAGGCAGGCATATGACGATACCTGTGAAATAACATACTATCTTGATTTTGATTATCATGGCAGAGGTATCGGCAGTGCACTTGTTGAATATATACTTGATAAAGCACGAAAAAACGGCTTTAGAACTGTTATCGGCTTGATTTGCTCGATAAATCAGCAGAGTATCGGACTTTTGAAAAAATTTGGATTTAAACTTTGGGGTACTGTTCCGGATGTAATGGATATGGGTCACGGCAATATTTACAGCCTTGTGATATATGGACTGAAATTATAAAATCGGTTGTCTCACAAATGTGGGACAACCGATTTTTGTGTGCGCTTGGCAACGTTATTATTTTTTAGATATCCGTATAATCAAAGGGATCGACGTTTTCTGCGAAGACGGGAACGAGACGGAAGGAGAAATTGAACTGCTTTTCATCAAATCTAAATTCCTTACCGAGAGGACCTCCGCAGGAGTTAGATCCGATACCGCCATGACGGTAGTCGATATTGACCGCTGTCTCTTTCATAGGGACAAGCTCATAATCATGAGCTGTTTCAGTAAGTACCTTTGCGGTATAGTGGGATGCGTTAAAGCTGAAGTCTTTGCCGCCCTCCACCTTTGCCGCCATCAGACCGTGACCTGCATAGGAATAGATTTGCGTCCATTTTGTATCCGCATGAGCCATATTTTCCTGAGGACGGACATAATGCTCAAAATGCTCATGAACCGTTGTGCTGTAAAGCCCCATCTTTGAAGCGTGGCGCTTATCAACATAGCTCTCGGCGTCTCCTCTGCCGAAATACTTGATCTTTTCGGTATCCTCGGGCATAAGGAATTTAACTCCGAAGCGAGGCAGATGCTCTGCACTTTTAGCAACATTAACATCCATGCTTATCCTAACGCCGTCGGCAGCGCCGAAGCTGTATGTCACTTTGGCTTTGAGGATTTCAAAACGCGCCGCCGCGCCCAGTGAAATCAGTGCTTCGATCATGGGCTGATCGGCAGTGCCGATCAGCTTTACATAATGGCAGAAGGAGATGGCTCTGTCATAGCCCAGCTTCATCCATTCGTTTTTGATATATCTGTCATTGTCCGTAGGTGCGCGCCAAACAGTAGGCGTAATGGGAGCTTTCAAAAGCTCTCTGCCGTTTGAAACGATAGACGTAATAAGACCGCTTGATCTGCTGACGGTATAAACCGTGTCACCTGCGGTAACGGTGATATTCTTTTCGTCCATGTCGGTACTGACGTCATCCGAAATTCGCTCGGTAACAGAGCCCTTGTGATCCTCTGAGAGGACGAGCTGTTCAAAGCCGATCTCATATCCGATTTCTGCCCATTTTGTTGTCTTGTTCTGCCTGAAGGAAAGATCAAGATATGTATAGCCGTCCTTTTCTATCTCCGAAATGGGGAGGGCATAGGTGCGGCAGGTCTGAGGCTTGATATTGATACCCGTTAGCTTGCCTTCTGCTATGACCTTGCCATTCTTTGTGACCTTCCAGACCATATTAAGGTCTTCAAGAGTTTTGAAATAACGAAGATTCTTTATCTGTACCTTGCCATTCTCGGTATCAAAATTTGTTACAGCAAAGGGCTTTATAATCTGCTTAAGCTCAAGCAGTCCCGAATGAATTCTGCGGTCAGGATAAACGAGTCCGTCAACGCAGAAATTGCAATCTGTGGAGAAATCGCCAAAATCACCGCCGTAAACATAGTGAGGATCGGCATATTTATTATCTCCGGTAGCAACCGAATGATCGGTAAATTCCCAAACACAGCCGCCAAAGAAGCTGTCGTGCTTGTAGATATAATCCCAGTATTTCTTAAGGTCTCCCGGGCCGTTGCCCATTGCATGGGAGTATTCGCAAAGGAAAAAGGGAAGCTTATTGCTTTTATCTTTCAGATGCTTTTCATCGATCTCGTAAACAGAAGGGTACATACGGCTGTCGATATCTACAAAATTCCAGCCGTTTTCTTCAATTTTATTTTTGCTTCCTTCAATTATTCTTCTTGTGAGATCCTCGCAGTGGACGAAGCAGCCGGGCATGCGGGAATGGAGATATTCCGCCATTATCTGCTGATTCTTTCCGATACCCGATTCATTTCCAAGTGACCAGAAGATAACACAGCCGTGGTTTTTATCGCGCTCAAACATCAGCTTCACTCTGTCAAGATAAGCTTCAGTCCATTCATCGGAATCCGAGAGATCGTCCCAATGATTCATGCTGTTATAATTGCCGTTCATGCCGTGACATTCAAGGTCGGTCTCGTCAATAACATAGAAGCCCAGCCTGTCGCAAAGACCGAGGAATCTTGGGTCATTGGGATAATGACTTGTTCGTATGGTGTTTACATTATGACGCTTTAGGATATAAAGGTCGCGGAGCATATGATCCATGGGTGTTGCCGCGCCGAGAATGGGGTCGCTGTCATGGCGGTTTACGCCCTTTGCCTTGACCTTTTTGCCGTTTATGTAAATAACTCTGTTTATAGTTTCGATACGCTTGAGTGCAAGGTATAGACAAACGGTTTCGGTGCCGGCTGTTATGATAAGAGAATAGAGCTTTGGATCTTCATCGTTCCAAAGTATGGGATCATCGATCGAGATCAGTGCTGAGCCTTCTTTGCTCACATTGATCTTGCCGTTGGCAACAGTTTTTCCGCAGGGACAGATAAGCTTATAAGAAGTCTCGCATTTGCCGTTGGCTGTAAGGGAAAGGTCGATATCCGCATGGGAAAGATCCTTAGCTGTATCCTGTCTTGCATAGATATCGACTATATGCACTGGATCGCGCATGAGAAGATATACTTCTCTGAAAATACCGCTGAAGCGGAATTTGTCCTGATCCTCAAGATAGGAGCCGTCACACCATTTGAGAACCAGCACCTTGAGAGTGTTCTTACCCTTCTTAACAAAAGGTGTAATATCGATCTCGCTTGTCATATGGCTGACCTGACTGTATGCGGCAAATTTGTCGTTTACAAAAAGATAGAAGCAAGAATCAACGCCCTCAAAATTGAGATAAAGCGTTTTTTCCTTCAGCATTTTTTCTGTTACATTGAAGGAACGGACATAAAGACCGCAGGGATTTTCATTGGGAACATGGGGAGGATTAATGGGGAAAGGATAATTTGCGTTAGTATAGTTGGGTGTGTCATATCCTCTCTCATATTTGACCTGCCAGCTCATGGGAACTGTCAGCTTGTCGAAATCCTTAATGCAAAAATCCTCGGCGCAGAAATCATTGATCTCTGAGACAGAGGGATAATATCTGAAATCCCAGTCGCCGCAGAGAGAAATGAAATTCGCGCTCTGAGTGCGGTCATCTTTAATCGCCGCGGTCTCATTTTGATAAGGTATGTAATAAGCTCTCGGGGCTTCGCATCCAACATGAAGATCACGGAGAGATTTGTGATAGTCGAAGTTAAAATTCATTTTTTACTCCTTTTTATGTCGAATTTTATTAGCTATTATAATTATATTGCATATATAATATTAAGTCAATATAAAATATTTGCGGTTGATATAAATATCTTGCAAAATTCTTTACAAATCGTCGGAAATATGGTAAAATATATAAGTATGATTTTCCCGATAGGCAGAAAAACTATTTTTGCATTTCGGGAAAACAAGAATGAAGGTAAAAATCAAGAAAAAAGGCTTTGCGCTGAATTTTGCTCTGGGCTTTTCGCTTGGACTTGTGATGGCAGGTGCTATACTGCTGATATTTCTTGCGATGATGTGAAAAAGGAGGATGCCGCTTTGAGAATTGATAAGCTTTTATCTGAAATGGGAATAGCTACGAGAAAAGAAGCGGCATCCGCCGCTAAGCGCGGCGGAGTGCTTATAAACGGAGTACCTCAAAAGGACTGCGCAAAGCATGTTGATCCCGAAAAAGACAGGATCGTGTATCTCGGCAGGGAAGTGGTATATCAAAAGTACAGATATATCATGCTGAATAAACCCGAAGGATATGTCAGCGCGACAGAGGACGGAAAAGATCCTACAGTGCTTGATCTTCTTCCCGAGGAATATGGAAAATTTAATCTTTTTCCCTGCGGAAGGCTTGATAAAAATACTCTCGGGCTTATGCTGATAACAGATAACGGCGAGCTTTCCCACCGATTGCTTTCGCCAAAGCGTCATGTTAAAAAGACCTATGCTTACAGGTCAAAATTTCCTTTGACAGACAAGGAAAAGGAAGTGCTTGAGGATGGCGTTATTCTCGATGACGGCTATGAAACAAAACCTGCAGAGATAGAGCTTGATAATGACAGAGCTTCGGGTTATATTACCCTTACCGAAGGGAAATATCACCAGATAAAGCGCATGTTTGAGGCTGTCCATAATAAGATAACATATCTTGAGAGAGTGACATTCGGTCCTCTTTATCTGGATTCTTCTCTTGGCAGAGGCGAATGGCGCGAGCTTACAGAAAAAGAAATTTTGGCACTTGAGGATGCCGCAAAATAACGGAGATACATAGATGGCAGAAAGAGATTTTCCAAAGATAAAGATAACAGAAAAATCCGAGCGCACAGTCAGGCTCGGTCATCCTTGGGTATATGGCGAGGAGGTCACGGAGAAAACAGGCGAGTGCATAAACGGACAGCTTGTTGATGTCTATTCAAGGAAGGACAGATTCCTCGGAACGGGATATTATAACGACCGCTCAAAGATACTTGTCAGAATTATCTCTCGGAATGCAAACGATAAATTTGATGAGGCATTTTACCGCAGGCGTGTAAGATACGCAATTGATTACAGAAGAACCGTTATGGGCGACGATTTTGCTTGCTGCCGCATTATTTTCGGTGAGGCTGATTCCTTTCCGGGACTTACGGTCGATCGCTTCGGTGATGTGCTTGTAACACAGGTCGCATGCCTTGGAACAGAGCTTATTAAGGATATAATTTACCGCGCTCTTGTCGATATTTTTGCCGAGATCGGTGAACCTATAAAGGCAATATACGAGCGCAACGAAGGCGCGATACGTGAGCTCGAAGGCATGGAGCGTTACAGCGGATTTTATAAGCTGGAAGGGCTTTCGGACGAGCTCTCGGGTGAGACCGAGATAACAGAAAACAGCATAAAATACAAGGTTGATTATATTAACGGTCAGAAAACGGGATTTTTCCTTGATCAGAAATATAACCGCGCGGCGGTTGCGAGGATCGCTAAAGGTAAGAGGGTTCTTGATTGCTTTACTCATACAGGAGCTTTCGCGCTGAATGCGGCAAAGGCGGGTGCGGAGATCGTCAACGCAGTTGATATTTCCGAGGAAGCGGTAAATATGGCTCGTGCAAATGCGGAGCTGAATAACCTTACGGGAAATATGCAATTTACCTGTGCCAATGTTTTCGAACTTCTTACCGAAATGGGCGAATCGAAGAAATGCGATTATGATTTTATAATTCTTGATCCGCCTGCATTCACAAAGAGCTCGGGAACGGTTAAGAATGCCATAAGAGGATATAAGGAGATCAACCGCAGAGCAATGTCACTGCTTCCCAGAGGCGGATATCTTGCGACCTGCTCTTGCTCGCATTTTATGACAGATGAGCTTTTCCGTAAAATGCTGGCTGACGCGGCAAAGGACGCAGGAGTGTCACTCCGCCAGATCGAGGGCAGACAGCAGTCGCCCGATCATCCCATTCTCTGGAATGTAAGAGAAACCGATTACCTGAAATTCTATATTTTTCAGATCGTATAAAGGAGCATAAAAATGAATATTATTGAAACACTTGACAAGGAATTTAATCTTAAGGTGGATCAGGTTGAGAGGACCGTTGCCCTTATAGACGAGGGAAACACCATTCCTTTCATTGCCAGATACCGTAAGGAGGTTACGGGAAGTCTTGACGATACTACACTTCGCGATCTTGACGATAAGCTTACATATCTCCGCAATATCGAAAAGAGAAAGCAGGAGGTAAAGGATCTAATTGCGGCGCAGGAAAAGCTGACTCCCGAGATAGAGGCTGCTATCGATGCGGCACTTACCATCACTGAGGTTGACGATATCTACCGTCCATTCAGACCCAAGAGAAAGACAAGAGCCTCTGTTGCGAGAGAGAAGGGACTTGAGCCTCTTGCACTTCTGCTTATGGAGCAGAGAGATGCATATGATGTTACTCTTGAAGAGATGGCGGCATCATACATAGATGAGGAAAAGGGAGTTGAGAGCGCAGAGGACGCGCTTGCGGGAGCGAGAGATATCATTGCAGAGGATATTTCGGATAACGCGGAATACCGTAAGACTATCCGTTCTCTCACCTTTGGTCACGGTCTGCTTATCTCAAAGGCGGCAACAGAAGAAGATACCGTTTATTCTCAGTATTATGACTACTCAGAGGGTGTAAAGAATATGCCCGGTCACAGAATACTTGCAGTAAACCGAGGCGAGAAGGAAGAAAAGCTCAAGGTTTCTGTTGAGATATCCGAAGATATCATCCTCAATTATCTTTTTAGCATGGTTATCACAAATCTTAAAAGCCCTGCTGAAAAACAGCTTGAAATGGCAATAATAGACAGCTATGAAAGACTTATTGCTCCTTCTGTTGAGCGTGAGATCAGATCGGATATGTTCGATAATGCCGCAGAGGGCGCACTTGTGAATTTTGAGGTCAATCTCAAAAATCTGCTTATGCAGGCTCCTCTTAAGGGAAAGACCGTTCTCGGATATGACCCCGGCTACAGAACGGGTTGTAAGCTGGCTGTTGTGGATAAGACAGGTAAGGTGCTGGATACTGCCGTTATTTATCCCACAAAGCCTCAGGAAAGAATTGAGGAAAGCAAAAAGAAGGTGCTCGCTCTCATTAAAAAATATGACATCAATGTGATTGCCATAGGTAACGGAACCGCATCAAAGGAAAGTGAGATCTTTATTGCAAACACCTTGAAGGAGCTTGACGGCTCGGTAAAATACGTTATGGTAAGCGAAGCGGGCGCGTCGGTCTATTCTGCATCAAAGCTGGCTGCCGACGAATTCCCGGATTTTGATGTTACACAGCGTTCTGCCGTTTCAATCGCAAGAAGATTGCAGGATCCCTTGGCGGAGCTTGTAAAGATCGATCCCAAGGCTATCGGCGTCGGTCAGTATCAGCATGATATGAAGCAGGCAAGACTTGACAGTGCTCTCGGAGGCGTTGTTGAAAATTGCGTAAACAGCGTTGGTGTTGACCTTAATACCGCGTCACATTCGCTTCTTTCCTATATTGCGGGTATCGGCGCACAAGCGGCGAAGAATATAGTAAAATACCGTGAGGAAAACGGTGAATTTACCTCAAGAAAAGAGGTTCTTAAAGTTCCGAAGATCGGTGCAAAGGCATATGAGCAGTGCGCGGGATTTTTGCGCGTGCCTGCCTCAAAGGAGATACTTGATAATACCGGCGTTCATCCCGAATCCTATACTGCCGCTCAGGCACTTCTCGCTATGTTTGGCTATACTGCAGATGATGTTAAGGCGAGTAAGCTGGGAGATCTGAGAACCAAGGTGATGGGCAAGGGAACAAAGAATGTTGCCGATGCGCTTGGTATAGGTGAGCCGACGCTTCTTGACATAATCGGTGAGCTCGAAAAGCCGGGACGTGACGTCCGTGATTCAACACCTCCTCCCGTACTTCGCGATGATATTCTTGATATGAACGATCTGAAGCCGGATATGGAGCTTGTGGGTACTGTCAGAAATGTAATCGATTTTGGTGCATTTGTGGATATCGGTGTTCATCAGGACGGTCTTGTTCATATTTCTCAGATCTGCGATAAGTATATTAAGCATCCTTCCGAGGTGCTGGCTGTTGGAGATATCGTAAAGGTCAGAGTTCTGTCGGTGGATGTCGCAAAGAAGAGAATAAGTCTCTCTATGAAGGGGATAAAAAATTAATAAATTAAAATTTGTTTTACCCACATTCGTTCAAAATCATCCGTATTTGATAATTTTTGTGAAAAATGTACAAAAGAAAAGCGCAAAGTTTGGATGATTAACCACTTCCATTTTCTACGGAAATTTGGTATAATATATCTGTTAAAAATTATATACCCGAATTGCGCCAAAAAGCAATTCAATTTCAAGGAGGATAACAAATGGCAAGCCTTTCCCTTAAGCATATTTACAAGAAGTACCCCGGCGGTGTAACAGCCGTTTCCGACTTCAACCTTGAGATCAAGGATAAAGAATTCCTTGTACTCGTCGGACCTTCCGGATGCGGTAAGTCTACGACTCTCCGTATGATCGCGGGTCTTGAAGAGATCTCCGAGGGTGAACTTTTCATCGGCGACAGACTTGTAAACGACGTTGCACCGAAGGACAGAGATATCGCGATGGTTTTCCAGAACTACGCTCTGTATCCTCACATGTCCGTATTTGATAATATGGCGTTCGGTCTTAAGCTCCGTAAGACTCCCAAGGAAGAGATCAAGAGAAGAGTTGAAGAAGCAGCTCGTATTCTCGATATAACCCACCTTCTCGACAGAAAGCCGAAGGCTCTGTCCGGTGGTCAGAAGCAGCGTGTTGCGCTCGGTCGTGCGATCGTGCGTTATCCTAAAGTATTCCTTCTCGACGAGCCTCTGTCAAACCTTGATGCGAAGCTCCGTGCAGCCATGAGAACCGAGCTTACAAAGCTTCATAAGAGCGTTGGAACAACATTCGTATACGTTACTCATGACCAGGTAGAGGCTATGACCATGGCAAGCCGTATCGTTGTTATGAAGGACGGTGTCATCCAGCAGGTTGATACACCTCAGAATCTTTATGACAAGCCTTGCAACATCTTCGTTGCAGGATTTATCGGAACACCTCAGATGAACTTCATCGACGGTACTCTCTCAAAGAAGGGCGATGACGTATTCTTCACCTTTGAAGAGAACTACACCATCAAGCTTCCTGCAGATAAGACTGCAGAGGGTGTTCTTGATGAGTATATCGGCAAGGACGTTATCGTTGGTATCCGTCCCGAGTGTATCCATGATGAGCCCGTACATCTCACTACATTTGCTGATGCTGTTGTTGATACAAATGTTGAAGTTACCGAGCTTATGGGTGCTGAGATCTATCTTTACCTCAAGGTCGGCGAGGAAACCAATCTTATCGCAAGAGTTTCTTCCAGATCCACCTCCAGAGCTGGTGATGAGATCAAGGTTGCATTCGATACATCCAGAATCCATATCTTTGATAAGGACACTGAGCGTTGCATCGTTCACTGATATTTCATATAGAAAGAATGAGCCTTCCGGCTCATTCTTTTTTAGGATTTTAGGAGATGAATTTTATGTACAGACCTATAAAACTATGCGCTGAGCGAGCATGGAGAACTTATCTTGGCGGAAAGCTTATAGAAAAGCTCCATGGAAACACCGATGCTGCTGATACGAACTTTCCCGAGGAATGGCTGATGAGTGTTGTCAGAGCCAAAAATCTCGGCCGAGAAGATATAGTTGAGGGGCTCAGCCGCACCGAGGATGGAAGATTTCTGAGAGATATAATTTCAGAAGCTCCCGAAGAGATGCTCGGTAAAAAGCATTATAAAAAATACGGTACTGAGCCTGGAGTTCTTGTTAAGCTGCTTGATGCGGGAGAACGCCTTGGGATTCAGGTGCACCCAACAAGAGAAAAAGCGAAGAAATATTTTGATTCGGAATTTGGTAAAACAGAATGCTGGCATATTATCGATTGTCGTGAGAATACTTCGGAGCCTCCCTGTGTTTATATTGGATTTAAAGAGGGAACAACAAGAGAAAAATGGGAAAAATGCTTTTATGAGCAAAATATTCCCGAAATGCTTTCTTGTCTTAACAGTATTCCCGTAAGCATCGGAGATACCATTCTCGTGCGAGGCGGAGTTCCTCATGCTATCGGTGAGGGATGTCTCTTAGTGGAGATACAGGAGCCTACCGATTATACTCTCAGAACCGAGAGGACCGCGATTATGGGCGATAATTGGGAAAGCCGCTGTCATTACGGCATAGGCTTTGACGCTATGTTCGATTGCTTTGAATATGAAGGTCTTTCCCTTGAAGACGAGCGTAAAAAGAGCGGTATTCAGCCGCGTAAAACTGAATATGACGGCTACAGCGTAAGTCAAATACTGAAATATTCCGATACTCCCATGTTCAAAATGGAGCTTATCGAGGTTGAAAAGAGCTGTGTTATCGAAAAGAACGATGTTTTCAGCGGTATGTATATTCTTGAGGGTATCGGTACTGTTGCCGATGCTGATGCATGCAAAGGAAGCCAGTTCTTTCTGCCTGCCTCCTGCGACCGCTTTGAGATAAAGAATATCGGCAGTGAAAAAATGAAGATCATGAGGTATTACGGTCCTGAGATATGAGCCGTCAGAAGAAACATGAGATGGATAGCAATTTGCATATCTGTTTTTCGAAATTAAGGAGCTGTTGATACGGCTCCTTAATTTTTTTACAAAAATTGTCCAAAATTCCTTTTCTGAAACGCTATATAGTATAGAAGGAGGTGATCAGATGAGCGAAAGACGCGCCGCGGAGATAGCATTATCAAAGCTGAAGGACGGCGATAGAGAAGCACTTGCGGTGATATATAATTGCTATGGGCGTATGATATTTTCGGTGGCGCTTGGAATAACCGAAAACTATACCGATGCCGAGGACGTACTGCAGGAGACCATGATAGAAACGGTTAAATATGCACATTCATATAAAGAGGGAACTAATCCAAAGGCATGGGTGCTTGCAATGGCAAGGCACAGTGCCATTGATCTCGTGAGAAGACGAAAAAATCATCTGTCACTGGAGGATAGCGCGGTGGAAAGCCTTGAAAGTGAGGAAACGCTCGGATCTCTTGCACCGGAAATTATGGATCTGCTTAAAAAATTGGATGAAGATGAGCGTCAGATAATAATTCTCCGAATATATGCCGAGCTTCCTTTTAAAGATGTGGCGAAAGCTATGGATATAAGCGTTTTTGCCGCGCAGAAAAGATATCAGAGAGCATTAAAAAAACTAAAAAGCATTAGCGGAGGTGATTTTGGATGAATAAAAAGGAAATTAAAAGAATACTATCGGGATTTGACAGGGTCGATATGCCCAATAAGGATAAGATTCTTTCGTCTTGTCCGAATGCCGAGGAAAAAGCATCGGTGAGAAAGGGAACAGGAAAGCGCAATGCTCTGATTTTGGCTGTGGCGGTTGCCGCTCTGCTGGCACTTGTGGGCTGTGCCGCGGAGGTTAAGGAATATAACGATGCAGTAACCTTTTTTGAGGAGTATTCTCTTTCAACCGATAATCTAAGCCGAAGCGAGATCAAGAAGGTCTATAGGGATATTATTACAGAGCAGTTTGCACTTGAGCAGACAGCTGTGGTAATTCTGGATCAGGTAAAGGGATATGTTGTCGGTGTTTCCGTCCCCTCCTCCGAGGAGCTGAAAAAGGTTTGGGATGATCTGACTGTTTCGAACGATGGACCTTATTCATGGTATTATCTTGATAATGAGATAGAAGAAGAGGGAATTATCCGAAGCGGCGAAATGATGTTCTTCAAGATCATTGACTGCGAGGTCATATGGGAGAACAAAATTCCTCTCAGAGATGGCTATGTAGAAGATTATGTACTCTTTAAAAAAGGCAAATATGTTGCGGTATACGGAGTTTATTCGCCCAGTGCAAGAGGAAGTAAGAATTGCGGCTTTATCGAGCTTTTTGATGCCGAGAGCGGTGAGAGCCTTTGGAGAAAGATATTTGACGATTACAGACATTTTTCCGTGTCTGCCGTGCTTCCCTCAGAAGAAGGTCTTGTTGCCTTTTGCAGAGGCGATCTTGAGAATTTTGTGTTTGTAAAGCTTGATCTATCGGGAGATATTATCCATAAAAATGTTACCGAGATCGGAAATAAAGGTATTTGGAATGTTGCAAATTTCGAAGACGGATACATTATGCAGCTTGGCAGCTATCAGCAGAATGAAAAGCTGGTGAAGGTTTCGGATGAGGGAGAGATCAGCGATGGATTTTCCTATAGCTCCGAGGATACCGCATATTTTATTACAGATATGATGGAATATGGCGGAAAGCTTTATCTCAGCGCATATGCAGTTCCGAAAAACGGCAGAGAGATCGTTTCGGGGCATGGCGAGATAGTGTCTGTTTTGGATGAGATCATCGATATGTATATGATAGAAATAGGTGAGCATCCTGATGCAGGCTTTGGTCTCTATGCCGAAAATCTTACCGAAAAGCTTCGTGAAAATTATACAGCGGTTCTGCTTGTTTGTGACAGTGAAAGCGGAAGACCCAGCGAATTTTACTCTATTGAAGGATCTGTTTGCGGTGAACTTTCGATAAATGAGGATGGCGAAATGCTTTGGGAGACCGAATATATATCGGATTCCTATTATTCGCCTGCAACAAGCTCATTCAGTATAGGCGGTGCCTGCCATGTTTACAGACATACCTTTGACAAAAAAGGCGATCTGATATCAAGCGAAAAAACAGGTGAGGTCACGGATTTCAGAAGATAAATCCTGTGCATAATGAGCATTTATTTTGGAAATGATGAATATAAATGCTAAACCTCGGAGGAAACATGTGTACAAGTATTTTGATGGGCGGAAAATATCCGATTTTCGGAAGAAATATGGATCTTTATTATGATATAGCTTCCTCGGTAGTTATAACGCCAAGAAATTATCTTTTTGAATTCCGTTCTGCAGGGGAAATGAAGGAACATTATGCCATGATAGGAATGGCTATGGTATGGAAGGGTTATCCTCTTTATTTTGAAGCTGCGAATGAGCATGGACTTGCGGCGGCGGGGCTTGATTTTCCGGGCAATGCATATTATCCTGAGGAAATGGATTCCGAAAAAAAGAATATTTCCCCTTTCGAGTTTATTCCGTGGGTGCTTTCGCAGTGCCGTTCCATAGAGGACGCGCGAATATTGCTCTGTAAAACACATATTACGGCTGTGAATTTCAGCCCGGAATTGCCTCTTTCGCCGATCCACTGGCATATTGCAGATAGTAGCGGTTCATTTGTTTTTGAGGTGACGAAAAGAGGGCAGATAATATATGAAGATCCTGCAGATGTTATGACAAACAATCCGCCCTTTGATTTTCATCTTTCAAATCTTGCGCATTATCTTAATCTGACGGCTGAAAATCCTGAAAATAAGCTTGGGAAAATCGGTGTGCGCCCATTCAGCTTCGGGCTTGGTTCTTTTGGTCTTCCCGGGGATTTTTCAAGTGCTTCAAGATTTGTTAAGGCTTCTTATCTTCTGAGAAATTCACCTGCCTGTGATAATGAAAGTGGCTGTATTTCGCAGTTTTTTCATATTCTTGATTCGGTGGCAATGGTGAAGGGAAGCGTTATAACTCCCGATGGGAATTTTGATATGACGGCATATTCCTGCGGGGTTGATCTTAAGAAGGGCATGTACTATTATAAGACTGATGCAAACAGCCGAATAAATGTCGTTTCGATTAAAAATGTTCCTCTCGACGGCAGAGAGCTTTCACTTTACCCATTAGAAAATAAACAGGATTACTGTTATCGGAATTAAAAAATGAGATGTTACGCGATCGGCGTAACATCTCATTTTTTATTTTATCTTCATTTTTGCGATCTTATCGGCATCGGGGGTTACAATGGCAGACCAGTTTGTATGATAAATGACCAGACCGGGCTTGCCTGTGGCGGGCTTTTTTACGTTGCGGGCGAAGGTATAGTCAACCTCCACATTCTGACCGCCCGAAAGCTTTGAATAATGAGCGGCTATCTCGGCGGCTTCGGTGAAATCTTTACTATCGGGTTCTTCTCCGTTGCAAACAAGTACCACATGAGAACCGGGAACCCCCTTTGCGTGGAACCAATAGTCGTTCTTTTCGGCAAGACGGTGAGTGATATATTCGTTTTGAATATTATTTTTTCCGCAAAGAACGGTATATCCTCCGCCTGTTTTAAATTTCAGATATGAGGGAGCGGTGTTCTTTCGTGCTGTATAAGTCTTCATTCTTGAAGCATAACCCGAGGAATGAAGCTCCTCTCTGATCTCCGCGAGATCGGCGGCAGTCTCGGCGCGTGTCAGCGCGTCAAAAACGGTGTAGATATATTCAAGCTCGGTCTTAGCGATGGCGATCTGCTTGGTAAGCTCAATTTTTGCGGTCTTTGCTTTGTTGT
>JAFTXK010000023.1 GCA_017461635.1 Clostridia bacterium | reverse complement strand
TTCCGCTTCGCCGAACATGACGCTGACAAGCGATACAGAAAACGTAATCATCGAATGTGAATACAACCGCGACCTTATGAAGGTCATAGAAGAATTAACACAGGCAATAATCAGTTTAGGAGGTAATATTTAATGTTTAAGTTAGGTGATTTTATAAAAAAAGGACTGCTCAGAGCAGTGGGAAGGATGGCGGATTATCAGATCATTCTAAATGCCGCCGCTTGGCATGAAAAGGGTGTTCTCAGTGTTGATGAGCTCGTTGAGATCGAAAATGTCATTGACGCGCAGTATTCGAGTGAAGAAGCCGCGTGAATGATATGAACTAAAATTAATACCGCATGGGATATCGAAGAGGCAAAGCGAGCTTTGCCTGTCAAGCCGTGATCTTGTTTTCGCAAAATAAGCATCCTTTTGCGGCTTGAAGGGTTTAATTCAATCCATACGGATAAGTAAAAAGAAAAAACAGAGCCGAAGCTCTGTTTTTTCTTTTTGGTGACCCACATTCAATCTTAAACGAACACTATCGTATCCCGGAAGGTCGAGATCTGAGAGTGGAATATCAACGTCTTTGCTTCCATTTCCGAAGATATCGAATATGATTTTTACATGGTCGTCAAAGAGGAAAATTTTTGTAACAAAAGTATCAAAGAGCATTCGCTGGAAGTCTATATCTTCGATATTTCCGTCTTTATAGCTTTCAAAATATGCAACGATCTGTTCTCGGGTTACTTTGAAAGATTCGTTATTCATCACTGCGAGCTTGGCGGTGAGATCCTTCTGTTCGGCTTCGAGCTCATCGAGGCGAGCTTTGGTGGATGAAGTGAATATCCCCTGCTCTATGGCACTTACGATATTCTTTATTGATTTCTTCACGTCCGAGAGGGATTCTTTTAATATTTTATAATCAGGCTCATCCTCGCGGGATTTTTGATATGCCATGACCGTGTCAGCCATCCAACTAATAACATTCGGCTGAAGGATATAATCTTTAATTCCCCGCGCGATCTCTTTTTCGATCGCATCTCGGCGCACGTTCTTTTTATCACAATTGCCGGAGCTTCTTTTATCGTTACAAACATAATAATGGTGGAGTGTACCGCTGCGGCTCGTTCCCGACATACCGATCATATGATCTCCGCATTTACAGCAGAATAATTTACCAGTAAGCAGATATTCGCTATCATTCCGAACCCTGCCTTGCGGGTTCTTTTTCTTTTTCAGACGTTCTTGCACCTTATAAAACAACTCCTTACTTACGATCTGGGGCATGCCGCCCTCTATTTTGACCTCGTCAAAGATGTAATATCCGATATAGCGTTCATTATGCAGAATGTTATAAAAACTGCTCTTAGTCCACATGCCGCCACGGCGTGTGCGAATTCCCATCGAATTCAAACTATCTTTTATCTTTGTGAAAGTATCTCCCTCGGCTGTTTTTTCGAAAATCTCTTTCACGATAGGAGCTTCATCTTCGTTTATAACGAATTTTCCGTCTGCGCCGACCTTATAGCCGAAGGATGCAGGACCGTTAGCGCGGCAATTCTGTGCGTTATCAGCTTGATTTCGCTTGATATCCTCGCCCATGTTTTCCGAAAAAAACTGATTAACATTCATCATTGTGCGAAGCGCAAAACGCCCTGCGGCAGTGTTGCCGAATTCTTCTTTTGCGTATAGAACCTTTATCCCGATCTGCTCCATTTCGCTCTCAAATATCATTGCGTTCAGCATATTACGGGCGATTCGGTTCGACTTATAGGCTATTATAGTTTGAAATTTACCTTTTTTAGCATCACGCTGAAGCTTTTGAAACTGCGCACGTCTGTCTGTGCGTCCGGACTTTGCGCTGTCGGCATAAGTGTCGATTATTTTCAGACCGTTTGCGGCGGCATAAGCTCGGCACTCGGCTACCTGCTGTTCGATTGATTCCTCACGCTGATTATGCGAAGAGAATCTGGCATAGATCACAGCAGAAGTTGCCGCTATTTGAAGGTTATTCTGTTGTGATATCATTTTCGCTCCTTTTCTTAAATTCGTAATCGTTTGGGGATTTGTGTTGACAAAAATCGTCAGATGTGATATACTTATCGGCGGAGACCCGAGAGGGAATCCCGGAGAACACCATAAACGGTGGCGGTTGCTTCCCTTAATCGGGAATGCAGATTTCTTTTGTTTGCCTTCCCGAGAGGGGAGGTGATGCTGATGTTCGTTACATGGGAACTGTTGTTCCTTTTTGCGGGTTTTATTCTCGCTCTGCTAACCTACATAGATAATCATAACAAAAAGAAATAACCGCCTCACTCTCACATAAGGCGGTTATTTCTTTATAATCGACAGTGGGAAGCAACCGTCATCGGTGCTCTCCGTTACTATTATATACCGCTTTATGCTTTTTGTCAATAGTTTTATTTAATTTATGACCATTTTGTTGAAGCCAACAAGATGGTCTTATTTTTTTGAATTCGTAATCGTTTGGGATTTTACGGCTGCTTAATTTAAAAAGAATGTTTGTAATTGTTAAAACACTTATAGTTTATCAAGCTCTCGTCTTTGTTCGTATGTCAAATCGGATGCCAAACGTAATATGGTAGCTCTTCCGTGATATCTGGAAAATTTCAGCCCGTATTCATGAGCTTTCGCTGCAAGAGCTTCACTGGCTACTTCTTCGTCATCATCTGTGACACGCGAAATCAAAGCACTGACATCTAAAAAGCAAGCATCTTCGGGAACTGCTATCCCGAGATCAAGCGCATAATCAATTTGCGCTTCTGTAGGTTCTCTTGAAGGCAAGACCGAAACATCAAACGGGGGTTCAAAACCGTTTTCAATCATCATCTGTATAGCTTTTTCTTCGTCTAAAACCTCAAATTTTCTTTTGTTCTTTCTATTGGTCTTCGGATTTAATCCTGTTACTTGGTATGTCCCAAAATTAACATATCCGCCGGACGGAGATCGATAACCGCCCCAAGCATCTGCAGAAAACGGTTGCAAAGGAGAATCACTTTTTTGCTTGACTTCGATATTTTTAACTGAGTAACTCCATTCAACCGTTACATTGGGTGAAATATCATATTTTTCAACGATATTGTTCTGTAAATGGTTTTCAACTTTATATGTATCTTCGTTTTGTTTTTCTATTTCATCTTTTTGTTTTTCGTCTCGTACGCCCAATTTCATAGCAATAACAAATATTCCTATAACAAAGCCGATAATCAAAATAAACTCCATAAACAAGGCTCCTTATAATTACTCGTAAAGTATGCCATTTCGCGAGGTGATAAAAGTTTTAAAAAACACTGTAACTCCCTTGCCGGATCATAAGTCAAACCGGCTATTTATCATTTAATGCATTCATATATCCGGCTGTTATAATACCCGTTGGCAGTGCTACAATAGCAATTCCCATAAACGAAGATATCATGCCTACAACTCTTCCTACATCGCTGGTGGGATAAATATCGCCGTAACCAACTGTAGTCAATGTTACTACAGACCAATACAATGCATCGAAAAAGGTATCAAAACTACCCGGCTCTACTTGAAGCATGATCAAAGCCGAAATGAGAATATAACCACCGGCTAAATAACATACTGCAAGGAGAGACTTTTGTTCTTTTTTTATAACGGAAATAATTATATTAAAACTCTTTGAATATCTCAGAAATTTTAGAACTTTGAAAGATTTTATCAATCTGAACAATTTTAGTAATTTAAAACCATTATTCAATATCGTTACAACGGGTAATATAGAAAGCAAATCTATAATGGCTAAAAAGAAAAATGGATATATGATAAAATCTAATAATTTTTTTTAAGAATATTTATAATATGAATTTATCAACGTTATTATTTATTCTAAAATAAATATTGCAGATGTT
>JAFTXK010000022.1 GCA_017461635.1 Clostridia bacterium | reverse complement strand
GCCTCACAGCCCGAAAATGCCGCGCCGCAGCTCTCATAATCAAGCAATCTTGCGTCACGGGGGAAGCGGATGCTTTGCAGCTTATCCCAGCCCGAAAATGCTGTTACCACATCGCCCTCAACCTTTGCAGCGGTATGGATCTTGCCAAAATAACCTGTAAAGACAACAGATTCGGCAACATTCTTATATGCATTTATGAATGTTCTGATCTCTTTGGTTGCAGGCGTCCATTCCCACCAATCTTGATAGTGAGACTCGATGGTCATATGGAAATCATCGGGATAGTAGGTCATGGTGCAGAGGTGATTTCCGCTTTCGTCATAAAGCTCGGTGCAATGCGAGGTCTCAAAGCCAAAGGTCAGGGCAAAGGCATGAGGTCCGCTTCCTATAGGAGCATTTATGGTCGTAAGTGCCGTGCAGTTTATAAACGCATTATCGCTTTGATTTGCTATAACGCCCGATTTATCGGTTGCGCTGCTGTCATAAGGAATTGTTGCGTCACTGCTAAAGGTGATCTCGGTAAGAGCAGTACAGCCCGTAAAGGAGTTTTTATTCAGCAAAGTAATACTTGAAGGAAGAATAACAGATTTAAGGGAAGTACAATTGCTGAAACAGGCAGTACCTATCCTATCTATTCCCTCGGGCAGGTTTATAGTCTCAAGAGAAGTGTTATTTGAGAAATTACCGTGGGAAAGTCCGTCCATGTATGCATCCTCTGCAAAAATATACTGCTTCACAGCCTGGCAATAGGAGAATGTATAGTTAATGCGGGCAAAATTCTTGATATACCCGAGATTAAAAGTTCCTTCAACAGGACTTTGACCTCTTGTATATACCTTTGAAAGAGCAACGCATCCTTTAAAGGGAGTACCGTTAAAGGAGGTAAGAGATGTAGGCATTTCAATTACGGTAACACCTCTCATATTAGTGAAGGTACCGTCTTTAAGCTCTGTGATACCGTCGCCTATAACAATTTTTGTTATATCCTCTGTAGCGATACCCGTATCGGCAAACCAAGGATGCTTTACATACCTATCATCCCTTTCTTCCCAGCCATTACCGTGAGGCTTATTGTTGCCTAAATAGGTATAAGCATAAAGGATCGTGTTTCCTTTATATGGAAGAGCCGGATAGTCCACCGCGTATTTTTCAGCGTACCCCTCGTTATCAATGGAGAAGTAGAGAGAATATTCGGGAGCCTCCTCGGTTCCCTCATTGAACAACTCCCATTTGATGTTTGTGGGAGCATGTGTGGTATAGTCACCGGTGCAGGCTGTCTCAGTGCCCGTATGCCCCTCTCTGCCGTTTACAACATATCCGCTGTCGAGAGCTTTGCCCGAGGGCTTCAGATCGGCAAGAGTCATAAAGGTGAATTTAAGAGCAAATTCATAAGCGGGAGAACCCTTTGGAGCATTTATGGTTTTGAGCGCACTGCAATTAACGAATGCATTAAGATAATTTTTTCCTTCCGCATCCTTTACCTCGGAAATTACATCAGCCTTACTTACCGCATCGCTGTTATAAGCAATGGTAGCATCGCTGTTGAAGGTTATTTCTGTCAGCGATGTGCAGTTATGGAAGCTGCGGTAACCAACTGTAGCAAGAGTTGAAGGAAGAACGATACTCTTAAGCGAAGTACATTCTGAAAAGCTATCAGCATTCAGTTTTGTTACTCCCTCGGGAAGGGTTATTGATTCAAGAGAAGAATTTTTATAAAAGTTTGCCCAGGTAAGATCGCCCATGTATGCATCCTCTGCAAAAACATACTGTTTCACAGCCTGGCAGCAGGAGAATGTATAGTTAAAGCTGGCAAAATTCTTGATATAACTGAGATCAAATGTTCCTTCAACAGGTTCCTGACCTCTCGTATATACTGTAGAAAGAGCAACGCATCCTTTAAAGGGAGTACCATTAAAGGAGGTAAGAGATGTAGGCATTTCAATTACGGTAACACCTCTCATGTTTGAGAACGTACCGTCTTTAAGCTCTGTGATGCCGTCGCCTATAATGATCTTTGTGATATCCTCTGTAGCGATACCCGTCTCGGCAAACCAAGGATGCTTTACATACTTATCACTCGTTTCCGTCCAGCCATTACCGTGAGGCGTGGAGTTGCCTAAATAGGTATAAGCATAAAGGATCGTGTTTCCGTCATATGGAAGAGTCGTAAGATCCGGATACTTCTCAGCGTATTTTTTAGCGTATCCCTCGTTGTCAATGGAGAAGTAGAGAGAATATTCGGGAGCCTCCTCAGTTCCCTCATTGAACAACTCCCATTTTATGTTTGTGGGAGCATGCGTGGTATAATCACCGGTGCACTTTGCATCCGTGAGCCCCTCCGCGATCGTATGCCCATCTCTGCCATTTACAACATATCCGCTGTAGGTAGGCTCAGTCGTCGGCTTTTGATCCGCGAGGGTCGCAAAAGCACTCAGCGCAAAAAATCCCGCAATCAGCAATGCGCCAATTAAAGTGAACAAAATTTTTGTCTTGATCTTCATTTTCTACTCCTTTTCGGTTTTTATTTACTGACAAAGCAGTTTTCACCTTCTATTTTATCAATCAAAAATTTTGTTGTCAATCACGTAATAGTTGAATCGGTTTATGTTAATCTTAAAACCATTTATAAAAGCAAAAAAGCGCCGATAACATCGACGCTTTTAAGTTTCAATTTAGTACAAATGCTTGAAATATAAGCTTTGATCAGGTTAAAAAACAGAATGACCGTCCCAATCTCCGTCAGGTTCTATTTCGAAAATTTTTGCAATTGTCGGAGCGATCTCAAGAAGCGAGACAGGCTCTTCTATCTCGCCGGGAGTAAACTCTCTGCCATAGAAGAAGAAAGGAACTGTCATATCTTCCGGCAGATCTGTTCCGTGAATTCGGTCATGTCCGCCGTGGTCTGCCATAATGATGACCCTGTATTCATCGCCGTATTTCTCGATGATCCTCTTTACGTTGTCAATGGCGATAGATATCCTTCTCTTGTATTCATCGGTCATCCAGCCATTATCATGTCCACCCTTCTCATCGGTATCGATCAGATAAAGGAAAACAAAATCCGGTTTAAAGCGGTCAACAGTCCGTATGCATTCATCCGTCAAAAACGTATCGCTGGACTCAACGATATAAGAATTTATATGCGTTACAAATTTAAGCGATCCGGGCGAAGCAATATCGCGGATAAGCTCCCAGCCATAGAACATTGCCGTTTTGCCGCCCGCTTCCTTTACCTTTTCAAAAATTCCTTTAACAGGACGAACAGGAGGAGCATATGTGTTGGTCAGTATTCCGTGTCTCTCGGGAGTTACCGAATGTGCCATCGAATAATGGCAAGGAAGTGTTACCGAGGGCTTCACAGAGCTTCCTTTGTAAGTATAAGCACATATTTTTTCGAGCTCGTCCACATACGGATTACCGCATTCTCTCATGCCATCGGGTCTCATTCCGTCAACGGATATCAAAATAACCTTGTTTTTCATAGTGTTCCTCCTTATTTTGTCAGAAAGCAATAAGAAGCACTTACAACATCAAGCTCAAAGGTGAACTGATTTGTATACATATAATATTTTTCCTGAATGGTTGAATAATATTCCACCTGAACCGTTTTTCCGTCCTCGGAGAAATAGAACATCGCAACCAGACCACAGCCGCCTTCGTCTGAATATTCAGCGTCAACACCCTGGGGGTCGATAAGCATCTGAGTTACGGTATTTCCGTTATCACCCTCAGTCTTTGTAACAACGATCTCACGGCTGGGGTCATGACCCGAAAGCACGAGAACGATATTCTCATACTTCTTTATAAGCTTATCCCAAATTTGATCTCCGTTATTGTATGTCGGTCCATAATTGGATGGAGGAACGAGATC
>JAFTXK010000021.1 GCA_017461635.1 Clostridia bacterium | reverse complement strand
CAACTTATTCTGCTTTCCGCTTCTTTCCGTAAACATAGGTCTTCCTCCAAGTTCTTTTTTACACCTATATTATACCATATTTCAAAACCCATGTAAAGTGCGACAAAGGGCTCAAGACTTTCGTCCTGAACCCTTTGTCAGGAATCTGACGGTAACCGTATATACGGTTACCGTCTAATGTTTCTTATTCATTATTCTCGCTACTATAAGAACCTCGTTCATAATTTCGAGTTAAAAACCGCGAAAACGATTCATTTCTATATCTGCAATCGGACATTCTTGGTGAATACATTTCTAAAATAGTATCATATATAATATCTTTTATTTTTGTTGGTTCGCCTTTAAACAGTTCCCAATCTTTAAGAATATCTTCCACCATCTCATACCGCATACGGTATTCAAAAAAGGTTTCATCAGATTTTAAAAATATTGTACGAGGAAACATTGTTCTTTCCGGCATCACATTTCTGGTATCTATTATATCAATGATGTCATGATTCTTAAGCAATTCACGAATTTCCACTTTAGATGACATTAAGGCATGTTTTGATATACCGAGTGATAGCATTAATTCTATAATTCTACGATAATTTACAATTCCCTTAGCAATTTTTCTTTGATCACCATTTTCAATAGAAGATAACAATGCTGTTTTTAAATCCTTGAATTGTTCTGTCAGAGCATCTACTCTTTTTTGTTCTCCAGATACATGCCTCTGCTCATTCAACAATCTTTGAAAATATCCGGACCATTGTTTTTTCAATACATCTTCAATATCCTGCATTTTTTCAAATTGAAAAATCGAATTGCCTGTTGATCTTAAACGCAAAAAATTTATAAATTCAAATATATATTTTGCAGTTTCTTGTTTATCTATTGCCGGATATATTATGGCATTTGGTGTTTCTTTATTCTTTTCATACACTTCATGCTCATAATATACTTTTTTATCAATAAAGGTATATACCGGAATATTATTTTGCAAAGCCTCTAAAACTTCAAGTTGAGTTATGGAAGGCTGAAGCTTGTTTTCTTTTACATAATGCAAAATATCCCGAACAGACTGTATATCGATCTTATCAAGCGCTTCGGGCACCCCTACGCCACCATATCTAGAACCTATTACAACAATCACCATATCACAATTTTTTACTTCTTCTACACAACTGGAATGTGTATGTTGTCTGGGATCATACACAACATCTGCATAATCGCTCATAATAGGCTCATATCCCATAGAGGAAACAAATGTTCTCAAATCAGATCGTAGAATTGAAAGATCATAGCAAGTCGATGATATAAATATTTTTAGTCCTGCCATATTAAACTCCTTGATGTTTATTGCCATTTTAATTATACCACGCTTCTCATTAATTTTCAACTACATTATACGATTTTTATTAACACATTTATTCATTTAAAGCGCCATCACAATTTCTTAAAATACGATGACCTTAAGACAGAAAAAGTCTGTAAAAAGTAAATATTCCATCAAATTTTGATGGAATATTTATTTTTTGAAATTACGAAAGCTTAAATAATTAAAGGCAAAAAATATTTTTTTAGGTTATTAAAGCGTTGGAAACATTGATCTCCGAATCAAAAAATGCTGAGATCTAATTTTTTACTCAGCAATTCCAAAGCCTTTATTCCGGCAAAGCTATTGCCTTTACTATCAAGCGACGGAGAATAAATGCCGATTCCCATTCTACCCGGCACAACAGCCATAATACCGCCGCCAACTCCGCTCTTTGCGGGTACTCCGACATTGATGGCGAATTCGCCCGAGCCGTCATACATTCCGCAGGTCATAAGCACCGCATTTATATATTTCGCATGCTTCTTATCGAATATCCTATCATCCGTTTCGCCGTTTAGTCCTTTATTTGCAAGCACAAAGGCTATTTTCGCAAGGTCAAGGCTCGTCACTTTTATAGAACAAGCGCGGAAATAGCAGTCAAGAACCTCCTCAACATCGTCTTCGATCATTCCGTAAGCCTTCAGCATATAAGCAAGGGCTCTGTTTTTACTGCCTGTTGCTTTTTCAGAAAGATATACTGCCTCGTCAACCTCCAAAAGAGGATTATTTGCCATTTTTCTTGTCAACGCAAGCAAGCGCGAAAATTTTTCATCATAGGTTTCACCGCAAATCAAAGTACACAGCGCTATCGCGCCTGTATTTATCATCGGATTGATATGCTCGCATTTTAAGGCTTGGTCGCTGTAATTGAAGGCATCAAAGGGCTTTCCCGTTGCTTCAACGCCCACAAGAGCGCGTACACATTCTTCGCCTTTATCCATCAAAGCCAACAGAAGAATGATAGGCTTTACAATACTTTGCATTGTAAAGCTCTTACCGTGATCACCCGCAGAACAAATTGCGGCATCACCCGAAACAACACACATTCCAAAGTCATCGGGATC
Source organism: Clostridia bacterium (assembly GCA_017461635.1). Lineage (GTDB taxonomy): Bacteria > Bacillota > Clostridia > Oscillospirales > CAG-272 > SIG710. Next base: position 8,519 of record JAFTXK010000021.1, on the reverse strand, counting down.
TGCCTTTGCAAGCTCGGGAATGTAGTTTGCAACCGTTCCGTTCTTTCGATACTTATAACACTCTTCAAGAATTTCTTTTAACAGCTCGATCATTTCTACCTCTTCCTTATAATGCTTAAGCTGTACCAATTATATCATATTATCTCCCAATATTCAACAGTTTTCCGAAAAATATCTCATCTATCTGACTATGTGCTTTACCGACAGCAGATTTAATTCTATGGCATCTCTAATCCCATGTGGTGGTATTTTCATTAAACTCGCTGTTTGATTCGGTTTCTATCGAAAGAAAGGCCTTCTCATAAAGCGGATCAATTATCTTATCTCCGATATGGATCTTCGGGGTCAGTTCTCGAAAATCAACTTCCGAAACAAAATCATTATCCTTCTTCTTCATACGATCCCCTGTGCATTCATCGCGTCGACCACCTTTTCAAAGCCCGCAATATTCGCGCCGACAACGTAATTTCCGTCAAAGCCGTACCTTACGGCTGCATCGTCGATATTGTGATAAAGCTTCACCATTATCTCCTTAAGCTTCGTATCCACCTTGTCAAAGCTCCAGGCAAGACGTCCACTGTCCTGAGACATTTCAAGAGCGGAAGTGGCAACGCCGCCTGCGTTTGCCGCCTTACCGGGAACAAAATATACTCCGCTCTTCTGTAAAAATCTGATTGCTTCAGCAGTAACAGGCATATTTGCTCCCTCACATACGGCAATAACTCCGCCTTCAACCAATGCCTTAGCATCCTCTAAGTCAAGCTCGTTCTGAGTTGCGCATGGGAGAGCTATATCCGTTCTGACGCTCCATACGCCCTTGCCTGCAAAATATTCGGATTTGGGTCTGTATTTTTTATATTCGGTCAGTCTCTCGCGCCTCTGCTCCTTAATAGCCTTCAGAGCCTCAACATCTATCCCATCCGGATCATATACCCAGCCATCGGAATCCGAGCATGTAACGGCAATAGCCCCCATCTGCTCGGTTTTTTCAATAGCATATATCGCAACATTGCCAGATCCCGAAACAGTAACCGTTTTCCCTTTCATTTCGTATCCGTGGCACTTCATCATCTCCTCGGCAAGATAAAGAAGACCGTAACCCGTAGCCTCGGTTCTTGCGAGAGAGCCGCCATAAGAAAGCCCCTTTCCCGTAAGCACACCCTCAAAAAGACCGCTGAGCTTCTTATACTGACCGTACATATAACCGATCTCACGGGCACCTGTGCCGATATCACCTGCGGGAACATCGATATTTGCTCCGATATATTTGCAAAGCTCGCTCATAAAGCTTTGACAGAAAGCCATGACCTCACGATCTGATTTGCCCTTTGGATCAAAATCCGAACCGCCCTTACCGCCGCCGATAGGCAGACCCGTAAGTGAATTTTTGAATATCTGTTCAAATCCGAGAAACTTGATAATTCCTATATTAACCGAAGGATGAAGCCTTAGACCTCCCTTATATGGTCCTATCGCGCTGTTGAACTGAACGCGATAGCCCGTGTTGACATGGACCTGTCCATTATCATCTATCCACGGTACTCTGAATTTGATCTGTCTCTCGGGATTGACCAAACGTTCGAGAAGTGCATCACGTCTGAACTGAGCTTCATTTTGATCCACCACCACTCTGATCGATTCGAGCACTTCCCTTACAGCTTGATGAAACTCGGGCTCATTCGGATTTTGCTTTACTACATCTTCTATAACCTTATCTACATACGACAAGTTTTTTCCTCCTTACAAACCAAGCGAAAAGACGCCATAATAACAACTGTTCGCTGTTATTATAAGCGTCTTTATTTTTATTATTCATTTAATTTTACAAATATGTCAGCTTAAATTACTTCTTTCATAAGATCAGCAATTGTAACGCTGTCAAGATAATCGCAGATGATGTCATGCAGCTTAGTCCACATAGGCAAAGTTCTGCATTCCGCGCTTTTGGAACAAGGCTCAGCTCCACATTCAAGGCATGAAACAGGCGCGAGATCGCCTTCAGTCAGGCGTAGTATCTCGCCCACCTTATACTCGGAAGGAGCTCTTGTCAGCCGATAGCCGCCGCCCTTGCCCTGAACGCCCTCGACAATGCCATTCTGCGTCAGCACAGGCAGAATACGCTCCAGATATTTTAGCGAGATCCCCTGTCTTTCGGCAATCTTCTTCATGGCAATATATTCGCCTCCGCCGTTTTCAGCAAGGTCTATCATGACCCTCAAAGCGTATCTTCCCCTTGTCGATATAATCATGCTTTTTCTCCTATGTCAATATTTTTCGAAAAATGATCGGTATCTCTATAATATTAATTATACCACAAATCGGTAGTTAAATCAAGTACCTGTTACGCAGCAGTGGCCGCAGCTCTCGCAATCAGGAAAATCCTTTTTATCATATTCGATACCGTTCTTATCATAATAATCCTTAAGAGCAGACTTTATCGCCTCCTCTGCAAGCACAGAGCAATGTATCTTATGAGCGGGAAGCCCGTCCAGAGCCTCGGTAACGGCTTTGTTGGTCAGCTTCATAGCATCTGAAATTGGCTTTCCTTTTATCAGCTCGGTAGCCATAGAGCTTGATGCAATTGCCGAACCGCATCCGAAGGTCTCAAATTTAACATCCGTAATTATATCCTTATCTATTTTCAGATAGATCTTCATAATATCGCCGCATTTGGCATTGCCGACCTCGCCTACGCCGTCCGCATCTTCAATTATTCCCACATTCCGCGGATTGCGGAAATGATCCATCACCTTTTCACTGTAAAGTGCCATATTTTCACCTCATTTTATTATAAATTCTTTCTTACCGCTGCCAAGATCGCGCCAGATGGGATAAATACTGCGCAAATACTGCACAACCTCTTTAACCGCACCTATAGTATAGTCGATTTCCTCCTCGGTATTCTCCTCAGAAAGAGTGAGACGGAGAGAACCGTGGGCAATATCATGCACTCTGCCAATGGCGAGAAGCACATGGCTGGGATCAAGAGAACCGGATGTGCAGGCAGAGCCCGAGGATGCGCAAATCCCCTTATCATCGAGGAGCAAAAGCAAGGATTCGCCTTCAATTCCCTCAAAGCAAAAGCTCACATTTCCGGGAAGTCTTTTTTCGGCATCGCCGTTAAGAACCGAATGAGGGATTTCGGAAAGTCCGTCTATCAGCCTATCCCGAAGACAGATCATCCTTGCGGATTTTTCTTCGATATGAGCGCTTGCCTCTTCAAAAGCCGCAACCATGCCCATGACTGCGGGAATATTCTCTGTTCCTGCTCGCTTTCCGCGCTCCTGCGCACCGCCTTCAATAATACTTACAAGTCTGATTCCATTTCTTGCATAAAGCACCCCAACTCCCTTAGGTCCATGAAATTTATGCGCCGAAAGCGACAGCATATCAATATTCAGTTCTTTGACATCAATTTTCAGATGCCCTGCAGCCTGAACCGCGTCGGTATGGAAAAGCACCCCTTTTTCGCGGCATATCACACCTATCTCGGCAATCGGCTGAACTGTTCCGATCTCATTATTAGCGTACATCACCGTAACAAGACAGGTATCGGAACGGATCGCATCCGCAATCTGACTTGGGCTTATGATCCCGCTTTCGCCGACCCGAAGCAGCTCGATCTCAAAGCCCTCTTTTTCAAGCCTTTCGAGAGTATGCAAAACCGCATGATGCTCAATGGCAGTGGAGATGATATGCTTCTTCCCCGACCTCTCTCCGATACGAGCGGCGGAAATGATCGCCTGATTATCAGCCTCACTGCCGCCTGAGGTAAAGGTGATCTCCTTCGCCTCACAGCCAAGAAGCTTTGCTATCCGCTCTCTTGCATCTGCGAGAGCCTCTGCAGCTCTTTGCCCTGCAGTATGAAGGCTTGAGGGATTTCCGTATATTTCATCCATATATGGAAGCATTGCATTTATCGCCGCTTTGCTCATTTTCGTCGTTGCGGCATTGTCAAGATATATCATAAGTCCTCCTTCTGAAAAAGCCGACATCCTCATATCGGATGTCGGCTTCATGTTTTATTCCGCAAAAAGCGGTGTTGACAGATATCTGTCGCCGGTATCCGGCAATAATACCACTATATTTTTCCCTTCGTTTTCGGGACGCTTTGCCAGCTCTATTGCCGCAAATGCCGCCGCACCCGAGGATATGCCGACAAGAACACCCTCGCTCTTACCGATTAGTTTTCCCGTGCTGAAGGCATCTTCATTCGTAACAGTAAAAATTTCATCATAAATTTTTGTATTCAGCACGTCGGGAACAAAGCCCGCACCGATTCCCTGTATCTTATGCGCTCCCGCAATGCCGCTTGAAAGCACCGCCGATGAAGCGGGCTCGACCGCCACGATCTTGACAGTGGGATTTTGGGATTTCAGATATTCACCAACTCCCGTAATAGTTCCTCCCGTACCTACGCCTGCAACGAAAATATCAACATTTCCGTCTGTATCTTCCCAGATCTCAGGACCTGTATTTTCTCTGTGAGCCTTCGGATTTGCGGAATTTACAAACTGCCCCGGAATAAAGCTATTCGGGATCCCGTCGGCAAGCTCCTCTGCCTTTGCAATTGCTCCCTTCATTCCCTTAGCACCTTCGGTAAGCACCAGCTCAGCGCCATAAGCCTTCATCAGCTGTCTGCGCTCAACCGACATAGTTTCGGGCATAACGATAATAATTCTATATCCTCTTGCCGCGGCAACCGAAGCAAGACCGATTCCGGTATTGCCCGAGGTGGGTTCAATAATGACCGAATCCGACTTCAGCTTACCGCTTTTTTCAGCATCATCGATCATTGCCTTTGCAATTCTGTCTTTGACAGAGCCTGCGGGATTGAAATATTCAAGCTTTGCGAAAATTTTCGCCTTCAGATCAAGATTTTCTTCTATGTGAGTAAGCTCCAAAAGGGGAGTTTTGCCTATAAGTTCAGTTGCGCTTCTATATATTCTCATTTCTGTTCACCCTGTAATTTAAAAATTTTGGTCAAATTCTGTTTTTCAAATACCGTTATCAAAATAGTTCCGATTATAAGTCCTGCAATTCCCTGTACTCCGTTTGCGGGAATATTGACAAGAGAAGGTGAAAAACCGTATAAAAAGCCTTCAAAAAGAAAATATCCCAATATCATTGTTATTTCCGCCAGTATACCGCTGACAATCCTCGAAAGCAAAATCTTTGATCTTTTTGAAAGGAGCAGAAAGCTGCCGTATGCTATAACCGCCATCGCGCCTTTTATAAAGAAGGTTGCCGGAGCATAAACGATATATCCGAGAAAGATATCGGCAAGTGCCGAGCCGATTCCTGCGGCAAGAAAATTATAACCGATAGGAAGCATCCAAGCAGCTACCAAAACAACACAATCGCCCAGATTCAAATATCCCTTCAGCGGCGACGGTATCTTGATAAGCATGGTTGCAACGCAGACCAGCGCGGCAAACATCGAGGATATCACTATTTTTTGAGTTGTTTTCATTTTACCGCATCAAATCCTCTCTTAAGATCGGCAAGAATATCATCGATATGCTCTGTTCCGATAGAAAGACGAATGGTATTCTGCTTTATACCCTGATCGGCAAGCTCCTCTTCTGAAAGCTGGCTGTGGGTCGTTGTTGCGGGGTGGATAACAAGGCTCTTAACATCGGCAACATTGGCAAGCAGAGAGAATATCTGCAAGCTGTCGATAAACTTATGCGCCTCCTTAACACCGCCCTTAATTTCAAAGGTGAAGATCGAACCGCCGCCCTGAGGGAAATACTTTTCATAAAGCTCATGGTCGGGATGATCCTTAAGCGAAGGATGGTTGACCTTTTCTACCTGAGGATGCTTAGAGAGGAACTCCACAACCTTCTTTGTGTTCTCCGCATGGCGTTCAAGTCTCAGCGATAGAGTTTCTGTTCCCTGAAGAAGCAGGAATGCGGCGAAGGGCGAAATAGTTGCACCTGTATCGCGGAGCAATACCGCGCGGATATAGGTCACAAATGCGGCTTTTCCTACCGCTTTTACAAAGGAAACGCCATGATAGCTGGGATTTGGATCTGCAACAGCGCCGTATTTTCCCGAAGCCGACCAATCGAAATTACCCGAATCGACTATAACACCGCCGAGTGTCGTACCGTGGCCGCCGATAAATTTTGTAGCCGAATGAACCACAATATCCGCACCGTGCTCGATAGGACGAATGAGATAGGGTGTACCGAAGGTATTATCAACGACCAGTGGCAAACCGTGCTTATGCGCAAGAGCGGCAAGAGCATCGATATCGGGGATATCGCTATTGGGATTGCCGAGTGTCTCGATATAGATCGCTCTCGTGTTTTCTTTGATCGCCGCCTCGACCTCATCAAGATCATGGATATTTACAAAGCTTGCGGTAATACCGAAATTGGGAAGAGTGTTGGAAAGCAGATTGTAGCTTCCGCCGTATATGGTCTTCTGAGCAACGAAATGACCGCCGTTCTGTCCGAGAGCCTGCAAGGTATAGCTTATAGCGGCTGCACCGGAAGCGAGAGCCAGAGCGGCAACTCCGCCTTCAAGCGCGGCGATCCTCTTTTCAAAAACATCCTGAGTTGAATTTGTAAGTCTTCCATAGATGTTGCCCGCGTCTGAAAGACCGAAACGTGCCGCGGCATGAGCGCAGTCATGAAAAACATAGGAGGTTGTAGCATATATCGGCACAGCGCGTGCGTCTGTTGCGGGATCGGGGGTCTCCTGCCCCACATGAAGCTGAAGCGTTTCGAATTTATAGTTTGACATAATGATTATTTCCTTTCGTTATTAAAAATGTGATGCTTAGGTTTTAAATATTCCTCAAAACCACATTCGTCCGAAACGGAAATTAGCTCTCACGAGCTTTTCAAAATAGTTATCCATGATCTGTCCTCTTTTCACCCACCTCGCCAGTAGGTGAGTTTATTATACCACCATTTTCCTACCTTGTCAATAGGTAATTGAAATTTTTTCTAAAAAAATAAAAACAGCCCGATTGTTTTTACAACCGAGCTGTTTAATTATTTAGAGCTCAAACTCAAGACCATCAATGCGCTCTTCGATATTCCGATCTGCCGCACCTGTGCCAAGAAATTTGATCATCATAGCTTAAATTTCGGCAACGACCTTTTTATAGCTCTTTTTGCCGCGTCTTACAACGATACCTTCCTTCATTTCTTCCGGAGTATATACCTTCTTTATATCGGAAACCTTTTCGCCGTCAACGCTTACACCGCCCTGCTCAACAGCGCGTCTCGCCTCGCTCTTTGAAGGAACAAGTCCAGCCTTAACGAGAACTGTAAGGATATCGATCTTGCCATCGATAAAATCATCTGCTGTGAGAGTTTCTGTGGGCATATCTGCGGACGCGCCTGCGCTGAAGAGCGCTCTTGCGCTTACCTGAGCCTTCTCAGCCTCATCCTCGCCATGAACCATCTTTGTAAGCTCGTATGCGAGAATTTCCTTCGCTGTATTGAGCTGACTGCCTTCCCAAGAATCCATTTCGTTGATCTGTTCGATGGGGAGGAATGTGAGCATACGGATGCACTTAAGAACATCTGCATCACCGACATTTCTCCAGTACTGGTAGAAATCGAAGGGAGAGGTCTTATTCGGATCGAGCCAAACAGCATTGCCCGCGGTCTTACCCATCTTCTTGCCCTGAGAGTCGGTAAGAAGAGTGATAGTCATAGCATGAGCATCCTTGCCCAGCTTACGGCGGATAAGCTCTGTGCCGCCGAGCATGTTGGACCACTGGTCATCGCCGCCGAACTGCATATTACAGCCATAGGTCTTATAGAGATGATAGAAGTCATAGGACTGCATTATCATATAGTTAAATTCAAGGAAGGAAAGACCTTTTTCCATTCTCTGCTTATAGCATTCTGCGCGGAGCATGTTGTTTACCGAGAAGCATGCACCCACCTCGCGGAGAAGGTCTACATAGTTGAGAGAGAGCAGCCAATCCGCATTATTTATCATCATTGCCTTACCTTCGGAGAAGTCGATGAATTTCTCCATCTGGCGCTTGAAGCAATCCGCATTATGCTGAATATCTTCAAGAGTAAGCATTTTTCTCATGTCGGTTCTGCCCGAGGGGTCGCCGATCATGGTCGTACCGCCGCCGATAAGAGCGATGGGCTTGTTGCCTGCCATCTGAAGTCTCTTCATAAGAGTGAGAGCCATGAAATGACCTGCGGTAAGACTGTCCGCCGTGCAGTCAAAGCCTATATAAAATGTGGCTTTGCCCTCATTTATCATATTTCTGATTTCATCTTCATTGGTCACCTGTGCAATAAGCCCTCTGGCAACCAGTTCTTCATAGATCTGCATTTTAGTTCTCCTTTTGGATATCTGATCGAATGTAATACAAATATTATATACTAATTGAGGAAATTTGTCAATAGAATGAATAAAAACAATATATCTCCGGGTGTTGAATTGTCAATGATAGGTGACAATTTTTACAGAAATACTTGTCAAGGTGGAGATTGTAAAGTTTTCGAGAAGCGAAAAGTTTACAAAACTACCTT
>JAFTXK010000020.1 GCA_017461635.1 Clostridia bacterium | reverse complement strand
ATCAATATTTTTATCAACATCAATGATTGCTCCGACAGAGGTTCAGTTTCCCTTGGGAGAAGGTGAGTCACCGTTAGAAAGCACTCTTCCGGGATGCAAACATTCGTAATCGACACGGTGAGCGAAATAATGCTTTTCAAAACTCGGTATCGGTGGATCCTTTAAGGTGGCATCCGGATTTTTCCAATGCCTCTGCAGTTCTGCATCGCTTCCGTATTTTTCGGTGAGATATTTGGAAAAATTAACTTTGAAGCCCTTGCTGTGATCACCTGATATTTGTTTATCAAATTCGCCCAGACGAGCCTGATATCCCCATTCCGATGTACTGCCTGCGGCAAGGAAACACCCTATTATACGATCCGCATAAGGAAGTTCCATAAGAATTTTCCATGTTTCTTCGAGTGCCTTTCCCGCATCGCGGCGCCAAGCCTCCGAACAAAGCAGATAATGTGCAGGCATATCCTTTACATAAGATTCTGAAAACAGATCAAAGCGTGGCAAAGCTCCATCAGAGTACTTTACACATTCATCTTTGTTGGCTTCTATCCATTCATCCGGTGGATGAAGTCCCATGCGCGGAACAATATAAGCATTCGGAACTTCTTCAAGAATGATCTCTGCTTCTTCTCTGAAAAGCTCAATAGCTTTTGGCTTCAGCCAAACTGTATCGCAAATAACAAAGAATATCCTTATACCTGCTTTTCCGAGATTTCTGTAATATTCTCTGTCAATGCACATATGATCGATATTATTCGTTCTTATGGTTGCCATCATCGGCGGATAGAATTTTCCGTCAATATATATCGCAGGTCTGCCGTTAAGATTTTTCAGTTCAGCCATTGTTATACATCCGCTTTTTTCTAAATATATTATAATCTATTAACTGCGGATTTTCAAGCACATAGTAGTTGAATTTCAAATTAAAAACAGCAGACATCAAATCTGCTGTTTTTCGGGATCAAAGCGCTGTTTGAGTATCGTCAGGATCTCCGTTTCGCGCAAGATCGTATTCGTGCGACCAATCGAGATCGCGGTATTGCTCGCCTCTGGGATCATTTTTGATAAATTCCATCAGCATATCGAGCATTTCCTCTGTCCATGTATTTCTGTCAATCTGCGCCGTTGTAAATTTATTCTGAGCTATCATCTCGAAGCCGAAATCGTCTTTGACGTGAGTTTTCGCCGCACCATCAACAACTTCCGCGACGAGATGGCTGGGAATAAAGAGAACACCGCCGCCCGCACCGAAAACAACATCTCCGGGAAGGCAGACCGCGCCGCCGAAATTAACGACGTTATTAAAGCCGGTCATTACAAAATCACGTATAGGCGTTGGATCAATGCCCCTGTAATATACCTGAACTCCCTCCACCTGCTTCATTTGTTCAACGTCTCTGATTCCGCCCCAGACCACTGCGCCGCCGTTCTTGGTTTTTGTCTTTATAGCGGTCGTCAGATTTCCGCCGAGGAAGGTGCCCTTATAGATCTTGTCGAACATATCGACAACAACAACATCTCGTTCAACCAGAGAATCTATAACCCATTGATTGTAGTTTCCCTTTCTTCCCTCCTCTGCGCCGATAGCAAACATCGTCTCATGGAGATCGGGTCTTGTCGGACAGAAGGAGCATGTAACAGCTCTGCCAATAAGCTTCCTGCCGTCATCATGAAGCACATTCAGCGGATTTACACCGCCGCCCACAAACTGATTTTCATAACCCTTGACAAATATCGGCTTCCAAACTTCCTCAAGGGTCATCTTTTTCAGCGCATCAAGGTATTTGTCCTCAACATAGGGTCTGCCATCAGGCAGTCTTTCTCCCTTCCACTGAGGAGTTAGAGCTATAATTTCTTCTCTGACATTAAAATGCATAATTTCCTCCTTATAGGCTCATTCCGCCGTCGATCTTTATGTCTGCACCTGTGATGTACTTTCCTTCCTCAGAAGCCAAAAGAAGGAACGCACCTATGCAGTCATCGGTACTGCCGGGAATCGCCATAGGTATCTTTTTCATAACGTTTTCATAGAATTTTGGATCGGAAAGAACAGCGTCGTTTCTCGGAGTTGCAATAACTCCGGGAGAAATATTATTGACCGTTACACCTGTGGGTGCAAGATCTTTTGAAAGACACTCGACAAGGCTCATCTGCGCCGCTTTTGAAGCCGAATAGATTGGCATTGCGGGATTGGGGCGGTGCTGTTGAACGCTTCCTACCATGATAATTCTTCCCCAGCCTTTTTTTACCATTGAGCTTTGATATTTTTGCGTCAAAGCCAGCGAAGAATATACATTTACCTTCATCTGCTTTTCAAATTCGTCATAAGGAACGCTCTGCCATTCTGTTCTGTATTGTATGGAAGCATTAAGAACAAGAATATCAACATCGCCGGTTTGGGCATAAATTTTTTCTGCGGCATCTGTATCTTCGAGATCGCAGACAACTAATGTTGCTTCGGGAATCCGGTCGGCTGCTTTTTTGCATTTTTCGATGCTCGTTGCGCCATGGATTATCACCTCAGCTCCTTGCTCGGCAAATGCTTTTGCAACGGCAAGACCTATCCCCTGCGTTGAGCCTGTTATAAGAGCTCTTTTACCTGTAAGATCAAACATTTTAATCACCTCATGACCAAGTTCTGTCATTTGCCCTTTCATTATCTCAAGTTTTAAACTTGCTTTTCGCGCATTACTCGCTTATCAGCTCTTCGTTAAAAGAATAAATACCGAGACCGGGTGCGCCGAGAACATCAATAAATCTTTTCTTTATAAGAAGATTTTCACGATAATGCGGTTTTTGTATTGGTTTCGATCATTTCAATAATATTTTTTTATTAGCCATTGACAAACAGTTTTCTTTCGTGTAATATATTATTAAGCTAATTATAAACCGCGATTGCGATAATAACAACGATTATGTTATGAAAACATAATACTATATTATGATTGAGGTATTATATGAGATATAATATTGCAAAACCGCTGACAGATTCTGCGGGACAAAATATTCTCCAGATGTATGAGTCCGTGCCCGAACGGGAGCGCGGAAAATTCTCCGAACATCATCATACTGAAATTGAACTTTGCTATGTTCTCTCCGGCAGCGGACGCTTTAAAATCAGGGGGACATATTACGATATTGCTCCGAGTGCAATATTTATATTTCCTTCAAATGAAGTCCACTGGATCGAAGAGCTCTGTGAGGAAACACAGCTTCGTTTTCTTGATCTGAAATTTGAGCCCAGACTTGTGTGGTCGCCTCAGTTAAATCTATTTGATGATAACTGTCTGCGTACGCTTTTCGGCTCAAAATGCTCAAATTATATCCCTCCTTCGGATCCGCTTGCCGAAGAGATCGGTAAAATAATGAAAGAGATGCACAAAGAATGTTTGTCAGACGAACGGGGATATGAAATAGTTGTAAAATCAGATCTTTACAGACTTCTTGTCATTCTTTTGCGCCATGAAAAATTCAATGATGGCGAAATTACCCCTAAGAATTCAGAAAATCTTAAAAACATCGAAAAAGCAATACAATATATCAACTCCAATCTGTCAAAAAAGTTTACTCTTGATGAGCTCGCTGAGATATCCTGTTTCAGCAGAACCTATTTTTCTGCGCTCTTCAAGGAGCTCAACGGCGTTTCGCCATGGGAATATATTAATATCAAACGCATAGAAAAAGCAAAAATAATGCTGATCGAAGGCAATGAAACAATACTTTATATCGCAAACGAATGCGGCTTTGGCAATCTTTCAAATTTTAATCGCATTTTTAAGAAGATAACTGGCAAAAAGCCGTCTGATTACAGAAAATAAGGGAAGCTGACGCTTCCCTTTTCTTTATTTTTTCAGTTCTAAAGTTCTATCATAAGCTTTCTTTACCGCATTCATTGCTAAAGAGCGAAAAGCGCCGTCTTCAAGGGCGTGTACTCCGGCAATGGTTGTACCTCCGGGACTGCAGACCGCATCCTTGAGCTGACCGGGGTGCTTACCTGATTCACCGAGAAGCTTTGCAGATCCGAGAAGCGTTTGCGCCGCATAGAGCATTGCCTTATCGCGAGGAAGACCACATTCAACAGCACCGTCAGCAAGGGCTTCCGCAAACATATATACAAATGCAGGTCCGCAACCCGAAAGCGCACTTGCGGCATCGATCTTATCCTCCGGAAGAGCGTCGAGCGCGCCGGCATATGAAAGTGCTTTTTTAAAGGCTTCGATCTGCTGGTCAGAAGTGTTACTGTTAGAAGCGTAAAGTATCATTCCTTCGCCAACCGATACAGGCGTATTTGGCATAATGCGGATAACAGCCGGGGCGCAGTCTGCCATTTTTTCAACAGCGGAAATTGTAATACCTGCCGCCATGGAGATGAGCACAAAATCATCTTTACGGGCTGCCAAAATCGGTCTGATCTCTTCAAAAAGTGCTTCAAAGCCTTGGGGCTTAACTCCGAGAAAAATATAATTGCATTTTTCGGCGATATTTTTTACATCTGTGACCTCTGCGCCGTATTTTGCGGCGAGCTCTTCAGCCTTTGCGCCAAATGCGTCACAGAGCATTATTTGCTCTCCCGAAAGCACCTTTGCAGATGCGCTGACAAGTGCACCGCCCATATTTCCGCAACCGATAAAACCAAATCTATCCATTTTAGCCCCTTTCAGCGGATCTGACCGTTTCCGCGAATAACATATTTATAAGTTGTAAGCTCTTCGAGCCCCATAGGACCTCGCGCATGAAGCTTTTGAGTTGAAATTCCGATCTCACAGCCAAGACCGAATTCTCCACCATCGGTAAAACGAGTTGAAGCATTCACATAAACCGAGGAGCTGTCAACTGCGGCAGTAAAATAATTTGCTGTTTTTTCGTTACTTGTTATGATAGCTTCGCTATGATGGGTAGAGTGCTTCGAAATATGCAAAACAGCTTCCTTGACATCTTCAACTATGGCGACAGCAAGGATATAATCAAGGAATTCTGTATCAAAATCGTCAGCCCCTGCAGGTGTACCGTCAATTATCTCTGCCGCTTCCCTGTCAAGGCGAAGCTCAACGGGATTTACCGAGCGATTATCTGCCAGTCTTTTCTTAAGCCTCGGCAGAAAGTCTTTTGCTATCGCGCGGTTTACAAGGCAGGCCTCTTCCGCATTGCATACCGAAGGACGGCTGGTTTTTGCATTTTCTATGATATCAAGAGCCATATCAAGATCAGCATCCTTATCAACATAGATATGGCAGATACCGGTTCCAGTCTGTATGCAGGGAACCTTCGCGTTCTCAACGCAAGCTCGAATAAGCCCTGCACCGCCTCTGGGAATCAGAAGATCAACATATTCTGTTGCGGTCATAAGCTCGTTTGCACCTGCTCTTGTGGTATCTTCAAGCATATTTATAAAGGTTTCTGGAAGTCCGATAGACTTTAGTCCCATGCGCATTGCTGAAACAATAGCATATGAGCTTTTATAAGCCTCTTTGCCGCCACGGAGAACACAAACATTACCGCTTTTCAGCGCAAGAGCCGCCGCATCGGAGGTGACATTGGGGCGGCTTTCATAGATGATAGCAACTACGCCCATGGGAACGCGGATTTTATTTATAACCAGACCGTTTGGTCTTTCAACTTTATCTATCACTGAGCCTGTTGGATCGGGAAGATTGGCAACCTCTCTGATGCCATCTGCCATTCCCTTGATTCTTTCGGTTGTGAGACGCAGGCGGTCTGTCATGACCTCGCCAATACTTGCCTTTGCCGCCTCAACATCAATAGCGTTTGCTTCGAGTATCTTATCTGAATATTCTTCAAGAGCGTCTGCCATTGCAAGGAGTGCACGATTTTTTGTATCTGTATTAAGCATTGCAAGCTCGGGCGCAGATGCCTTTGCTTGCTTTAAAATTTCAAGTGTAGTCATTTTTTATCAGCCTTTCGGAAAAAATCTTGTGCCCACCTTTTTGCCATCAAAAAGATCATAAAGCAGTGAGGGCTTTTCACCATTGAGAATAACCATTTCGCATCCTGCATCGGCGCAAAGTTCTGCGGCATGGAGCTTTGTTTTCATACCGCCCGTGCCGAGCGAAGAACCAACGCCGCCTGCGAGAGCCATGATATCGGGTGTAAGCTCATGAACTTCGCTTATAAGGGTCGCATTTGCATCCTTATGCGGGTCTGCTGTATAAAGCCCGTCAATATCAGAGAGCAGTATCAGCATTTCAGCATTTATGCCTGTTGCAACGATTGCGGAAAGAGTATCATTATCTCCAACCTTGATCTCCTCGGTGGCAATAGTATCGTTCTCATTTATAATAGGCAGAACGTCAAGCTCAAGCAAACGCGTCATTGTATTTCTGAAATTTTCAAATCTGTCTTCATGTCGGAAATCCGAGCCTGTCAGAAGTATTTGAGCAACGGTATGGCTATATTCCTGAAAAAGCTTATCATATGTATACATAAGCTCGCACTGACCGACCGCGGCGGCGGCCTGTTTTGTCGGAATATCCTGCGGACGTTCTTTAAGAGAGAGCTTTCCTACGCCCATTCCGATAGCTCCGGAGGAGACGAGTATTATTTCATGACCGCTGTTTTTGAGGTCGCTGAGCACTCTGCAAAGCTCCTCAACGCGGCGAATATTAAGATGTCCTGTGGGGTGCGCCAAGGTTGACGTACCGACTTTAACGACGATTCTCATTATTTGCATATCCTTTACTTTAGTATGATAATACATTATAACCCCAAATCTCTTATAAGTCAAGGAAAAAGACGAAAAAAACAAATATTAATTATTTTCGATATTGTTTTTTTTATAAAACTCTGTTATACTATTATCCGAGGTGATGAAAATGAGGATTTTAATAGCGTATTCCACTAAAACCGGCACTTGCAAAGAATGTGCAAAGCTTCTTGCTTCTGAGCTCACACGCCATGATATCGACATTGTAGATCTATCGAAATCTGATCCCGAAATTTCGAATTATGATCTTTCGGTCATCGGCGGCAGCATCAGGATGGGCAAGCTTGATAAGAGAACTCTTTCTTTTCTCACAAAAAATAAAGATAAATTGCTTAATTCAAATGCTGCATATTTTATTTGTAACGGATTTAACGAGGAGACCGATAATTATTTTAAAAAATGCTTTCCTGCCCTTCTTATAGAGAGATCGCTTCTTCATGATACATTCGGCGGTGAACTGAAGCTCGATAAACAGAAAGGACTTGACAAGTTTATTGTAAAAATGCTCCTGAAAGCCAATGAAGAAAACGATGAATTCGCAATGCCAAGTATTCTTACCGAATCCATAGGCCGTTTTGCTGACCGCATAAAGGAGATAGGAGATTTGGAATAATAATCATAAAAGCACGGCATTTGCCGTGCTTTTATGATTATACTAATTTACGACCCATTAGAACTCCCATGACGGATGCCATCATAAGACCTCTTGTCCAGCCGCTGGAGTCACCGAGACAATGTAGACCTTTAATATTAGTATTAAAATCTTCATCCATTTTAACTCGGTTACTGTAAAATTTCAGCTCGGGAGAATAGAGGAGAGTTTCGGTAGATGCAACACCCGGAACAACTGTATCCATCGCTTGAATAAAGTTAATAATATTTGTCATTGCCCTGTAAGGCATTGCGGCGGTTATATCGCCTGCAACCGCATCAGGGAGAGAAGGACGAAGGTTAGATTGTGAAAGCTCCTTCTGCCAGGTTCTCTTACCGTCGAGAATATCTCCGAAACGCTGAACGAGGATATGTCCTGCACCAAGCATATTGGTAAGCTCGCCTACCTTCTGTGCATATTCGATAGGCTGATTGAAGGGTGTACTGAAATTATGAGAACAAAGAATCGCAAAGTTTGTATTATTGGATTTCAGTTCCTTGTAGGAGTGACCGTTTACAACAGCGAGGTTATTATCATAATTCTCCTGGCTTACAAATCCGCCGGGGTTTTGGCAGAAGGTTCTGACCTTATTCTTAAAGGGATGGGGATAACCCACCAGCTTTGCCTCATACAGAACCTTATTTACCTTCTCCATGATCTCGTTTCTTACCTCAACGCGAACACCTATATCAACAGTGCCCGGAGCGTGCGCTATATTATGCTCTGCGCAGAGCTTTTCGAGCCAGTCTGCACCGCGTCTGCCTGTTGCAACAACAACATGCTCCGCTCTCATTTCAAAGGTCTTTCCATTCTGAGCAAGAGTGACGCCATGGCAAACATTATCTTCAAGAATAAGATCGATACATTCACAGCCGAAGAGCATTTCAACGCCATTTTCCATAAGATATTTTTCAATTGCATAATAAATATCCTGCGCCTTTTCGGTTCCGAGATGTCTTATAGGACAATCCACCAGCTTAAGACCGGCTTTAATAGCGTTCTTTCTGATCTCTTTAACCTCATCGGTGTTTTCAAGTCCTTCAATATGAGTATCGGCGCCGAATTCAAGATATATCTTATCAGCATAATCGATTGTTTCTTGAGCCAGATCTTCACCGATAAGGCTTGGCAGATCTCCGCCTACCTCATAGCTGAGTGAAAGCTTACCATCGGAAAAAGCACCTGCTCCCGAAAAGCCTGTTGTAATATGGCAGTAAGGCTTGCAATTAACGCATTGCTTAGTCTTATGCTTGGGACATCTGCGGTTTTCTATAGCAAGTCCCTTTTCGATGATCGTTATCTTTTTCTTGCTTCCATTTTTCAGCATTTCAAGTGCAGTAAAAATGCCTGCAGGACCTGCACCGATTATTATTATATTATTTTCCATTTTAACCTCCGCTTTAAAGGACGCTCTGCAAAAACTGCTTTGTTCTGGGATTTTGCGGATCTGTAAAGATCTGCTCGGGAGTTCCCTGCTCTGCTATTCCCTTATCGCAGACGAAAAGTATCCTGTCAGCAACCTCGCGCGCAAAGCCCATTTCGTGGGTCACCACAGCCATGGTCATTCCTTCTGCCGCAAGACTCTTCATAACCTCGAGAACTTCACCTACCATTTCGGGGTCAAGCGCAGAGGTAGGCTCGTCAAAGAGCATAAATTCCGGCTTCATCATAAGAGCTCTGACGATGGCTATTCTCTGCTTCTGACCGCCCGAAAGCTGATTGGGATAAGCATTGGCTTTATCATCAAGACCGACGCGCTTCAAAAGCTTATGAGCTTCCGCTTCAGCATCCGCTTTGCTCATGCCGAGAAGCTTGATGGGAGCGATGGTGATATTTCTCATTACCGACATATGGGGAAAGAGATTGAACTGCTGAAAAACCATACCGATTCTCTGTCGGAGCTTATTAATATCGCTCTTTTTGTCTGTTATATCTGTTCCTTCAAAATATATTTTGCCGCCTGTAGGCTCTTCCAGAAGATTGAGACAACGAAGAAGTGTGGATTTTCCTCCTCCCGAAGGACCTATTATGCATACTACCTCACCTTTATAGATGGTAAGATCAACATTTTCAAGAACAACGAGATCGCCGAAAGCCTTGGTGAGCTTATCTACTTCAATAATTTTAACATTCTTATCTATCACCTTTTTGCAACCTCTTTTCAAGCAGACTAACAAGTTTTGTAAGCCCAAGCACTACGATAAGATAAATTACCGCAACTGCTATAAGGGGCATAAAATTACTGTAAGTGATCGAACGGATCTTAAGGCCTCCCTGGGTCAGATCGGCAACGCCTATATAGAATGCGACCGAGGACTCCTTAAGAAGAGTGATAAATTCATTTGCCAGAGCAGGAAGGACAGCCTTGAATGCCTGAGGAATAACGATATAAAGCATAGTTTGCGCATAGTTGAAGCCCAGACTGCGTCCCGCTTCCGTCTGTCCGTTATCAACCGACATAATCCCGCCTCGTACTATCTCGGAAACATATGCTCCCGAATTCAAACCGAAGCAAAGCACTGCCGCAGGAAATTTTTCGATTCCGATAGGAAGAAGCAAAACAAAATAAATAATAAGAAGCTGTACCATTACGGGAGTTCCGCGGATTATCGAAATATATACCTGACAGATAGAGCTGAGAATATTCAGCTTTCCTGTTTTACTGTTCGTAACTCTGATTATTGCAACGAGGAAGCCGATAACAACTCCTATGAGAAGCGCAAGGAAGGTGATCTCAATGGTGGTAAGCAGACCCTTTGCAAGATATTTCCACTGATCGTTGACAATAAAGTTTCTTCTGAACTCGTCGCTCATATCAGCCCACCACTGCATAAGAGGAGTGCCTGTATTGGGCTTTGATGTATCATAATTTTTTAGCGCTATGCAATCGGAAATTCCCGTGCGGATGGTATTGAGATTTGCGATGGAAACGGTCTCTCCGTTATATTCTATCTCTGTAACCTCGTTTATCATCTTTTTGGCATCGAGAATTCCGCCAAAGCATGTATTTACAGTTTCATCACTGAGATAAACACTAAGCGATCCATCATTCATCTGATAAACGTAAATATCAACATTGCCGGTCAGGGGCTCGGCATTTTCAAGAGCGGAATTTATAATATCATCCACCTCAAGCATGACCTTCATGGCGTTTGTTTTCTTGCCCTCGGAAGCATTATCCATATAGAAACCGTAAGCACGGTCAAAAAGACTTTCCTTGCTTTCGCTGACAGCCTTGCTTATATTAACGGTATTATATGTACATCCGAGAATGATGTCTTTTTCATTTCCGTAATTAACGGAATCGACCTTAATTTCAGTCATCTCGGAAAGGAGTATAGCCGATTTGGCTACCGATTTGGGGAGCGCGGCAAAGGTATCGTCAATAAGAATCTGTGCCTGCTCTATATCAAGTGTGGCACTTGTACGGTTTCCGAGACTGCCTATAAGAAAAACAGCGGCGATAATAACAGCTATAACAGCTAAAAATATCAGCGCTTTAATTGGCTTACCGATAGGTTTCTTTTGCTTTTTATCACTCATTTGAAATCTCCGTTACACAGCAAAAAGGAATGATTGCTCATTCCTTTTTGCCGACTGTTTTTATTGGCAAATAATAATTACTTAATGTACTTATCGATGATAGCGTCGATAGTGCCGTCCTCGGTGAGTTCAACGATAGCTGCGTTGATCTGATCGAGAAGCTCTGTGTTACCCTTCTTTACGCAGATAGCGTAGTCTTCATCAGCATAAGTTGTGTCAAGGATCTTAAGACCTTCGTTGGCTTCAACATAAGCCTTTGCGGGCTCATTATCGATGATTACACAGTCAACGCTTCCGCCTGCGAGAGCAAGAACGGCCTCGTTACCTGTAACATACTGAACAACACGGTCTGCACCGAAATCATCGGAAGAATATGTGTCGCCTGTTGTACCAAGCTGAACGCCTACCTTGTAGCTTGCGCCTTCAGAATAAAGATCATCAACGGTTGTGATAGGAGAATCCTCCTTAACAATGATAACCTGAACGCCATTTGCATAGCTGCTTGAGAAATCAACCTCAAGAAGTCTGTCTTCTGTGATGGTCATACCTGCCATACCGAAATCAACAGAGCCCTCGTTTACAGCGGTTGTGATGGAATTGAATTCCATATCCTCGATAACGAGTGTCTTGCCAAGCTTCTTAGCGATCTCAGCCGCGATCTCAGCATCGATACCGATAATGGTTTCGCCCTCATAATATTCATAAGGGGGGAAATAAGCATTTGTAGCCATTACGATGGTATCATCAGAGGGAGTTTCAGCATCAGTATCGGCAACAGTATCGCTGTCGCTTACTGCACTTGTGTCAGTGTCTGTGTCCTTGCCCTCATCGTTTGTGTTTCCGCAGGAAACGAGAACGAAAAGCATCATTATTGCAAGAACGAGAGATAAAATTTTAGTGAATTTCATTGTTTGTTCCTCCAAAAATTAAAATAGTTATATTATTAAGTGCCTGTAAGATTATACGGCATAAATATTCATTTGTCAAGAGAATTTCCAATATTTTTTAACAATTTTGCTTTTTTCATCTTTTTATATGCTCAAAAAAGCTCTCATATTTATAAAAAAGCACCAAATAAGCCAAGCTATATGAGCAAAGAAAATAAATCCGATCGGTTTATATACCTTAATATATTCAATCGCGGCAAGAAAGCAGAAGAAAATGATCAGAGCAATATCGATAAGGGCAAGAAAAACCGCACCTGCCTTAAAGAAAAGCGGATACCAAACGATATTGAATACCATCATCGTTACAAACCACAGCGATCCCTTATATTTACATAGCTCCTTCCCTACTGTTTTGCTTCCGAGAATAAATCCGAAAGAAAAGCCCAGCAGGATATACCATAGTGTCCAAACAATGGTGAAGAACCATGCTCTCGGAATGTTATTCCAAAGACCTGTGAGCCTCAGCATATAAAGCGGGCTTCCGGAGAGAAATCTTGAGAGCAGTCCTGCAAGAAGGACTATGGCAGTTCCTGCGATAACGGTCTTTCCGTCTGTTTTTACCCTTCGGCAAGAAGAAATCAGTTTTTTCTTAATACGTTTCATGCAAATCACCCCATAAAATATATGAGGTGATCTGCATTTTTAAAACCAATTAACTTACTCTTCTGCCCGACGAGGTTATTTCTCCTCGGTTAAAGGCATCAAAGTCAAAATGCTTCCAGCAGAATTGATTATATTGTGTTTCCACATTTGAAGAACCGACATAGGTTCCCGAAGGAATTGCATTAATGAAGAAAGGGTCTCCCCACCAGCCGCCGGGCTCTGTGGATTCAGGAAGCTCTCTGTAAACATACTGTGCATCGGTAACAGTTATCTGAACCGGGAAGCTTCTGTCGGTAACCTCGATAAGACCTACCTGAGTAATGCTCTCATCAGGACAGCAAGCACTTGCAACAGCACCTGAATCTGTACAATAATCAACAAGAACATGGGTCGTACAATAGGAATTAGGCTGAGTTCCGACTGCAAAATAACCTGTTTCCGCTCGGCTTCCTCTGGGATCGGCGCGGCAGGCATCTGTCATAAGCATGCCCGAATCCTTGCAGTAGGTCGCCTTTATAACAGTACCGGGAGTTTCAAATTCCTTCAGTGCTTCTCCGCCGTTTGCGGCTTCATCAATATATGATTGGTGAAGCTTTGTCATAACTGTATCCCAAATTGAAACACAGGGATTTGATTTGAGACTTGAAAGAGTTTTGGGATATTCATATCCGTACCAAACTCCGCCGATAAAATAAGGTGTGTAGCCGATGAACCAACGGTCATAGTCATTATTGGTAGTACCTGTTTTACCTGCGCAGTCAACAGTTTTGCGAAGAGTTACCGCTTTCGCTGTACCGTTATTAACTACATTGGAAAGCATCTGCGTCATTATCGCCGCATTTTCTTCGCTAAAAACGATATTACCCGGATCTTCATTTGAGAGAAGAACCTCGCCGTCGGCTGTTGTGACCTTTAAAAATGAGTGCGCTGAATTGAACACACCGTCATTTGCGAAGGCTGTATAAGCAGCTGTTATCTCTCTGACGGTACAGCCATAGGTAAGCTGACCGAGAGCCAACGGCGCATAATCGATATCTGTAAGTGTTCCACCGTTTGAAAGCTCTACCAGCTCAATGAGACTGGTCATTCCAAGCTTATCACGGCAGAAGTCAAATGAAGCACCGGTAGTAAGATCCTCCAGAACCTTGATAGCGATGGTATTGACCGATCGCTCAATGGCACTGTTGACATTTGTAAGACCTCCATAGACATCGGGAAGATTATGCGGCCATGGAGAAGTATTGCTTTCTCTGAAATTTACAGGGGTATCATCATAAACCGTTGCATATGTGATAAGTCCGTTTTCAAGCGCAGGACCGTATACAGATACAGGTTTTATAGATGATCCTGCAGGTCTGACGGTATCGGTGGCAAAATTCTGAATTCGGTTACCCTTCTTTTCACCCTTTGCGCCTGCAACACCGAGAATATCACCGGTATTCGGATCAATGATTATCATTGACGATTGCGCAGGCATACCGCTGGTATGCTCGGGAAAATATTCGTCACTTGTATATACTTCGTCAAGAACTGCCTGTATATCGGGGTCTATACAGGTATAGATATTAAGACCGCCGGAATAAACGAGAAGATTTGCCGCCTGGGAAGTATACCCTTTATCCACAAGAGCATCGATGACATCATTAATAACCATGTCAGTGTACCATGAATTAATGGTTGAGCTACCCGAATCAACTGTTGTAAGATTAAACTCGGGCTCAAGATCATAAAGCTCATTCATGGTCTCTTCACTTATCATCTCCTCCTTATACATCTGCCAAAGGATAGTCTGTCGGCGTTCCTTGTTATGCTCGGGGAATCTGATAGGGTTATAATACGAGGGGTTGTTGGTTATTGCGGCTATGCAGGCACATTCCAGCAAGGTAAGCTCGCTTACGTCCTTGCCGAAATAGGTATTCGCCGCCGCCTGAACGCCATAGCAGTTCTGGGAAAGATTGATAACGTTAAGATAAAGTGTGAGGATATCCTCCTTGGATTTCTTACTCTCAAGATCAAGAGCCCAGAATATCTCCTGTATCTTTCTCTGTATCTTATAATCATCCTCGCCCGTGATATTTTTAATGAGCTGCTGTGTTATGGTCGAAGCGCCAAATTCATCCTGAAAGCCGAGGAAGAAGTTAGCACCCGCACCGACCGTTCTGTACCAGTCAACACCCTTGTGATCCCAAAAACGCTTGTCCTCAATAGCAACAAAGGCATTTATAAGATCCTTCGGTATCTGTGAATAAGGGACAAAAATACTGTTTGAGCCGCCGTAAAGACGTGCGTCCTCAAGCTCAACCGCTTCACCGATGCGATTTTCTCTGTCGGTGAATTCATAATAAAAGAGCTTAGTTGTGGTATTGGTAGTGTTAAGCTCGAATTTTGTTTCATCAACCTTGATATCAACATTATTCTTAACATAAATTGCAAAAGCACTGCCGACGATTATCGCGGTGATTATTCCAACCAGCATCACGGTCAGAAAGGCATTCAGAATAAACATCAGAATTCTTCCCACCGTACCTCTTTTCTTCGGTTTTGCATTTTTCTCTCTGTTTTTCAAAAGCAACACTCCTTTCGATCGAGAGATTTTAGGAAAGCCGCAGAGTATGAATATTCGACTTTTCTACGGCTAAACATGGTAATATTATACACCATTTTTTTGAATATATTATGAATTGCAGGTAATAATAAAAACATCAGGATAAATTTTTTACAAATTCAGGGGTTCGCATATGAAAAAAATTATTTTGGGAGTTATTATTGCCGCAAGTGCTTTTCTGGCTGTTTTTTCTATTTCCTTTTCTCTGGAAAATACGATGAAATACAATCGCCTCAGCGCAAGCGCATCAAATCAGATATCTGATATCAAGGTGAGACTGACAAGGCTTGAGGATGAGAATGAATGCTTTGTGGTGCTCCTTGAGCATGAGGGGATAATCGGAATTTACGATAAAGACCGAAGATACCTTCTCGGAACTATCAATGTAGCTGTTAAAACTTTGCCCGAAAATGATAGGAAAAGACTTCTTGACGGTATAGAAGTGAAAGACTCAGCAAAATTTATTTCACTATTTGAGGATTTTTCAAGTTAAAATCTCATCAGGGGTTGCACTGCGATGCAACCCCGTTGTTTTATGAACATTTTTGACATAGACGTTCCATTCCGGCTTCAATTGCTTCATTTTTTGAACCCAAACAGATCTCCTTCGTACGCGATAGCGCGGAACATTCTCGGTTTATATGCCATACAGAACCGCTTTTTGACCAATATACAGTAGTACTTTCATCATAAATATTTTTGGTCTCGGTCGTATCATCAGCTTTCAGTTCTTCAAAATCAACCGTTTCTCCGATATAAGAAAGCTTAGGCTCACCGCCGCAAGATGAAAACAAAAAAATCAGACTAATTATCAGCAAGCATTTTTTCGAAAAGCTGCATTCTTGCCTGTGAGATCTCGTAAGCATCCTTATAATCACCCGTTTCCTTACAGCATTTTTCATAATCATCAAGAGCGAGATACATAATAGGCCTCGGAAGCATGCTGTCCTCGCAGACATGGGAAAGAAGCGCAATAGCGGCTTCATAATTTCCGTTTTCCATCAATGATTTTGCACTTAAGATATAGAAAAAATTCGGATTTGCCCATTCACCCTCAGAGGGGATTATAGCCTGATCTGCTTCGGTTATAAGCGCAGATGAGAATTTACAAATATCATTCGTGCAAATGATATCACTCTCTGTTTTTTTGCTTATTTCAAGATTCAAGGAAGGCGAGATCAACGACATGATCTCCGCATGTGCGGAAACACATGAAAGAATACCTCCAATATCAAAAACGGTCAAGGCTGAATAATCAAGGGTTTCTTCAAACATTCTCACCGCTGCCTTCAGTCTGCCTTCTCCGAAATAGCTCATTCCAAGATGCATAGAAGCTTGGGCTAACATATATGTGATCTCATTATCTCCGCCCTCGGAAAAACATTCGATACATAGATCACGGCAGATCTCCCATTCGCCACTTTTGTATGATTCAACTATATTGGGATAATTCGAATATTTTTTATAGAAGGTTTCGTTAGTTCCGCCGTCGGAAACGAGATATCCTACGGGAACTCCCAATCTGTTTGCAAGATAGATCAGAGTTTGGAGCGAAGGAAGCGCAGAACCGCTTTCTATCTGGCTCAGCATATTTCGGGTGATAACATCTCCCGAAAGCTCCTTCTGCGTCATAAGCTTTGATGTTCGCAGATTTTTTATTTTTTCACCGATATTCATCTTTTAAATATACTATTGCCCTCACAGTCGATACCGACTATAAGCGCAAGATCCTCAATATACATTTTCTTGACAGATTCGCATCCGAGCTCGGGAAATGCGATGACCTCACAGCTTTTTATTGACTTAGCCGCAAGCGCGCCCGCTCCGCCGATAGCACAAAAATATACCGCCCCGTGATCCTTCATTGCAGAAACGACGGCTTCATTTCGCTGTCCCTTACCTATCATTGAAACGAGCCCCTTTTCGATAAGCTTAGGTGCAAAAACATCCATTCTCGAGGAAGTTGTAGGCCCGCAAGAGCCTACAGCCATACCGTTTTTTGCCGGTGTCGGACCTGCATAATAGATAACAGCGTCCTTAAGGTCGAAGGGGAGTTCTTCCTTATCATCCATTAGTGCTGTTATTAGCTTATGAGCCGCATCTCTCGCTGTATAAATTGTACCGGACAGCAGAATACTGTCGCCCGCATGGAGCTCAGCGAGCTTTTCTCTGAGCTCGGATGTGTGTATCCTTAAAACACTCATTGTCTTTTGATCCTTCTCATCTGCTCGGGAGTCATTTTCTTCTGCGGCTTCTTATCTAAAGAGATTCCGACACTGTCAAGATCATCCTTAATACTTCTCCAAAGGGATTCTTCATGATTCTTAAGCTTTGCTTCCGAGCTGTTATTGCGGCTCTTGATATCCTCAAGAGCTTTTTCGAGCACCTGATAGGTATAGGATGAAGCCGAAGATATATCCTTGCGTCCCTCAGAAGCTGCAAGGGTCAGCTTGCCGAAAATGCTCTCCATCGCTCTTCGGGAGCTTTCTTCGAGAGACTTGCGCTTCTCATCGAGCTCTTTCTGTGCTCTTTCGGTAAGAAGTCTCGCCTCTTCCTTTGCGGCAGAAATGATCTCTTCTGCGGTTTTATTTGCAGATATGATAGCTTCTCCGATATTTGCACTTGTTTTTTCATAAAGTGCTGCTTTTTTGGATAGCTCCTCATATCTTTCTTTATCAGAATCAGAATCTGAAAGCTTTGCACGGAGCTCTTCGATCTCGCCGCGAAGCAAGTCTATCTCTTCAAACTGCTTTGTTATGACAGCTTCCTGCTGATCTGACTTTTTTTGATATTCATCAACGGCAGAATAGTTATGAAATGCGGCGCTTTCCTCAAGAGCGGTCTTTTCGGCATTAAGCCTTTCTATTTCCGAATCCTTTTGTTCGAGCTGTGATTTGATATTTGCAAGTTCTTCCTCAAAAGAAGAAAGCTTTTTTTCATATTCAGCGACTTCTTTTTCGGCATTTCTTACTCTTTCCTTTGCCGCCTCTTCCCTTTCAGTAAGCTCGGCAGATTGACGCACGAGATATTCGTTTACGTCATTTTTATTGTAACCGCCCACAGCACTTCTGAAAACAACGTTTTTTGTGTCCGACATATAAAATCCCCCAATGCAGATTTTTTGTGACATTACTTTATATTACCTAATATAATAACATATTTTTCGAAGATAATCAATCACTTTTTCGATATTTTAACATTTTCTCTTTACGAAATCGAATTTTTATGGTATACTATCGGTAAAAAGATCAACACTTGGAGGTTTTTACATATGAAATTGCTCGAGGACAAGATACTTGAATGCGGAGAACTGCGCGAGGGCGGTATTCTGAAGGTGGACAGCTTTCTGAATCATCAGATCGATATTTCTCTTATGCAGGAAATCGGAAAGGAGCTGGCAAGTCTCTTTGCAGGAAAAGGTATCAATAAGATACTCACCATTGAGGCTTCCGGCATCGGTATTGCATGCATCGCGGCTCAGTATTTTGACAATGCGCCCGTTGTTTTTGCGAAAAAGACCGAATCCCTCAATCTAAGCGGAGATGTTTATTCAACCGATATTCATTCATATACAAAGAATAAAGATTATACAGCACGAATTGATAAAAAATATCTCACTAAGGGCGATAAAGTACTCATAATAGATGATTTTCTTGCCAACGGCGAGGCCGCCATGGGTCTTATGCGACTGGTGAGTATGGCAGGTGCTGAGACGGCAGGCGTCGGAATCTGCATAGAAAAGGCTTTCCAAAAGGGCGGAGATATGATTCGCTCAAAGGGTACAGAGCTCCATTCACTCGCAATAGTGGATGTTAAAGATGACGGCACTATTTCCTTTCTGCAAAAATGAGTGCTAATATTTTAAAGCTGATCGCCTGTATCACTATGATGCTCGACCATGTCGGCTATCTTATGCAGTCATACGGCATTGGAAATTATGATACGGCAAACTTGCTAAGGCTTATAGGCAGGATCGCATTTCCTATTTTTGCTTTTCTTATTGCAGAGGGCTTCAAGCATACAAGAAATGTTGTTTTTTATACCGGCAGACTGCTTCTCGCAGGTCTTATTTCCGAGATCCCTTATAATCTTTGCTTCCATAAGAGCTTGATATATAAGCCCTCGCTTAATGTTATGTTCACTTTAGCTGCGGCTCTCGTGGCTCTTATCTTTGCGGACATGTGTCTTAAATCCTCAAAAAAGGAAGTTAGATTTCTCTTTGCGCTCCCTATCTTTGCTGCATGCTATTTTGCCGATAAATTCGGCATGGATTATGGCTATTGGGGGATCATTCTTATATTTCTCTTCTATCTTATTGACGGTGATTCCGTTCAAAAAAAGCTTTTGCTTCTCCCTGTAATTCTGCTTTTTGCCGCAAGAAGAGTTATAGAATCTTTTATTGCAGGCTCGGTTCTTTCTGATTGGAACAAGATGCAGTTATTTGCCCTGCTCGCATTTCTGCCTCTTGCTCTTTATAACGGAAAAGTCGGCAACGCAAAATCAAAAAATGCACGAAAGGTAAAACAGTATCTTTTCTATCTGTTCTACCCCGTGCATATGCTTTTGCTTTATGTTATTTTCTCGAATATCGGCAAGATGATCGCTTTCTTCTGATATCAGACTATCATTGGAGCTTCAAAAAGCATTCTTCTGAGCTTAAAGTATATCTCAAACAATGAATCTATAGGCAAAGGATTCTTCCCTTTTCCGCATTCAACGGTAAATGCGGGTTT
The DNA here is from genome assembly GCA_017461635.1 of Clostridia bacterium. GTDB lineage: Bacteria > Bacillota > Clostridia > Oscillospirales > CAG-272 > SIG710. Next base: position 9,195 of record JAFTXK010000020.1, on the reverse strand, counting down.
GCGTAGCTCTTTTACGACCCAATCGGTAAATCCGCCGCTTGTGGCTGTTCCTTCGGTTTTGGTTAGCTTATAGCCCGACATTCTCGCAAGAACTCTCCCGGCGCGCAGATTTTCGATCGGCGGATCAAAGCAATCGCCATAGTATATTTCTTCGCCCTGGGAGTGAAAGGCAATAAAAAGTCCGATATCTTCATTGAATCGTACATAATTTGCCAGCAGACCGCTTTCCGGCTCAGACTCGGGCAGATTTCCGCACCATTTTGAAGGTGCGCCGCCGGCGAGCTTTTTCGCTTCCTCGCTTCTGATATAGTCAGCAAAGCCCGCATCATAATTATGGTTCAGATCTACCCCTCTTGCATTTGCCTGCCAAGAAGAAAAATCCTCCGAACCGCCGTTCATTTTGATCAAACGCTCTCTCAGAGGATTATCGCCGGAGATCCCCTCAAGCTGATAATTTACTCCATCGGGATTTAGCATCGGTATTATACAGATACTCCGCGAAGCATTCAGATAACTAACTGAGGTATGTCCTATATGTCCGTTAGCTTCAAGGAGCTCGCAATATTCATTGGCAAATTTCAGAAGAAGCGCGGTAGTTATCCATTCCATTCCGTGGTGAGCTCCTATATAAAGAGCGGTCTTTTTGCCTTTTCCGAGAGTTATCAGCGGAATATTCTTTCCAAGCATCGATTGACCGAGATATGTAACATGAAAGCATTTATACCTCTCGGCAAAAATATTTATGTATTCAATCATCCGTTCATACGTCATCGGCGCATTGTGAGGAATTATGGCGCTTTTCGTATCGATCGGCGGTATATTTGTCAATTATTTCACCTCTTTCAAACGCATTTTGTATAATTCTATGCGTCATAAAGAGAAAAAATGAAGGGTTAATATGAAAAACAAAGCTTTACTTAAAAGAAACATTATTTTTGCGGCGGTGCTGGCAGGACTTTACATTATTTACATGTTCGTTCTTACTCCGATATATTCCGAGATTTGCGCTGACATTATTTACAGTGAAGGTGCTCTTCCTTATGTACTTGAAATAGCCTTGGAGATATGTCAGCTCCTTATCTGGTGCCATTTATTTTCGCATATTATTTCCTGTTTCTTTTTTACTGTCTGTAAAAAGGAGAAGTTTTCAGTATTCATTTTCGTTTCCGCTTTCATACTTACAGCATTGCGATATTTTGCTGTACCGATAATTACTTTGACAGTCTATTCTGCCGATGCGGCACAGCTTTTTTCGGACGCTATTTATTATTTCCTTTTCGACATTGCCCAAATGGCTGTAGTTTCAATAGTCTCATTATTAATTCTGAATCGAAAGAATACCGATTCTCACAAGCCTATCATAAAAATTTCGGCAGTTTCGGCTTTTCTTATCACTGCAGTCCGAATAATTATGCGCATTAGATTCGATATTTTTTACGGTGCACCCGAATCCGCCGCAGAGATAATTTTGATGGTTATCTATTATGCAACCGACATTTTCTATGGCTTGATTGCTTATTTCTTAATAATGCTATCTGTGAAACAACAACATAAAAATAAGAGCTCCGTTTAACGAAGCTCTTATTTTTATATTGTGCAATAGTGCGCTTTTGCGCCGTATTCTATTAAGCTTTTTTCTGCTGTATGTGCTGGCTCTTCATCCTCAAAAATTCCGAAAACAGAAGGACCGCTTCCACTCATAAGGGTCGATTTTGCCCCGTGAGCAGTCATGATTTCCTTCAGCTTGCCGATCTCTGGTCTTTCGGGCTCGGTAACGCTTTCGAAAATATTATAAAGATTTTTAATAATTCTTTTTTTATCATTATCTTCAAGAGCGCAATATAAAGCATGAAAGCTTCCTTTATCCCGTTCTTCTGCAAAATCTCCGTAGCGGGCATCAAGCTCACCATAAGCCCAAGGGGTAGAAACACCTTCTCCCTTGATAGCCACAACCAAGTGCATTTTAGGGCAGGCAGGAATTCCTCTCAGAAGCTCGCCCTTCCCCTCGCAAAGCATTGTGCCACCTATATAGCAAAAAGGAACATCGGCACCGATAGAAGCGGCAATTTTAAGCATTTCATCTGTCGGTATATCGGATTCGGTAAGCTTTTTAAGAAGCCGCAGAACCGCCGCCGCATCCGTGCTTCCGCCGGCAAGACCTGCAGATGCGGGTATTCTCTTTTCAATATGAATATTTACACCAAAGGTAAGTCCGACAGCCGATCTGAATGCATCGGCAGCTTTGATTGCAAGATTGCGCTCATCGGTAGGTATTCCTTCGATATTGCAGGTTATAATATCTTCACAGCTCTCGGAAAGCGATACTGTGATATCATCAAAGAGCGATACCGACTGCATTATACTTTTGATATCATGAAAGCCATCACTTCTTTTTGATGTAACATCTAAATAAAGATTAATTTTTGCAAAGGCTTTTTCGGTAAATTTTCTGTTAAAAATCAAATTATCACCACCTGACCTTTATGATACCATAACTTTGACGATCTGTCAATTTAATTTGGCAAAATCGGTCGAAATTATTGACTTATTCCTTATTTAGAGTTATAATATATTTATATAAATTTAAGGAGCTGATCAAATGAACAATGAAAAAACTCCAAAAAGCGAAAAAGAAAAGCTTTTAGGTATTCTTTGCGTCTTCGGCGCGATTTTTCTCGTGCTTTTCGCGATCGTCAATATCGGTACGATTTCGGTATGGTTTTCTTGGATCGTGTCGGTGCTCAATCCTGTAATTATCGGGTTTATTATTGCTTATTTATGCAACCCAATAAATAAATGGCTCTATAATAAAGCTCTTTCAAAGGTTAAGAGAGCTAAACTGAAAAAATCACTTTCGATAGCGCTTACTTATGTTATAGTTCTGCTTGTAGTTTTAGGATTGCTCCTAATAATTGTCCCGCAGTTCGTTATCGCATTGAAGGATCTTGTAGCAAAGCTGGACGGATATATAAATACGGCAATAAAATGGGCCAACAATCTGATTCAGAATTCGGAATTGTTTGCCGAAGATACTAATGTTCTTGATTTTATAGATGCCGAAAAAATTACCGAAAATTTTGAAACATTTCTTGAGAGTTCAGGTGACCATTTGAAAAATGTCGGTAATTTAGTTGTTAATTACGGTACAAATATCGTTGGCGGTGTTACTGATGTTTTCCTCGGTCTTTTCATTTCTATCTATGTTCTTATTTTCAAAAAAAGGATCGGAGAATGGTGCAAAAGACTTGTGCGAGTATTTATGTCAAGAGAAAAATATAATACCTTTATTCGAAGAGTTGACCATGCGAACGGCAAATTCGGAAATTATCTTATCGGTGCTATCACCGATTCCATAATAGTGGCTGTTGAAGGCTTCATAATTTTCTCTCTCTTCAATATTCCATATGCTCCGCTCGTTGCTGTTATTGTCGGTATCACGAATATCATTCCCATTCTCGGTCCTTTTCTCGGTGCAATTCCAAGTGCCTTCATTATCTTCATTGTTGATCCGGGAAAGGTAATACTTTTCGTTATCCTGATAATTATAATGCAGCAGATAGACGGCAATATCGTTGCACCCTTTATTCTCGGCTCAAGCCTCGGTCTCAGTTCCTTCGGAATTATCATCGCAATCACCGTTATGGGTGGACTTTGGGGTATTCCGGGTATGTTTATCGGTGTTCCGCTCTTCGCATTTATTGCAGACATCATTGAGGAATCGGTAAATGCAAAGCTTAAGCTTATCGATGATCCCGAATTTCCGCCGAGAGAACCGAGAGACGATTTAAAAACACCATCGCCAATACTCTCTTTTCTTAAAAAATACGGCAGTATTGCAGGTAAAACAATAAAGAAAACAGCGGTAAGTGCCGCAGAAAAATTAAAAGAAAACAAAAACAAAAAGAAAAAATAAGAGGTTTCCAAAATGTCAGAAAACGAAATCAAAAAAGGCGGAATATCTGTCGAATCCGAGCATATATTCCCCATCATCAAAAAATGGCTTTATTCCGAAAAGGATATTTTTCTGAGAGAAATAGTTTCTAATGCCACAGATGCTATAACAAAGCTGAAAAGATTACAGTCTCTCGGTCAAATCGGAGAATTTGACAGCGAATATAAGATAAGTGTTACTCTGGATAAAGAAGCAAAAACTCTTACTGTCAGCGATAACGGTATCGGTATGACAGAAGACGAGCTCAGCCGATATATTTGTCAGATCGCGCTTTCGGGTGCTCTTGAATTCATTCAGAAATATGAGGATCAGAGTACATCAGCTCAGAATGGTATTATAGGTCATTTCGGTCTCGGCTTCTATTCTTCTTTTATGGTCAGCGATACTGTTGAGGTGATCACAAAGTCTTATACCGGCACGCCTGCTGTAAAATGGGTCTGCAACGGTGAAGGCGAATACGAGATATTCCCCGGAGAAAGAGAAGAAAAAGGTACCACGGTTATCATGCATATCTCCGAGGGCGAAGAAGAATATCTCGATTCTTCAAAGATACGATCAATGCTGGATAAATACTGCGCCTTCATGCCTGTTCCGATCTATTTTGAGGACGGCGAAGAAAAGACAGAGGACAAAGAAAATGCTGATGCGCCGATCAATGAGGTCGAACCTCTTTGGCTCAAGAATCCCTCAGACTGTAAGCCCGAGGAATATAATGAATTCTATAAAAAGGTGTTCGGCGATTACAGAGATCCCCTTTTCTATGTTCATATCAATGCCGATTATCCCCTCAATTTCAAGGGTATCCTCTTCTTCCCCAGAATAAATAATGAATTCGAATCTGTTGAAGGACAGGTAAAGCTTTATTATAATCAGGTCTTTGTTGCCGACAATATCAAGGAGATCATTCCTGAATATCTGCTGATGCTAAAGGGCGTTCTCGACTGCCCCGAGCTCCCACTTAATGTTTCACGAAGCTATCTGCAAAATAATACTTATACAGCCAAGGTCTCGGCACATATCGTAAAGAAGGTTGCCGATAAGCTGAACGGGCTCTGCATAAATGAGCGCGGAGAATACGAAAAGGTTTGGAACGACATCCGCACCTTCGTTGAATATGCCTGCATGAGAGATAGGAAGTTCTATGACAGAGTTTCTTCTTCCCTGCTCCTTCATCTTACAGACGGCAGTTATATCACTCCTAAGCAGTATCTCGAGGATGCCAAAGAGCTTCATGAGAATACCGTTTATTATGCTACCGATGCTTCTCTCCAGGCTCGTTATATATCCATGTTCGATTCTCAGGGTATAAAGGTAGCGCTCTTTGAAAAGCTGATAGATACTCAGTTTATTTCAATGCTGGAAAGCTATGAACCTACAGTAAAATATATCAGAGTTGATGCGGATATTGCAAAGGCGCTTAAGGGTGAAGGCGAATCCGAAAAGAATGAAAAGCTTGAAGAGATATTTAAGGAAGTCAGCGGAAACGCGGAGCTTAAAGTAAGCTTTGAAAAGCTGAAGGACGAAACCGTTCCCGCTATCCTCAATGTTTCCGAGCAATCGAGAAGAATGGAAGAAATGATGAAGCTTTATTCTATGTCCGGCGGAGGCAGTGCCCCTGTGTTCCCGCTTGAAATGACCATGGTTATAAATGCTTCCTCATCCCTTATCATTCAGCTAACCAAAATGGCAGAGAGCGATGAAGCAAAGGCGAAAAAGATAGCAAAGCAGATCTTTTATCTGTCTCTTATTTCCCAGAGAAATCTCACAGCCGATGAAATGAAGGATTTCCTTTCCGACAGCTTCGATATTCTTGAAAATCTCTGATGAAAAAAGATCTCGAACTCATCTCGAAAAATCTTGCACATATCGAAGAACGAAGTAAAAAGGATATAAATGCAAGAAAATACTGGATCTCACAGCTGATCAAGCTTATCAAAAAAAACGGCTTCATATCCTATTCTGATATATCGCAGATACTGAGAGACGCAGATGCATTTTCGGTTAAAGATATCCTCACGGCGGCAAAAGAGCTGCGAGCGGAAAATCAGGGGGAGATCCACGGTGATATTTCTCTTGAAATACATGAGAAAAGGCCCTATATCGTCTCAAATTTCCGCAATGTACTTTCCGAGCAGACTTACGGTCATTTTTTCGGGGATAAGGAATTCAGAATAATAGAAAAAGATAGCTTTATCGATCTTTTCGAGGACGTTTATAACGAGCGCGCTAATTACTGCATCATTCCGATCGAGAATACCTCCTCAGGAAAGCTTTTGAATTTCTATTCTCTTATTGCAAATTATAATCTGAAGATACTTAGCGTTTGCGATGTTGAACATTCCGGACAGGATGCTTACACCAGATTTGCTCTTCTTTCAAGACCCCCGATCAATCTCTTAACCTTGGATCAAAAAGAATACTGCTTTGAGATAAGTATTTCTTCAAGAAATGAGGATGCTCTTCCGAGACTTCTCGAAGCGGCTTCGATATGCAAAATACATCCGAAACGCATTGACTCTGTTCCCTTCACACATCTTCGGGATGAATACTCATATTATATAGTTTTTCGTATAGAAGCGGATGCGGCATTCTTTGATTTTCTGGTTTTTCTCTCTATTGAAGGAGTTTCCTTCACTCCGATTGGTATTTTTAAATAAAACGAATAAAAAGCAAATTAATTCAATAAAATTAGAAAGGGCTAAATATGAAAGACCATTTTACTTACACACCGAGCGGTGTTTGCTCAAGACAGATTGATCTTGATATTGAGGACGGCGTTATAGTAGCCGCAAAATTTACAGGCGGATGCGCAGGAAATACTCAGGGAGTTGCGGCTCTTGTGGTCGGAATGACAGTTGACGAGGCTATGAAGCGACTTTCGGGTATACTCTGCGGTATGAAGCCTACCTCCTGCCCCGACCAGCTTTCAAAAGCACTTGCAAAATACAAAACAGAAAAGGAGAACGCATGAATTACATCAAAAATTATGACCTTTGGAAAAATTCGGACAAGCTGACAGCCGCCGAAAAGACAGAACTTGAGAATATCGCTTCGGATGAAAAGGAGATAAGAAGCCGTTTTTCTTCCTATCTTTCCTTCGGAACCGCAGGACTTCGCGGTACTATGAAAGTTGGTATGAACGCTATGAATGTTCATACCGTTGCTCATGCCACACAGGGACTTGCCGCACTCATAATTAAGGAAGGAAGAAGCGCAGACGGTGTTGCAGTTGCCTGCGACAGTCGAAATAATTCCGAGCTTTTTGCTCGAATTTCAGCACAGGTGCTCGCAGCAAACGGTATCAGAGCTTATCTTTTCGACGGTATAAGACCAACACCTGAGCTTTCCTTTGCAATAAGAGAACTGAAATGCGTTGCAGGCATTAATATAACTGCTTCTCATAATCCCAAGGAATATAACGGATATAAAGCTTATTGGGAGGATGGTGCACAGCTTCCGCCGGAGCATGCAGATACGGTCTCAAAGGAGATCGCAAAGGTTGATATATTCAATGATGTAAAGATCGCAGATTACGATAAGGCAGTTGCAGACGGTTCGATCGTCATTATCGGCGAGGAGATTGATAAGAAATATCTCCATCAGGTTGAAAAACAGCTGGTAAACCCCGATGCGATAAAGAAGGTAGCTGACGAACTTAAAATAGTTTATACACCTTTGCATGGAACGGGATATAAGATGGTTCCCGAAATCCTCAAGCGCGTTGGTATCAAGCATCTTTATACTGTTCCCGAACAGATGATTCTTGACGGTAACTTCCCAACGGTAAAAAAGCCCAATCCCGAATTTTCAGATGTTTTCACTCTCGGTATTGAGATAGCCGAAAAGATCGGAAGCGATCTTGTTATTGCAACAGATCCCGATGCCGACAGAGTTGGCGTTGTCACAAGAACCACCGATGGTAACTTTATGACGATCACGGGTAACCAGATGGGTGCACTTCTTATCGATTATATTCTTTCTGCTTATGAAGAAACAAATACTATGCCTCCTGAGCCTTATGTTGTCAAGAGCATCGTTTCCACAGAGCTGGCTTCAAAGATCTGCCGAGAGCACGGCGTTAAAATGCATAATGTTCTCACAGGCTTTAAATTCATAGGCGAGGTAATAAAGAATTATGAAAAAGAAGGCCGAGGCTCTTTCCTCTTCGGTTTCGAGGAGAGCTACGGTTATCTTAAGGGCACTTATGCGAGAGACAAGGATGCAGTCGTTGCTTCTATGCTGATCGCTGAGATGACAGCCTATTACAAGGCTAAGGACATGACTCTCTTTGATGCTCTCGGCGAGCTTTATGCCCGTTACGGGTTCTCCTCCGAGCAGAATCTCGAGGTTAATATGGAAGGCGTTGACGGTCCCGAAAAGATGGAATCGCTTATGACTTCCCTGCGCAGTGATCCTCCCTCAGAATTTGGCGGAGAGAAGGTTTCCGTATTCGGCGATTATATGACCGAGTCGTTTACCGATATGATAAGCGGTGCTGTTACACCCACAGGTCTGCCTAAATCCAATGTGCTCTATTATGAGCTTGCCGGCGGAGATGTTATAATAGTCCGTCCTTCGGGAACAGAACCCAAGGTAAAGTTCTATTTCCTGGTTGCCGGCAAGGATAAATCCGAAACCGATATAAAGCTTGAAGCATATAAAGCTTCGGTTGAAAAGCTTCTGTAATTTAAAGGACTGCTTCGGCAGTCCTTTTTTGATATATTTTAACATTTTTCGGCAGATGCGAATAGGCTGTAATTGAAAGTCTATAATGTTTGATGAGGGTGTCTGCTATGAATAAATGCTGTTAATTATCCGAGATGAAGCCGGGCGATATCGGGATCGTCTCGAGAACCAAGACTATCGGAGGCATGCGCCGAAGACTGCTGGATATAGGGCTTGTAGAGAACACTGCTGGTGAATGCATCGGAAAAAGCCCCGGCGGAGGTCTTTCCGCTTTTCTCATAAGAGGCGCGGTCATTGCTCTGCGCAATGAGGACAGCTCTTTAGTACTGATAAAAGATATGCGGAGGAAAAAATGAAGGCGCTGAATATAACCGATCATGATTTTGAAATCGCTCTTGCAGGCAATCCCAATGTTGGAAAAAGTACGATCTTCAATGCGCTGACCGGGATGAACCAGCATACGGGAAATTGGCCCGGAAAGACAGTTTCGCTCGCCTTCGGTTATTGCAAAAGCGAAAAATATACCTATAAAATGGTGGATATTCCCGGTACTTATT
>JAFTXK010000019.1 GCA_017461635.1 Clostridia bacterium | reverse complement strand
TTCATGAAGTGATTGAGTCCTTTCTGTTGATGTGAGTTAGGGGTAATTCTATTTTAACAGAACTCAATCACTTTTTCTATTCTTTTTTTATTTTTAGTCTCACATCTATTGTAACACTACAGAGCAGGTTTTGAATTTTTCATATCCGCTGTTGACAAATGAAGAAAAATGTAGTATAATAATAAAAAAAGGCGAGTTACCGTATCGCAAGTACGATAACTCTGCATAAAAGTGTCAGAGCACTCCTATACAACCGGATAACCGGCGCCCGGAATGTATTATAACACATTTCCCCGCATTTTTCAAGAGTTTTCCGCATATAGGTTTTATTTTCGTGGATTTTTTTTAAAATTACCCGTGCTTGATGCTTTTATGCACTGCACGGGATTTTTAATTTTATAAGTTCTCTGATTGGAACAAAAAGCCGCCGATTTTCTGTATCGCAAGTACAGCAAATCTGCAAAGGGTATCAGAGTACCCCACGTCATGAAATTTCTTTGCCGAAAGGCAGACGAAGAAAGCTCATGGGCTATGGATTTACGATAAAGGTAAACCGCAGTGGGGTTTTGACGGTCATTTGCCGCCATCCCTCACGCGGTTTTTGTTTCAGGAGGGCTTCCTGTCTGCCGCTCCGCGCCTTGCGCGGAGCAACGGCACGGCATGCGCCCTCTCTGTCAGTTATATTTTGGAGGCAGATATGAAAAAACTACCGCCCGTTCTTGAAAATTTTATGCTCGATGAATTCAGATATGAGCTCTTTTCCGAGGAGATCAATCTCGTTACGGAAATGCCCTTTTATAAGATCCTTGCCCATATTCCCGAGGATGATAAGCAGGGCATGAAATTCAAGGACTTCATGCTTAAGTCTATTGAGCTTGCAAATGCTATGAAGCTCGATCTGGAGGTTATAATCTCCCCTCCCCATAGATTTACAACTTTGAAGTTTTCTTCCCGCCGTTTTTTAATTACGGATGATAATATCGGCATCTTCAAGGAGCTCTTAAGGGACGTTTATTATTTCACCATTGAAAGGGTCGAGAGAGAATGGGGGCTTGATATCTGCCTCAGCCTTGAATATGATACCTGCGAGCAGGTGATAGAGCTGCTTAAAAAATTCGATAAAAAAGTATTTCTTGATGATTGATTGAAAATCTATAGCAAAATAAACGGTTCGTCAGTATGGTCGAATCGTTTGTTACATTACAGATTCAAATAAAGTAAAACAGGTTTGGCTAATAACCAAACCTGTTTTGTTTTATTTGAATCTGTAAGATCCGTCCTTTTCGGCTATGATCGATTTATTATAGAATGAGGTAAGTGCCTTTACCATATATTCAGTATCCTTTGCGCCTGCGGTCTCCAGGGCAGAATGCATTGCCAGCTGGGCAAGACCGATATCAACGGTATTAAGCGACACCTGTGTATTTGCAATATTTCCGAGGGTTGAGCCGCCCGGCATGTCGGCACGGTTTGCATAGGACTGCACGGGAACTCCCGCTTCTTCACAAACAAGCCTGAACAAAGCCGAGGATACCGCATCGGTGGTATACTTCTGATTTGCGTTATATTTTATTACAATGCCGCCATTCATGGTGACGGTATGGTTTTTATCCGAAAATTCGGGATGGTTCGGATGAACGGCATGGGCATTATCGCAGGAAACAAGGAAGCTGTTTGAGATCCTGCGCATCAGATCCTCGCCATCGCCGCCGAGAACGGAATTTATGCGATAGAGAACGTCATAAAGGAATGTTGAAGCCGCGCCCTGCTTAGTTCCGCTGCCCACCTCCTCATTATCGAAAAGGCAGTATACTGTAGCACTCTCGCTCTCATTTGAAGCCGCAAATGCTTGAAGAGAAGCAAAGGCACACTGAAGATCGTCGAGACGGGGTGCTGTTATAAACGAGCCCCATTCCTTGCCCGCATCCAAATTGTAGAGGAAAAGATCGGTGGTGATAATATCAGCCTTGTCTGATCCTGCTTTTTCTGCAATAAGATCCATAAACCTTCCCGATTCACCTGCCTCGCCGAAAAGAGGAAGCATGTCAACGGCGGGATTATAGGACATTCCGTCGTTTGCATTCCTGTTCATATGGATCGCAACATTGGGAATGATAGCCGAAAATTCTCCCAGATCAACGAGCTTTGTCTCAAATCCATTCTCAGTACGAACCGTAACTCTTCCCGCAACCGAAAGAGGTCTGTCCATCCATGTTGAGCAGAGCATTCCGCCGTATTTTTCAACAGAAAGGCGCAGGTATTTGCCATCCGAAAGCTCGGGATTCTCCTTCACCTTAAAGGTCGGACTATCGCTGTGTGATGCCGTCATCATAAAGCCGCAAAAATCCTTCGAAGGTACTTTAAAGGCGATAAGAGACGAGCAGTTTCTCGTTACATAATAGCCCTTGCCTGCCTCAAGAGACCATTTTTCTCCCTCGCGAAGCTCTGAATAGCCTCTGTCGGAAAGTATCTTAGCCGTATGTTCCACGGCATGATAAGCCGTCGGGCTCGCGGCAATATAATCAAAAAGCTTTCTATTCATAATTGCACCTCATTGCGTTTTTTATATTATAAACCATTTTCGGTGCAAAATCAAGATATAATCGGTATTTATTTAAGGATAGCATAAACGGAAACAATAATTTGCAATAGGCCTTCCCTTCTATGGGAAAGCTCAGACTGCAGACTAAAAGGGCTCATACCTCGGCTTTTGCTTCGGTGTAAGCCCTTTTAGTCTACAGTCTGATGGATGAACACAGACATTTTTTATGTTATTTCGTAAATACCTTTGCTTCGCAATATACGCAGCGGCAGATGCCGGCCTCGGGATCTGTTACCTTGAAGAGCTGATCAAGCTCCTGCTCGGTCTGTGTTATGCAGCGCTTATTTCCGCAAGACAGCTTATTTACAAGCATATAGTTTCTATCCTCCGGAGCTATAACACCGTCTGCCTCCAAAAGAAGCTGAAGTATCAGAGCCATGCGGATATATTTTCCGTTATGTACCTGCTTAAAATAGCAAGCTCGCGGGTCGCTATCCACCTTAACACTGATCTCATTAACTCTCGGCAGGGGATGAAGTATGGCAAGATCGCTCTTTGCCCTCTTAAGCTTATCCTCGGTAAGAATATAACTATCCTTGAGACGTTCGTAATCAGCTTCTTCTTCAAAGCGCTCTCTTTGGATTCTTGTCATATAAAGGACATCAAGGCTCGGCATTGCGCCCTCAAGATCAGTAGTCTCAACATATTCCATACCGTTCTTATTGAGAACCTCATAGCGAACATAGCTTGGAATTGTAAGCTCCGAGGGAGAGATAAGCACGATCTTTACATTCTTATATCTCGCCAGTGCCGCGATAAGAGAATGAACTGTTCTGCCGTATTTAAGGTCTCCGCAAAAGCCCACCGTCAGGTTATCAAGTCTGCCCTTTTCCCGAGAGATCGTCAGAAGATCGGTAAGAGTTTGAGTCGGATGGTTATGACCGCCGTCACCTGCATTGATAACAGGCACAGAAGCATTTCTCGATGCCACATAGGGCGCGCCTTCCTGTGGATGGCGCATTGCAATAATATCCGCATATGCGCTCATTACCTTTGCCGTGTCAGCTACGCTCTCGCCCTTTGCAGCAGAAGAGCTGGACGCCTCTGAAAAACCGATCACATTTCCGCCGAGCTCCATCATTGCCGCCTCAAAGCTGAGACGGGTTCTGGTTGAGGGCTCATAGAAAAGAGTTGCTAGCTTTTTGCCCTTGCATTTTTCTGCATATTTAGACGGGTTTGCAATAATATCATTTGCCGTTTCGATCAGTTTATCGATCTCCTCAACGGAAAAATCATGTATATCGATCAGACTTCTCATTTTTTATCCTTTCCCACATGCCTTCCCTGCAAGGGAAGGCTGATTACTTAGCTCCGTTTACAGCAAGATAGTTCTTGATGCGCTCAACGTTCTCGGCGTTCTTTTCGTCCTCCTCGAGGTATTCGATGATATCATAAACATCAACTATCGAATATAAGGGGAAGCCGAACTGCTCCTCGATCTCCTGCATATCGCCCTGTTCGGTCTGTCCCTTTTCCTTGCGGTCTACCATAATGAAGGTAGCAGCAACCTTGACGCCTTCAAGATGAGAAAGGATCTCCATGCTCTCACGGATAGCCGTACCTGCAGTGATAACATCCTCAATTATTACAATCTCCTCGCAGCTCTGAGGAACATATCCTACAAATACGCCGCCCTCGCCATGATCCTTGACCTCCTTGCGGTTAAAGAAAAAGGGTACATTAAGATCCTGCTTTGAAAGAGCAACGGCTGCTGAGACTGCAAGGGATATTCCCTTATATGCAGGACCGTAAAGAACAGCCTTTTTCTGACCGAGCTTTTCTGTATATGCTCTCGCATAAAACTCGCCCAGCTTTGCGATATCCTCGCCTGTTTTTATCATGCCTGCGTTTATGAAATAGGGGATCTTTCTGCCGCTCTTTGCGGTAAAATCACCAAACTTCAGCACACCCGCACCTTCAAGAAACTGTATAAATTCTCTCTTATAGCTTTCCATATTTTTTCTCCTCTGTTAGTCTCCCTGATTATTATATATCAGAAATCGTTTTCCGCTTTTTCTTTGACGAAGCAGGCGCAAAGAAAAATACGGCGCGCATAATGTATATCATTATTTTTTATCCTACTTGGCGCCGTTCAAAATATTCCTGACGGAATATTTTCCTTCGCAAGTACAAACTCTTCGAAAAAGAAAGCGCCGATATAGGGATTTCGCCGTTGCGACGGCGACCGCCGATGTCGGCGGCTCACAAAAACTTTTGAAAAAGTTTTATCAAAACTTTCAATGATATTTGTCAATCAACAAACTCCGCAACGCATCTTTCGTATGCGGCAACGGGATCTTCTGCTGCTGTGATGGGTCTGCCCACAACGATATAATCAGAGCCGATCTTCTTTGCCTCGGCGGGTGTCATAACTCTCTTCTGGTCGCCGATATCGCCGTCAGCAAAGCGAACGCCGGGAGTTACCGTTACAAAGCCCTCTCCGCATCTCTCATGAACCTTGCCTGCCTCAAGAGGAGAGCAGACAACGCCGTCAAGACCGCTGTTCTTTGCGTTCTCGGCATAGTGCATAACAACATCGGCAATAGGCGCGTCAATGAGAAGATCCTTCTTCATTGTCTCCTCGTCTGTGGAGGTAAGCTGAGTTACGGCGATAAGCATAGGTCTTGTGCCGTCCTCGCGTGTAAGTCCCTCGATTGCCGCCTCCATCATTCTGCCTGTTCCTGCCGCATGAAGATTTGTCATGTCAACATCAAGACGCGAGAGAACTGCCATCGACTTTTTAACTGTATTGGGGATATCATGAAGCTTAAGATCAAGGAATATCTTATGGCCTCTCTTCTTGATCTCCTTCACGATCGAAGGTCCTTCCGCATAATAAAGCTCCATACCGATCTTTACAAACGGCTTTCTTCCTGTAAACTTATCAAGAAATGTAAATACCTTTTCCGCACTGTCAAAATCACAGGCGATAATAACGTCCTTTCCCATCAGTGAGCACCTCCAATAATTTCATTTAATGTTTTTATTCCGTATTTATCCATGGTTTCGGGTAATTTTTCGATAATATCACGGCAAATATAGGGATCTACGAGATTTGCCGCGCCGACCTCGACTGCAGTTGCACCTGCCAGCATCATTTCGATAACATCCTCGGCACTCGAAACGCCGCCCATACCGACAACAGGTATTTTAACAGCACCCGCCACCTGATAGACCATTCTCACCGCTACGGGGAAGATTGCACTTCCCGAAAAACCGCCCATTTTGTTTGCAATTATGGGCTGTCTGCGGCGAAGATCTATGCGCATACCGAGAAGGGTGTTAATAAGGCTGATTCCGTTTGCTCCTGCTTCCTCGCAAGCCTTAGCTATTGAGACTATATCGGTGACATTGGGAGAAAGCTTGATAAGAACAGGCTTTGTTGTTACCTTTTTAACCGCTCTTGTGACCTCTGCCGCCGCCTCGGGAGAAGTACCGAAGCTCATTCCGCCGCCGTGGACATTAGGACAGCTTACGTTCACTTCAAGCCAACCGACCTGATCACATTTGTCAAGCTTTTCGCAGGTATAGGCATAATCTTCAACAGAAAACCCGCTGACATTTGCCATGACCTTTTTATCAAAGCACTTTGCAAGTCTGGGAAGCTCTTCATCAATAACCTTTTCAACTCCGGGATTCTGAAGCCCCACAGCGTTGATCATTCCCGAACTGCACTCGGCAATTCTCGGTGTAGGATTTCCGAAACGGGGATCTTTGGTCGTTCCCTTGAAGGAGAATGTGCCGAGAATGTTGATATCATAAAGCTCTGCGAACTCATATCCGTAGCCAAAAGTACCGCTGGCAGGGATTATGGGGTTATCCATATCGATTCCGCAAAGATTTACCTTTAAGCGTTCCATATGATCTCCTCCTTTCGCATAACGGGGCCGTCCTTACAGATGCGCTTATAGCCCGTAAGCGTCTTGCAGGAGCAGCCCATGCAAGCGCCGAAGCCGCATCCCATTCTTTCCTCAAAGCTAAGCTCACCGCTCACATCTGTCGCTTTGCAGATAGCGCGGAGCATAGGCTCGGGACCGCAGGTATAGAAATATGAAAAATCCATGCCCTCCATTGCGTTTGTAACAAAGCCCTTCACGCCATAAGAGCCATCGGCTGTGGCAACAGAAACATCAGCTCCGAGAGCCTTGAATTCATCTTCATAGAAGATCTCGTCCTTGGTATTAAAGCCGAGGATAACCGAAACCTTCTTGCCCTGCTCTACCAGCTTTTTCGCCAGCATATAGAGGGGAGGAACGCCAACGCCGCCGCCGATAAGCAGAGGCTTATCACCGCTTCTTGTAAGATCATAGCCGTTGCCGAGCTGTGTGAGAACATCGAGGCTTCCCTCAGTCATGCTGCTCATAAGCTCTGTACCCTTACCAACAACCTTATAGATGATAACGAGAGTTCCGTCCTCTGGAACATCGCAGACAGAGATAGGTCTGCGCAGATAATACCCATCCAGCTTGATATTTACAAACTGACCGGGAATGATGCCCTCTGTGTCTCCCGCAAGAGTCATGCGGAAGACATTTTTGGCAATCTTTATATTTTCTTTTATCTCAAATATTGTCTGTTTCATTTCTGCACCTTACGAATCAATAGTGGATATTGTAAGTGTGGTCTCTTCAAGAACATCAAGAAGAACACGAACGGTATCGAGAGAAGTAAACATGGTAACATTATTTTCTGTAGCATATTTACGGATCTCAAAGCCGTCGCGAATCACGCCAGAGGAAGCAGGGTCGCTTGTATTTATAACATAAGCGATATGACCCTGGCGGAGAGAATCCGCTATCTCATCCGAGCCGTCCGAAAGCTTTTTCAGAACATGAGTGCGTATGCCGTTATTCTTAAGGAAGTTTGCTGTACCCTCGGTTGCCTCGATATTGAAGCCCAGATTATAGAAACGGCGGATGAGAGGAAGTGCTTCTTCCTTATCGCAGTCAGCTATAGTAGCGAGAACTGTTCCGTAATTCTGGAGATGCATACCCGATGCCTGAAGAGCCTTATAGAGCGCACGGTAATATTTATCATCATAACCGATAGCCTCACCTGTGGACTTCATTTCGGGAGAAAGATAAGCATCAAGACCTCTGAGCTTATTGAAGGAGAACACAGGCACCTTAACATACCATCTATTCTTCTCCTCAGGATATATTCCGAAAATACCCTGCTCGCGGAGCGATTTGCCCAGAATAACCTCTGTTGCAATATCCGCAAGGCTATAGCCTGTTGCCTTTGAGAGGAAAGGAACTGTACGGGACGAACGGGGATTTACCTCGATGATATATACCTTATCGTCCTTATCAACGATGAACTGGATATTATAAAGACCCACAATTCCGATTCCAAGACCAAGCTTCTTTGCATACTGAAGGATAGTACCCTTCACCTTATCCGAGATACTGAAGGTAGGATAAACGCTGATCGAGTCGCCGGAGTGGATACCTGTTCTCTCTACAAGCTCCATGATACCGGGAACGAAAACATTCTGTCCGTCGCAGATCGCATCGACCTCAACCTCTTTACCGCTGATATATTTATCAACAAGAACAGGCTTATCCTCGTCGATCTCAACGGCAGTTTTCAGATAGTGACGGAGCTGCTCCTCGTTTGCAACTATCTGCATTGCACGTCCGCCGAGAACGAAAGAAGGACGAACAAGTACGGGATAACCGATCTCTGCGGCAGTTTTAATACCATCCTCGATCTTTGTAACAGCCTTACCCTTGGGCTGAGGAATTCCAAGCTCGGAAAGGAGCTTTTCAAACATATCTCTGTTTTCAGCCTTATCGATGGCATCGCAATCTGTACCGATTATCTTAACTCCGCGAGCATGGAGAGGCTCGGCAAGATTTATCGCGGTCTGACCGCCGAGAGAGGCAATAACGCCTTCGGGCTTTTCAAATTCAATAAT
The DNA here is from genome assembly GCA_017461635.1 of Clostridia bacterium. GTDB lineage: Bacteria > Bacillota > Clostridia > Oscillospirales > CAG-272 > SIG710. Next base: position 3,421 of record JAFTXK010000019.1, on the reverse strand, counting down.
ATTCATTACATCCTCTGCGGTAAGGGGCTCAAAATATAGCTTATCCGCAGTGGTATAGTCGGTGGAGACCGTTTCGGGATTATTATTTATGATAATAGCCTCATAGCCGGACTTCTTGATAGTGGTTACGGCGTGAACTGTTGAATAGTCAAATTCAACGCCCTGACCGATACGGATAGGACCTGCACCGAGAACGATGATCTTCTTTTTATCGGTCAAAACCGAATCATTTTTGCCGGTATAAGAGGAATAGAAATAAGGAATATAAGCACCGGTATGGCAGGTATCCACCATGCGGAATACGGGGAAGAGATCATTCTGCTTTCTGAAATTGAAAACATCAAGCTCTGTGCATTTCCACATTCTCGCAACGTATTTATCCGAGAATCCCATCTTCTTTGCGTCGGTCAGTATAGCAAGGTCATAGGGATGAGCCTTTAAGGTCTCCTCCATATCAACTATACGCTTGATGGCTTCAAGGAAGAAGGGAGTTATCTTCGTGATCTCATGGATCTCCTCAATGCTTACGCCATGGTATATCAGCTCCGCGATAGCGAAGATGTTGTCATCGCGGAATTCCTTTATATATTCGCGGATCTCCTGCTCGGACATATTGTCAAACTTATGGTGATAAATATGGTTTACGCCAACCTCCAGCGAACGGATGCCCTTGAGAAGGCACTCTTCGAGAGTTGAGCCAATACCCATGACCTCACCTGTTGCCTTCATCTGTGTACCGAGAGTGTTGGAAGCAGTAGTGAATTTATCAAAGGGGAAACGAGGGAGCTTTGCAATGACATAATCAAGGCGGGGCTCAAATGCCGCATTGGTATTTGCGATCTTGATATCCTCCAGTGCCATTCCTACGGCGATCTTTGCGGTAACTCTTGCTATGGGATAACCCGAAGCCTTGGATGCCAGCGCACTGGAACGGGAAACGCGGGGATTTACCTCGATGAGATAATATTCGCTTGTATGAGGATTCAGCGCAAACTGAACATTACAGCCGCCCTCTATTTTCAGCTCTCTGATGATCTTGATAGCAGAATCATTGAGCATCTTTTCATCCTCTTTTGAAAGGGTCATAATGGGAGCAACAACAAGGGAGTCACCTGTGTGAACGCCTACAGGATCGATATTTTCCATGCCGCAGATAGTGATGGCATGGTCATTTGAGTCGCGCATTACCTCGAATTCGATCTCCTTATAGCCCTTAACGCTCTTTTCGATAAGAACCTGATGCACGGGAGAGAGCTTAAAACCGTTTGTACCGATCTCGATAAGCTCCTCTTCGTTATATGCAAAGCCGCCGCCTGTACCGCCGAGGGTGAACGCAGGACGGAGAACAACAGGATAACCGATCCTCTTTGCCGCTTCCATAGCCTCTTCAAGATTATATGTGATCTCGGAGGGGATTACAGGCTCGCCGATAGATTCGCAAAGCTCCTTGAAGAGCTCTCTGTCCTCTGCGCGCTCGATGCTCTCACTGCTCGTACCCAGAAGCTCAGTATGGCACTCGCGAAGGATTCCCTTCTTTTCAAGCTGCATTGCAAGGTTAAGACCCGTCTGACCGCCGATACCGGGAACGATAGCATCGGGACGCTCAAAGCGAAGGATCTTTGCGATATATTCAAGTGTAAGAGGCTCCATATAGACCTTATCCGCAATTGTGGTGTCGGTCATGATGGTTGCGGGGTTTGAGTTTACAAGAACTACCTCATAGCCTTCCTCTTTAAGGGCAAGGCAAGCCTGAGTGCCCGCATAGTCGAATTCTGCCGCCTGACCGATGACGATAGGGCCCGAACCGATAATAAGAATTTTCTTTAGATCTTTTCTTTTTGCCATTTTCTTTCAGCCTCCGATATATTAAACATTTTTGTAAGCAATTTTGCCACCGCAAACGGTGAGAAGATTCTCTCCATAAAGCTCTGCGCCCTCAAAGGGTGTCGCTCTGCCCATGGAAAGGAATTTATTTGGGTCAACAGTGAATTTCTTATTGAGATTCCAGACGGAAAAATCATTTCCGAGGGGAATTCCGAAGCGTTTTCTCGCATTCAGTGCAAGAAGCTCTATAATTTTGTCAAGGGAAACTATTCCCTCGCGCACAAGGTAAGTGTAGAGCACAGGGAAAGCAGTTTCTATGCCAACGATGCCAAATGCGCTTTTTTCAAGTCCCTTGGATTTTTCATCTGAAGAATGGGGCGCATGATCGGTTGCGATCATGTCTATCGTGCCGTCAAGGATTCCTTCAAGAAGTGCTTCCCTATCCTTCTTTCCACGCAGGGGCGGATTCATTTTGAAGCGTCCTTCTTCCCTGAGATCGCCGTCATCCATCACAAGGTAATGAGGAGCAGTCTCGCAGGTAATATTTACGCCCTCGGCTTTCGCCCTTCGTATTGCCTCAACGCTTTCCTTTGCGGAAATGTGGCAGACATGATAAGCACAGCCCGTTTCCTTTGCCAGCTTTATATCCCGCTCGATCTGAGCATATTCGCTCTCGGAGCATATGCCTCTGTGACCGTGCGTCTTTGCGTATTCTCCATCATGGATATAACCGCCGCGGAGCAGTTCATTGACCTCGCAATGGGCAACTATCATCTTGCCAAGAGCCTTTGCTCTCTTCATAGCCTCTCGCATCATGTCATCAGACTGAACTCCTCGTCCGTCGTCCGAAAAAGCGAATGCGTCCTCTGCCATCTCCTCCATTGCCGAGAGCTCTTCGCCTCTCTGCCCTACCGTTATCGAAGCATAAGGATATACATTTATCACCGCATCCTTTGCGATTATATCAAGCTGAGCCTTAAGATTCTCCGCGCTGTCGGGCACGGGATTCAGATTCGGCATGGTGCAGACCGCCGTATAACCGCCCCTCGCCGCTGCCATGCTACCGCTTTTTATCGTCTCCTTATAAGAAAAGCCCGGCTCACGAAAATGCACATGCACATCGCAAAAACCGGGAAAAACAATATTACTTTCATCGTCAAAAGAACGGATAAATTCTTCATCCATCGAAAAAAGATCCTTCGGAACGGACAAATTGTCCCTCTGCATATAAGCTGTATTTGCCTTCTGCATATCAGTGATCTTTGTCATGGTTGCTCCTTTCTCAGTCCTCATTTTTTCAAAAAAAGCCTTGTCGGGGCGACAAGACTTTACCACAGGGCATAGTACGCCCACTACTCATGAAACACGCAAAGAGTGACAGACACACTCTGCGAGCTTATTTATGGTAAATTTAATATCCCGTCGATCATCTGCATCAAACCGAATCTTAAATTTTATTCTTCTAATATTATACCACTCCGTTATCATTTTGTCAATAGAAATTATAGGAATACCTATAACAAAAATGTTGAATTGTCAATGATAGGTGACAATTTTTACAGAAATACTTGTCAAGGTGGAGATTGTAAAGTTTTCG
>JAFTXK010000018.1 GCA_017461635.1 Clostridia bacterium | reverse complement strand
TTCTGCTTTCCGCTTCTTTCCGTAAACATAGGTCTTCCTCCAAGTTCTTTTTTACACCTATATTATACCATATTTCAAAACCCATGTAAAGTGCGACAAAGGGCTCAAGACTTTCGTCCTGAACCCTTTGTCAGTAATCTGGGGGTATCTTGGGAGATACCCCGTATTTTATTCGAAATATTTGCGGAGCTTAAGTCCGTCCTTGAAAACAAATATCTTATCGAGCAAGACAGTGCTTTTACCGATAAGAAAACCGTTGAGCAGTGCGCACACTATCGTACCGATCTTTACCCCCTCAAAATGCCAGGGCCCGAAGAATACAAAGGACATGAGAATTCCTTGAGACAGCTTACACAGTCATAGGCTGTCTTGAATTTATTGATACTGATTCCGAATTTTGCAGATACCTCTTTGACAAAAAGCTCATAAGCTTCGGGCGAAATATATGTATGAAAAAATAGCGAAATACTTATGGCACAGATGACCATTCCTGCTATATAAGTAACAAGTCTTACGGCAAAATGTTCTATGGAAAGCAGAGCAAGAGCCATCATTGCGCCGTCAAGAGCCAATCCGTAAAGTACAGCGGTTACGAAAGAAAACAGATAGGAAATCTTGAATTTTCTCAGAATAATGATCATAATTATCAGTATTACCGCTTGCAGGGTATATTCAGCCATGCCGAAAGAGAAGAAGGGAAGCACCTGTGATATTTTTAAATGCAGAAGATATGCAGGGGCGACTACCATTGAAATCCCGAAATCCGCACGTTCCATCAGCGCAGTTCCGAATGCGAGAATGATTATTCCCAAAACATAAGCAAGCTCGGTGTAAAATACTCTTTTTTTCATAGCGTCTCCATAAAAATAAAATACAGCCCAGGGGGCGTTTGATATAGAAACGCCATAAGCTGACGGTGAGATTATAACACAAAAAATGACAAAAGTCAATATTAATTTTAAATATAATAAAACTAAGCCTTTGTATTGACAAAAATAGTGAGGAATGATATAATAATCTAATAACCCCATGGGAGGTGAGCGCATGGATCAGAGGGATAAGAAAAGTCTTGATGAATTTTGGGACATTGAAAAGCTTTTGCCGCAAAAAAAGCAACCGACAGTTTTTCGCGCGCATACCTATGATACAAAGCCTGTTGAGGTTATAGTAACGGCAAAGGAAAGCACCTCGGATGATAAGCTTACTACCATAGAAATGCGCCCGAGCTATTCCGATGAGGGCAAGCTGTCTTTTTTTAAGCCTGCAGCTGAGCCTCCGAAGCCAAGTCTTGAATATTCGCCGAATAATCCTTTTATCAAAAGCGTTAAGATATATAAAAGAGATGATTTCGGCTATTACTCTGCCTTTTATGATGATGGGATAAAATATCTGAAAAAGATCGGAACAAATTGCGATGAGCCTTCCTTTTTTTCATATGTACCCCAGTATTCACAGTTGAATCCTGCACAGCTTAATTTTTATTTCTACATGAGAAATGAGCTCCGAAGCGGACATGTCATTTCCGCTTCCTATAGTTATATTCTGCTGTATATTTTTGAGCTGTTAAATATTCATCCGGATAAGGAACACGCACTTTGGCAGCTATGCTTTGTTTGGCAGAGCTACAGGGAAAAATATATGAAGCTTGATCCGCTGATGAAGGAATGGATCACTGATTTCTGTCTTATAAATCAGCTTTTGCCATCTGCTGAAATGCTCGGAACTGCTCATAAAACAGCTATCGAGACTGCTTCGCTTAAAGAGCTTTATATATGTGCGGGAAAGAGCGAGGAGGAGCTTTTTTCGGGGAATGAACTTGTCTCTGCTTTGCTTGAGCTTTGTACTAATTATGATTGGAAAAAAAGCAAATATGCCACTGCTGAAAATATTCCCCTATATGAAAAATACATTCCTGAGGCTTTGAGGAATGTTCTCGCTTCTATGAAGGGCAGACAGGGTGTTTTTGTCGGGACAGGAGAGCTTAAGCGAGATGCTTTTGCGGGTGCAATTTGTACTCCCAATACTAAATGCCGAATAGAAGTTTCCTATTGCTCGATCGCAAGATCTCATGAAATGCGGTTTCTTATCAGCGATGTTATCAAGCATACCGAAAACCGCATCAGAAGCTATATCGGGGTTAAATCCAAGCTTACAGTCTATTCGCTCCCTGTTGATATTCGTAAATGTATAGACAGCTTTATGGATGAAAACCTGGGTGGAAAGCGTGCGATAAAAAAGCAGGAAGAGATTCATGAATATGATAAGCTTTATGATGCTCCGAAGCGTGAATTTTCTCTTGAAAACGCAAAGCTTATTGAAGAGACATCATGGCAGACGACGCAGATACTTGTCGAAGCCTTTGAGGATGAAGGAACGAATGGTGTGCCTGATACCGTGATCAAAGAGATTTTTTCTGAATCTTCGCTCGGCGAAGAAATGAATGATGAAGATAGCCTGAAGGTTGCGTTGGAACCGTATATGGATTTTATTTCCGCCGCACTTGCATGCGATGCTTCAAAGCAGGCGATCATAGCAAAGGAGAAGGGAAGAATGACGGATTCTCTTGCGGATGAGATAAATGAAATTGCCGCCGATATTTTCGGCGATATTATACTTGAAAAGGACGGTAGCTTCTATGCCGTTATTGAAGATTACAGGGAGGTTTTTGAATAATGCCCGAAAATAATACACAGCGTATTCCGAAAAGAATACTTTCATCGCTTCTTGCCTCTGTTTCTGCAGGTGTTGTGCCGAGAAGCGGTGCGCCTTATATTGCTATCGGAAGATCTGACGAGATCGCCGCACTTCTTTCGGATCTTGAGGCAACTGCCGAAGGCTGCGGAACGATGCGTTTCCTTATAGGAAGATACGGAAGCGGCAAGAGCTTTCTCATGCAGCTAATCCGAGGTTATGCTATGGAGCGTGACTTTATAACCGCAGATGCCGATCTTTCTCCGGAAAGACGTCTGTATGGAAGCGGCGGTACGGGAATTGCAACCTACCGTGAGCTGATAAAAAATATGGCTTCAAAATCATCTCCCGATGGAGGTGCACTTCCTAAGATCATCGCAAGATGGATAGACGGGCTCAGCGGTGAGTTGGCGATTTCGGGTCTTGACGCTTCAAGCTCTTCCTTTTCGATAGAGCTTGGAAAGAAGATCTATGCAGTTCTCCGCGATATGGAGGATCTTGTAGGCGGTTTTGATTTTGCCCATGTTATGAGCGAGTATTATAAAGCTTATAATAACGGTGATGATGAAAAGAAAAGTGCTTGTCTGCGCTGGCTGAGAGGTGAATTTTCTACCAAGACCGAAGCGAGGAATGCTCTCGGATTTTCGGTTTCCGTAATAATTGATGATGAAAACTGGTATGATTTTATTAAGATCTGGGCGGCACTAGTGCGCAGAATGGGCTATCGCGGTCTTGTGGTATTTATAGATGAGTGCGTAAATCTTTATAAGATAACTCATCGAATCTCGAGAGAAAACAATTATGAAAAGATCCTTTCAATGTTCAATGATACTCTTCAGGGAAGAGCTGAAGGTCTCGATATCATTCTCGGCGGGACACCGCAGTTCCTTGAAGACACAAGACGCGGACTTTTTAGTTATGAGGCGCTTCGAAGCCGTCTTTGCGACAGCCGTTTTGCGCTCGGCGGGTATAAGAATCTGATCGGTCCTGTTATCAGGCTTCGCCGCCTTACCGATGAAGAGCTGTTTGCACTTCTCGGAAGAGTTACTAAGCTCTATGCGCAAAATTATAATTGGATGCCTCGCATAAGCGAGAGTGAAATGCAGCAGTTCCTCGGCATTTGTCTCGATAAAGCCGGAGCGGATTCCATGATAACTCCCCGTGAGATGTTAAGAGATTATATGACAGTCCTAAATATACTGATGCAAAATGAAAATGCGACATTTGCAGATATCGTCGGAAGCGGAGTTGTTACATTAAAGCATGAGGATAATGAAGAAGAAAAAACGGCATCCGCTGCTTCTTCGGCTGCATCCGATGCAGCCTCTCCATCCTTTGATCCCGATGATATTGTTTTCTAAAATGTAAAAAATGTAAAAAATTAAAATCCCTATTGCTTTTTTCTCACAGATGTGGTAAAATATGTAGGTCAATAAATAGGTGTACTTAATGTGCACCTCATAAGCCCCTATAGTTAAATGGATATAATAAACCCCTCCTAAGGGTTAGTTATGGGTTCGATTCCCGTTGGGGGTGCCAGAAAAAAGCACTTGCTTTTTCAAGTGCTTTTTTCAATGAAGCGCCTGCGTCGCACGAAAAATGAAGCAGACTTCGTCTATGAAGCGAGCCTTCGGCTCACTGAGAAGATAGATGCGCTTCGCTTCATGTTTGCGTAGCAAACGCTTCATGCGAGCGTAGCGAGTACTTCATATCGCCAAGCGGCGATGCTTCATTAAATGTTGCATTTTTGTACTACGAACACAAGAAAAAGCAGGTCAAAAGACCTGCTTTTTTCTATCCAATACGAAGGAGCAATCCTATGGAGCAATCCTATGGATTAGCATGTAATCACGACGTAGTCGTATATGGAAATTTTTTGATAAAAATAACGAATAATTATGTAATTTTACAGTTTTGTCAGTCAAATTTTTCAAAAAAGTAATTTTGTTTTCTAAATTTTTTCCAAAATGCTTGACAGTGGTTCTATTGTGTGGTAAAATATTAATAACGATTACTAAAAGTGAGGATATTGATATGAAAAAAATTTTAATTTGGGTTTTGCTCGCTGTGATGCTCTTCTGCAGCTTGATCAGCGTTTTTGCCGCTGATTTTAAGTACGGCGATATTACTTGTGACGGATCTGTCAATTCTAAGGATGCGGTTCTTCTTGCTCAATATCTTGCTCAGTGGAAGGTCAATATTTCCGAAGAGGGTTTGGCAGCAGCTGATGTCCGCAAAGACGGTGTTATCAATTCCAAGGACGCGGTTCTTCTTGCTCAGTATCTTGCGAGATGGAATGTTCAGCTCGGCGATGGATCCACTCCTTCGACCAAGCCCGATACAGGAGAAGCAGGTACAGGCGATATCGAAGTCCCGGCAGACGATATTATTTATTGATAAAAAAACAGTTGCCTTTCGGCAACTGTTTTTTTATATCTCTATGCTGACGATTGAAAGAGGATTTTGGGCAGAATAGGAAAAGGGAAGAAGGCTTAGAGATTTACCGCTTTTTTTCAGCACAGTTACAGAGTTTGACATCTCGTTTGTTGAATAAATACAGTCTCCGACAAAATCAAAATCTCTCGGAGAAGCTCCTCCTGTTTTTATAACCGATAACAAGGATAATTTTCCATCGGTATATTCGAGGCATGATATAGAATCATGTCCGCGATTAGATGCATAGATCATCCCGTCCTTTACCCTTATTGCTGCCAGAGTAGTTTCTCCGTGAAAATCATCGGGCAGACAGCAAACGGTGTCTTTGATAGTGAGAACACCGTTATCATATTCAAAAGCTGAGACTGTTGAAGCCAGCTCGTTCGCGGCAAAAACGGTATTTCCATCGGCAGAATATGCTAAATGACGAACACCGTGACCTTCAGGAACCTTGGCTCTTGATATTTCCTTCAGATCCTTGCTGTAAGTGAATATCGTATCAAGCCCAAGATCGGTAACGAATATATATTTTCCGTCAGGTGTTTCGTTTACATAGTGAGTGTGAGGTTTATCCTGCCTTGGCTTTGAGGGGCCTTCGCCTTCGTGGCTAACGAGCGCAGATGGCGACTTGAAAACGCTTCCTGTGACATAATTTGCGCAGTATACGGTATTTTCATCTGAGGGAACGAATAAATGACAGGCTACTTCGCCCATTGTTGATATGATCTCAGAAGGTTCTGTAAGCGAACCATCAGACCGGATGGTATAAGAAATATACCCGCTTTCTTCATTGTTTTTAAAAGGAGAACGGAGCAAAACATGCATTTTACCGTTCTTTACGGCAAGATACATCGGTCTGTCAAGAGGATAAAAATCAATTTCAGTCAGACTGCCGTCGGAATTTTTTGTATAATGATAAATTCCTCCGTCCTCAGAGCAGGCTGCAATATAAATATGAATTACCATTATCTGATTTCCTTTCATTTTTTGATAGTATAACATTTTTCAGAGATAAATTCAACCGCAATATTATTTTTATTTTTATAAATATTATTTT
>JAFTXK010000017.1 GCA_017461635.1 Clostridia bacterium | reverse complement strand
TTTGGTACCTTTGGGGCGGGCCAAAGGTACTGCCGCGCGGCATGAGCGCCTATGCAGTAAGTTACTTCTGTGAGTATAAACAGTTATTACTGAAGAATATTAAGAATGATAGTATGCAATATTTTTCTATTCAAAAAATCTGATTATCAAAAATCAGAAAATAAATCCCAAAATTTCTTTCTACGGCAAACTTACTATTTGCTTACATCCTCACAGAAGTAACTTTTCCCATGGGCGCTCATGCCGCGCGGCAGTCACTTTGGCACGCCCCAAAGTGACCAAAACGCTCCCAGGAGTTCCCCTAGGGATACCCCTTCTCTGCCGACGCACCCTTGAAAATCTCGACGAGCAAGATTTTCAAGGGTGCTGTATATTTTGTCATTTTCCTTTTTGAGGCAAAAAGCACCGCCTCAAAAAGGGTATATAGTACCGCACATGCTTCCGTCTGAGGGAATCGTTCGATATCGGCAATTGTCCGCATGTGCTATCGGTTGTCCACGGATGTTAACTTGGAGAGGAAATTTATTGTTTATCGGCATCATCACAATAAATTTACATTGTTGTATAGACAAATGGGAATAATTGTGTTATAATATAATGAATATTTATCGCAAAATGCAATTATTTCAATTGAAAGGTCATATAAAAAATGGAAAAACTGTCAACACAGCCGTATAAGGGCACAAGAGATTTTTATCCCGAGGAAATGAAGCTCCGCAATTGGTTTTTCGGTAAGATCCGCGAAACACTGGAGCTTGCGGCATATGAAGAATATAACGGCCCCATGCTGGAATCTCTGGAGCTTTACGCCGCTAAGAGCGGCGATGAGCTGGCACGCGAGCAGACCTATAACTTTACCGACCGCGGCGGACGCGATCTTGCTATCCGTCCCGAAATGACGCCCAGCGTTGCCAGAATGGTAGCCGCTAAGATAGGTGAACTGAATTATCCTCTGAAGTGGTTCTCCATACCCAATATGTACCGCTACGAGCGTCCTCAGAGGGGCAGACTGCGCGAGTTCTGGCAGCTCAATGTGGATATCTTCGGCTGCGATACCTATGAGGCGGATCTGGACGTTATCCAGAGTGCCATCGCCGTGCTCCGCGCATACGGAGCAGATGAAACCATGTTTAGGGTTCATATCAATAATCGACGTTTCTTCAATGATGTTATAGCCGCTATCTGCGGTACCGATGCCGAAGGATCAAAGAAGGTATCAAAGGTGGTAGACCGCAAAAATAAGATCCCGAGAGAGACTTATGTTAAGGATATGACAGAGCTGGGACTTTCGGAAGAACAGATAGATAAGATCGACGCGCTATACACCATGAATGTGAAGGATGCTACGGCATTCTGCCCCGATTCCGTGGGCTCGCAGGAGCTTCTTTCTCTCTTTGACGCCCTTGCGGCAACGGGACTTGACAAATACTGTATGTTCGATTTCGGCATCATCCGCGGTCTTGATTATTATACAGGTACCGTCTTTGAGGTCTTTGACGAAGCACCTGAAAATAACCGCGCCATGTTCGGCGGCGGCAGATATGATAACTTGGTTGGGCTCTTTGCCAAAAACGCCAAGATCTCGGGCGTTGGCTATGGTATGGGTGATGTTACTCTTGAAAACTTCCTTGTAACTCATAAGCTGGTGCCCGATGTGCTTCGAAGCGGTAAAAAGGTTCTGGTGGCTCGATTTGATGATGTTGCAATCGAAAAATATACCGCCATTGTCGATCAGCTCCGCGCCGCAGGCATAGTAACAAGCCTATATACCGGCATCAAGAAGTTCGGCAAGCAGATCGATTATGCCGTTAAGGGCAATTATTCCCATGTTGTCATAATGGGCGGAAGTGAGCTGGAAAAGGGAATTGCAAAAATTAAGAATCTTGAAACAAGAGAAGAGATAGAGGTCGCTGTAAGCGATATAGCATCTTCTCTTGCATGATGAGGTAATATTATGGTATATATGTTTCTTGCCGAAGGCTTTGAGGAGATAGAGGCGCTTTGTCCCCTTGATCTGATGCGCCGCGCAGGCATAAATATTAAGACCGTTGCAGTCGGCGGCGGTGAATTCGTCACCGGTTCTCACGGAATCTCCGTGAAAGCCGATATGAAGGACACAGAGCTTTCAGATACCCAACCCGAAATGGTGATCCTTCCCGGCGGACTGCCCGGAACAACAAATCTTGAAGCGTCTGACATCGTTAAGACTGCCATCGAAAATGCACTTGAAAATGATGCTTATGTTTGCGCTATTTGCGCCGCACCCTCGGTGCTCGGCAAACGCGGTATTCTCAAAGGAAAGGAAGCCATCTGCTATCCCGGCTTCGAAAAATACCTTGACGGCGCTAAGATTTCCGATAAAAAGGTCGCATGCGACGGCAGGATAATCACAGGCGCAGGAATGGGCGTTGCCCTCGATTTTGGACTTGCCCTTGTTTCCGCTCTTTGCGGCGAAGAAAAGGCGGCAGAGCTGAGACGCGGCGTTCTTGCAGATTAATTGATCTAAAGGAAGGTGAGATCGGTGCTATCGAAATATAAATCAAATATGACAGCTCCGATTCTTGCGGCGGTTGTTTATTTGCTTCTTCTTTTGTCGAGAATCATAAAAATAACCGAAATGACAGGGGAGAATGAATATATCGGGGTCATAGTTCTCCAGCTTCTCATTTTTCTTCTTCCGTCGGTCATTTATTCTAAGCTGAAGGGCGATGGATATGCACTGAAGCTGAGACTGAGACCTATCGGAGGACAGCATCTTTTGGTCTCGCTTCTCGGTGCGCTGGCACTGATCTGCGGATCTCTTCTTTTGAATATTCTCTTTGCCGACGGTGCTTCGCAGGATGAATTTTCGCTGTATAATACCTTTACGGCAAATCATGACGGCAGTGCGGAATCCTTCATTTTCGTAACGGTGGCATATGCGGCTGTACCGGCAGTATGCGAGGAATTTTTCTTCCGCTCTCTCCTCTCTGCCGAATATGAGGAATATGGGGTGGGAACGGCACTCATAATGTCCTCGCTCCTTTTCGGCATGATACATTATGATTTCAGCCAATTGATAATTTATATTTTCGCAGGCGCGGTTCTTTTTGCGGTGCTGTATGCGGCAAGATCCGTCCTCGGATGTATAATAGTCCATTTCCTGTATAATATGTACGGACTTTTCGGGCAAAGCTTTGCGAATGAGGTCTATAGCACCACGGGCAGTACCGAGCTGTTCCTTCTTCTGCTCTTCGGCGCGTTTCTCCTCTCCTCGGCACTTTTCTGCGGAGAAGCGGCGAGACTTTACAGACGGTATGCAAGGCAGAATAAGCCCTCGGAATATATTCCCGAAAAGGGAAAAAAGAGACGCAGGACCGATAAAGACGGCGTCGGGCTAATGGAATCTCTTCTTGCGCCGCCGGCACTTGCCTGCTATCTTATCTTTCTGCTTGTAACTTTGCTTTTATAAGATTTTATCACCATCCGCTTGACCCGAAATTCGGGTATATGAAAGAAGGTGTTTTATGAATAATAACGGATATAACAGAAACGGCGATATTCCGGAAAACCTCCGCCAGCCGATAAGACGCCCGGCGCAGACCTCGAATTCCGGAAACGCCGCGAGACAATCACCCATGCAGCGTCCGCAGAACGCGCAGGAAATTGCGAGACCGCAGAATGGCGCACAGGCGGTGCGTCCTCAGAATACTGTCCATCCTCAGATGGCGCAGAGACCTGCGGGAACAGCTCAGCCCCGAAGCACCAATGCAAATTCGGGAGCACAGCCAAGAAGAGCTGTTGCAAACCAGGGTCAGAATGGTGCAAGGGCTCAGCAGAGACCTCAGTCTCCGCAGGCTGTGCGCAGAACCGCTCCGAAGGCTTCGGACACAAGAAGCATTGACCGCGAGCGCATAAAAATGGCGCAGAAGAGCAAAGCGGCAAAGAACCGCATCCGCGAGGAAGAAGAGGAAAATGAGGATGAGGGAGGCGGCGGAAGTGCCGTAATGAGCCTTATCAAAGCGATCCTCTATATCATCATCGTGGTTGCCGTGTCGGGACTGCTTTCCTATTACATCATTGTTTTTGCGAACGATATGTATGCTTTTGTTAAAAGCGCTGAAGAGGTTGAGGTCACCATTCCCGAGTATGCAACGGTTGAGGAAATAGCCGATATATTAGGGGATGCGGGAGTTGTTGAATATCCCGACCTGCTGGTGCTTTATGCAAAGCTGAAAAAGATCGATAAGACCTATGAATTTGTCGCAGGTGACTATACCGTCAACGGCATGATGAATTATGACGAGCTCTTCTATGCCTTTGTGCCTCATAAATCCTATGAGGTTGTTCGAATCACCATTCCCGAGGGTTATACCATCGATGAAATGATAAATCTTTTCACCGAAAACGGTATAGGAACGCGAGAGGGCTTTATCGATGCCATAAATAACTACGATTTCGACTATGATTTCGTCCGTGCTCTGGATGAAGCCGATCTTTCGGGCAGGACTTATCGACTTGAGGGCTATCTTTATCCCGATACCTATGAGTTCTATAAGAGCAGCAGCGAGGTCACTGTAATTTATAAGCTTCTTAACCGTTTCAATGTCATTTTCTCAAGTGATTTTTATGAAAGAGCTGAGACCCTCGGCTATACCGTGGATGAAATAATGACCCTTGCCTCCATGATAGAGAAGGAAGCAAGATACGCACAGGATTATGAAACGGTATCCTCTGTTTTCCATAACCGTCTGAATAGCTCGAATTTCCCGCATCTTGAAAGTGATGCTACTATTATGTACGCTATTCAGGTTCGTGACGGCGAAAGAAAGAGCAGTCTCACGGGTGAGGATCTGGCATATGATACCCCCTATAATTCCTATCTCTATGAGGGGCTTCCTCCCGGACCCATTGCAAATCCCGGCTATGAGGCGATAACCTGCGCGCTCTGGCCGGCGTCCTCGAAATATTATTATTTCGTTTCGGATAACTATGGCAACACCTATTTTTCACGCACCAATGCCGAGCATGAAGCGGCAAAGGCAAAGGTGGCAAAGATAAACGAAGGAAGCTGATATTTTAACTTTTAGCGGTAATACGGTCGCAATTTTAATAAAATTTTTATAAACATTGCTGATTTTTGCATTTCTGCCAAAATATTAACAATAAAGTGTTGTAAAAAATTTAATTTTGTGTTATAATACAAAATTGGAAAAAATATTATATTAATTTAAGTAAAAAATTTAGAAAGGCGGATTTCTAACATGACTTATAACAAGAAAACCATCGAAGACATTGATGTAGCGGGCAAAACTTGTCTTGTTCGCTGCGACTTCAACGTCCCCATGAAGGACGGCAAGATCACCAGCGATAAGAGAATCGTTGGCGCTCTTCCCACAATCAAGTACCTCATGGACAAGGGCGCAAAGGTTATCCTTTGCTCTCACATGGGCAAGCCCCACAACATCTTCACAGAGGGCTTTGGTCTCACAAAGAAGGAAAAGAAGGCTGTTGAAGCTCTTCCCGCTTCTGAGCAGGCTGCTGCAAAGGCTGCTTACCTTGAAAAGGCTCTTGGTGATAAGAAGAAGCTCACTCTCCGTCCCGTTGCGGATAGACTTAACGAGGATCTTGGCGGCAAGGTTACTTTCGCTGAGGATATCGTAGGTCCCGATGCAAAGGCAAAGGTTGCGGCTCTTAAGGCAGGCGAGGCTGTTCTTCTTGAGAACGTTCGTTTTGACGCTCGCGAGACAAAGAACGATCCCGAATTTGCAAAGGAACTCGCTTCCATGGCAGATATCTTCGTAAATGACGCTTTCGGTACAGCTCACCGTGCTCATGCTACAACAGCAGGCGTTGCTGATCATCTCCCCGCAGTTTGCGGTTACCTTATCCAGAAGGAGATCGGCATCATGGGTAAGGCTCTTGAAAATCCCGAGAGACCCTTCGTTGCTATTCTCGGCGGTGCAAAGGTTTCGGATAAGCTCAATGTTATCAACAACCTTCTCACAAAGGTTGATACACTCATCATCGGCGGCGGTATGGCATATACCTTCCTCGCAGCTAAGGGTTACGGCGTAGGTAACTCTCTCCTCGACTCCGAGAAGATCGATTACTGCAAGGAAATGATGACTAAGGCTGAGGAAAAGGGCGTTAAGCTTCTTCTCCCTGTTGACACCGTTGTTGCTGATGGCTTCCCGAACCCCATCGACGCTCCCGTTGATGTTAAGACAGTTCCCTCAAACGAGATCCCCGCTGATATGGAAGGTCTCGACATCGGTGAAAAGACAGTTGCTCTCTTCTCCGAGGCTGTAAAGGCAGCAAAGACCGTTGTTTGGAACGGTCCTATGGGCGTTTTCGAGAACCCCACACTCTCTAAGGGTACAAATGCTGTTGCAAGTGCACTTGCTGACTCCGACGCTATATCTATCGTTGGCGGCGGCGACTCTGCTGCAGCTTGCGAGCAGCTCGGCTATGCTGACAGAATTACACACATTTCCACCGGCGGCGGTGCTTCTCTCGAATTCCTCGAGGGCAAGGATCTTCCCGGCATAAGCTGCCTTGAAAGCAAATAATTTTTAAAATATTTCGGAGCTGTCACTTCCGTGACAGCTCCAAATTAAGTAAAAAGGACGGATATAAAAATGAATAATGCAAAGAGACGCACAGTTATCGCAGGTAACTGGAAAATGAACTTCACTCCTGCTGAGGCAAAGGCTTTCATCGAGGAGATCAAGCCCATGGTTGCAGGCAAGGATGCTTGCGATATCGTATTCTGCGCTCCCTATGTTGATATCTATGCGGCAATGGAAGCGGCAAAGGGTTCTAATATAAAGATCGGTGCAGAGAACGTACATTTTGCCGAGAAAGGCGCATACACAGGCGAGGTCAGTGCAAAGATGCTCACTTCCATGGGCGTTGAATATGTAATCATCGGTCATAGCGAGAGAAGACAGTATTTCGCTGAGACAGACGAAACAGTAAACCTTCGCACAAAGGCTGCTCTCGCGGCAGGCATGAAGGTAATTCTTTGCCTTGGCGAGGTTAAGGACGAGAGACTTAACGGCATCACAAACGAGGTCGTTTCCATGCAGACAAAGCTCGACCTTAAGGATGTTACAGCCGAAGAGCTGAAGAATGTTATCATCGCATATGAGCCCGTTTGGGCAATCGGAACAGGCCTTACAGCAACACCCGAGCAGGCAGACGAGACTTGCGGCGTTATCCGCGCTACGATCGCAGAACTCTACGGTGCAGATGCGGCTGAGGCTATCACGATCCAGTACGGCGGTTCTATGAACGATGCAAATGCGGCAGAGCTTCTCTCCAAGGTAAATGTTGACGGCGGACTTATCGGCGGCGCATCCCTTGTTGCTTCCAAGTTCACAGCAATCGTTGACGCAGCACAGTAATTTTCAATGATAAAGGGTTGTCTCAAATCCGAGACAACCCTTTTAATATGTGTAAAAATATCCTTTCTTCGTATATATAATTTTATAGCACTTTTGTTTTCAAAGCCGAAAATAGTCGTTTTTCCGCCATTCGCTCTTGACAAATCAGAGCAGATGTAATATAATAATTATGTATGGATATAAAACTGTCAGGAGGATGAAAATCAATGGAACAGTCCAGAAAAAATGAGCTTTCCGAGATCGCCCGTCAGATAAGACTCGGCGTACTTGAAGGCGTTTTCAATGCAAAATCCGGTCATCCGGGCGGATCGCTCTCAATAGCTGATCTTCTCGCTTACCTCTATTTCGAGGAGATGAACGTTGATCCTAAAAATCCTAAATGGGAGGATCGCGACCGCTTTGTTCTTTCAAAGGGTCACTGTGCACCCGCACTTTATGCGGTGCTTGCTGAAAAGGGATTTTTCGATAAGTCTCTGCTTAAAACTCTCCGTAAGGTAGATTCTTTCCTTCAGGGACACCCCGATATGAAGCACACACCCGGAGTTGATATGAGCACAGGCTCTCTCGGCCTCGGTATTTCTGCCGCTTGCGGTATGGCTCTTTCGGGTAAGGTTTCCGGTAAGGATTACCGCGTTTATACCATCGTCGGCGATGGCGAGAGCGAGGAAGGACAGGTTTGGGAGGCATCTATGTTTGCATCTCATTATAAGCTGGACAACCTTTGCGTTATCATCGACTGGAACGGTCTTCAGATCGACGGCCCTGTTGCCGAGGTCATGAACCCCACTCCCTTTGATAAGAAGCTTGAAGCCTTCGGCTATAATGTTATCAGCATTGATGCTCATGATTTTGAGCAGATCGAAGCAGCATTTAAGGCGGCAAAGGCATGCAAGGGTAAGCCTACTGCCATTATCGCAAAGTCTGTTAAGGGCAAGGGCGTTTCCTATATGGAAAATAACGTAAGCTGGCACGGAGCAGCTCCGAATGCGGAGCAGTATGAGACCGCTGTCGGCGAGCTTAACGCTTAAAGGGAGGTCAGAGCAATGATGAATTACGAAAAGAAAGCCACAAGAGAGGCTTACGGCGAGGCTCTTGCAGAGCTTGGCGATAAATATGATTTTCTGGTGCTTGACGCTGACCTTGCGGCGGCTACAAAGACCGGTGTATTTAAGAAAAAGTTCCCCGAGAGATTCTTTGATTGCGGTATTGCCGAGGGCAATATGATCTCGGTTGCGGCAGGTATCGCGGCAACGGGAAAATGTGTTTTCGCATCCTCCTTCGCGATGTTCGCGGCAGGACGTGCCTTTGAGCAGGTCAGAAACTCTATCGGTTATCCCCATCTCGGTGTTAAGATCGGCGCAACTCACGCAGGTATTACCGTCGGTGAGGACGGCGCGACCCATCAGTGCCTTGAGGATATCGCCCTCATGCGTACCATCCCCGGAATGACAATCATCAATCCTGCAGATGCCATTGAAGCAAGAGCGGCTGTTGAAGCAGCTATCAACTTTGAGGGACCGGTTTATATGCGATTCGGAAGATTCGCAACTCCTATCTTTAATATAGGGCCCGATTATAAGTTTGAGATCGGAAAGGGTGTTAAGCTCGTAGACGGCAATGATGTTACCATCGTTGCAACAGGTCTTATGGTCTCCATGGCTATGGAAGCGGCTGAAATGCTCGAAGCTGAAGGCATTAAGGCAAGAGTTGTGAATATTCACACCATCAAGCCCATCGACCGCGATATCATCATTGCGGCGGCAAAGGAAACAGGCGCCATCGTCACCGCAGAGGAGCATAATATCATCGGCGGTCTCGGAAGCGCAGTTGCAGAGGTAGTTGGAGAGGAATGTCCTGTTCCTGTTCTACGCGTTGGCGTTAAGGATACATTCGGACGCAGCGGTACAGTTCCCGCGCTTCTCGAAGCATACGGTCTGACTCCCGCGGCA
>JAFTXK010000016.1 GCA_017461635.1 Clostridia bacterium | reverse complement strand
TATGAGATCCTTCGCCGAGGCTCAGGATGACAATAATGGATCGCCCCCTTGGTTTCCTACTGGTAAGTCAACCGTGATTTAACATAGAAAAAATTGCTAACAGTTCAGAACTGTCATCCTGATCCTCGGCGCAGGATCTCATAGGTATTAACTAACTATCCGATAAATTATTGTTTGTTTTTTTAATTATTGTTTTCGCAGTTTAAAAGCAGTAAGCACACCGCTTACTGCTTTTAATTTATTAACTGCAATCTCTTAAAAATTTTCCAACAAATATGCTTCCGCTTCCGAGCACCAAAGTCCGTGGTTTCGCGCTACGATTTCAGCGAGTGCCGCAAAGCGAGCATCATTTTCGCCGAGCTCGGCAAACCTCGAAATAGCCGTAAGAGGCATACTTACGTGGGTATAGATCAGCTTTTTGCCACCGGGTATCTGCGGAAGATTCAATGTGGCTTCAATAGCGGCATCTATTCCGCCGATATGCGTTACCATAACGGCAGGATCGATGCGCTCCTCTCCGATCAGTCTGACGATATCCTTCATATCCTCCGGCGTGCTTCCGCTTGTGCCCGCATAATGATGCTGAGCATAGTGGACATTATAAAAATTCACTTTCGCGCTAAAGGTCTTGTCTATAGGACCTGCAAAGAAATTCAGGCATCCGTCAAAAGCGAGGATCGAATCACCCAGCTCTACCACCGCCGGCACCGGAGCATAGATAAATACATCATCATAGCCCGTACTTCCGCAAAGCTCCATCAGCTCCGAGCTTTCCGCGGCATTTGTAAATACCAATCGGATTCCTTCCTTTTCGGCTTCCCTCGGATCAAATATCTCCTTTGCGCGTTCAAGGCGAGCTTTATCAATATCTGTAACCACCACCAAAGACGGTTTTATATCTCCATGAAGCGCGCAATCAATCGCCACAAGTCCCATCGGTCCGCATCCTGCAAGGATAGCCACCTTCCCGCCTTCTTTTATATTTGAAATCGGTGCAAAATCTTCGTCAAGATGATAATTTGCCTTATACCCTCTCAGCACACATGAGGCAGGCTCGATCAGCGAGCCCTTGAAAAAGGAATCACTCTGCAGCTTTATCAAAAATCCGTGGCGAATGATATGCTCGTATACCACAGAATATGTAGATACTCCGCCGATCTCCCCGAAGGAATAACCAATAGTCTGATTCCCTCCAAGATAGCTGAGAACAGGGGGAATAATGACCTTATCGCCCACAGCGTAGTCATTTTTCCACATATCACCCACCATGACGATCTCACCGCAGAATTCATGACCGATAATAATCGGATGCTCGGCAACATCATCGGGTACTCTCAGATGCTTCGCACCCTGCATTGCGGTTTTGTATGTCGACATACAAACGCTGTCCGATATGATTTTTATCAGGATCTCTCCGGATTTGATTTTGGGAAGCTCGAATTCCTCCAGCCTCAGATCCTTTTCTCCGTAAAGTCTTACTGCTCTTGTTTTCATATACTCTACCTTATACCCTTCCGTTGCTTCCAAATGCACGTATCTTTGAGCGAACGGCAGCCTTCATTCCAACTCGCGCCTCTTCAAATACAAAAACAGGCCACGTGGAAGGGTTGCTTATAGAATTAAGCTTATTTTTAAGTCCGGCGTTCATAGCGCCTACAACGTCTGAATAAATATTGATCTTCGTAATTCCGTGACCAATTGCGGTCTGCATCTGATCGTCGGGCGTTCCGCTTCCGCCGTGCAAAACAAGAGGACGGTCGCATACCGCTGTAATTTCATCCAGGCGGTCAATGCGCAAGGTCGGTGTCTTCTTGTAAACGCCATGTGCCGTTCCGATGGCGACCGCAAGGGCGTCAACATCGGTGATATCAACAAATTTTATTACCTCCTCGGGCACTGTCAACGAATCCTCGGGATCTTCATTCTCCACTTTGTCGTTTTCATTTCCCACCATGGCATTGCCCACATGTCCAAGCTCCGCCTCAACCGTAACACCGCAGGCATGAGCCGCTTTGACGACCTCGCTTGTCATTTTTGCGTTTTCCTCAAAAGGAAGAACAGATCCGTCATACATAACAGAGCTGAAGCCCGCATCGATAGCGGCCTTTATCATTCCGAGATCTGTGGCGTGATCCAAATGAAAGCATACAGGGATCGAATAATGCTCCGAAGCTGCGCGAACCATTGAAGTTATCAGAGGCAAGCCCTTTCCTACAAGATCTACTCCTAGTCCCATCAGAAGGGCAGGCGACCCTTCTTCCTCACAGACATCCAAAACCGCTTTCATCATTTCATAATTGCTCACATCAAACGCCGGGATCGCATATTTATTCTTCTTTGCGTCTGCAAGCATTTCCTTCATCGTAACCAACATTGTTTTTTCCTCCAAATAATTTTAAATTTAAGTATTGACATCGGGTATTCTTTTCGGTATAATTATATCATTCAAACATTTCGAAATCAAGTATTGTTCGTAATGTTTGAAAGCAAACATTTTTCCAAACAAAGAAAGAGGCGAGTATGCTGATTGAGGGAAGAAAAAAAGATATTTTAGAGCTCTTATATGAAAAGGGCAAGGTTACTGTATCTGAGCTTTCAAAAACACTATTTGTTTCGGAAATGACTGTCAGGCGTGATCTTGCAGAAATGGAAAAGGGCGGATTTTTGCGCCGATACAGAGGCGGAGCTGTTCTGAAGATCAACGCCGGAGAAATGCCGCTTTCTGAGCGTCTGTTGCTTGACAAGGATGAGAAAGAG
>JAFTXK010000015.1 GCA_017461635.1 Clostridia bacterium | reverse complement strand
CAACCGACTGAAAACGCTTTATGATGTCGGTCTCGGGTATATCAAGATAGGTCAGTCCACAACCACCCTTTCGGGCGGTGAAGCACAGAGAGTTAAGCTTGCCACCGAGCTTTCAAAACGTTCCACAGGCAGAACCATGTATATCCTCGACGAGCCCACAACAGGTCTTCATTCCGCTGACGTTGCAAGGCTTATAGAGGTACTTCAGAGGCTTTGCGACGCAGGAAATTCGATACTCGTTATCGAGCATAATCTTGACGTTATCAAGACCGCTGACTATATCATCGACCTCGGTCCCGAGGGAGGCAGCGGCGGAGGCACGATCGTTGCCCAAGGCACACCCGAGGAGGTCGCAAAATGCAAAGACTCATATACAGGAAAATTCCTTGCAAAGATTCTTAAATAATATTAAAAAGGGCTGTCTCTCCAATTCTGTGAGACAGTCCTTTGTTGTTTTCAGCAAAGTTTTAATCATAAATCTCAATCTTTGGTATTTCCCCATCTATCTACCGATCTAACCTTATAAGAAAGATCGAAAAATTTTAATTGTATGAATATAAGGTAAGCTTATTATCGGCATCACAAAGTGCGAGAAAAACATTCTTTGCACTGTGATACCCCTGTTCTCTAAGCTGATTTTCCAGCCATTTGAGATTCAGCCCTTTTCGTTTAAGATTTTCCTCCAATATTTGTCCGTCCATAATAATCTCTGTGCTTATATGAGCTTCCTTTGGCGCAAGATTCATATCCTCGGGATTAAGCGGACGCTTGGTGCTAACGGGAAGAACAGTCAATCTGCCGTTATATTCAAAGATCGCTGTTTGTATTTCAGCAAGATCAAAATACCCTTCTTGCCGACACATTACCATGAATTCACTCAGATCAATCTTGGCTTTTTTCATGTTTTTGCGATAAAGTTTTCCATCATTCATAAGAATGGTAGGAGAACCGTTAACAAACTTTCTCGATTTTGGAAAACGACTTGTCAAAAAGCTCAGTCCTATAGCAACCGATCCGTAAACAACCATAGCAATAAGCGGCTTCAGCGGCTTTTCAAGCTCGGTTGCAAGCTCTGCGGCGATAGATCCGATGGTAATACCGGTAATATAATCGAAAAAATATAGCTGTGACATCTGTTTATGTCCCATAAGTTTTGCAATAATGAACAGCATTCCAGCTGATAAAAGGGCACTTAAAATAACTTTTATATATTCCATAAAAACACCTCCATGATTTGCTGATTAGTGTTTCCCAAAAGCACTGCGCTTAATCACGGAGGTTAATTATATCCTCTATATCGATTCTTCAAAGCTTCGAAAATAAGGATATGAAAATTTTGCATAAAAAAGCTTTATAGTGGAAAAATAAATTCAAATAACAACCAAAGGAGGTTATCGGATGCAAAAATCGATAATCAAACTTAATTCCGCTATAATTTCTGCCGGCTCGGTAGTAGGTAAAAAAGAGCACGAAGGGCCTCTCGGTTCTCTTTTTGATATGCATGATGAGGAGGATCGTTTCGGTCAGAAAACATGGGAGCGAGCTGAGGCTGAGATGCAACGCCTTGCGGCAAATATTGCCCTTTCAAAATGCGATATGAATGAAAAAAATATCGATGCCATGTTTGCAGGCGATCTCATAAACCAATGTACCAGCTCAGCTTACGGTCTGCTCGAATATGAAGTTCCCTTCTTCGGGCTTTACGGTGCATGTTCAACCGCCGTCGAGGGACTTATACTGGCTTCTGTAATGACCAGCTACGGCGTTTATGAACGCTGTCTTTCGGCAACCTCCTCTCATAACTGCTCGGCTGAAAGGCAATTCAGAACTCCCCTTGAATACGGTGCCCAAAGAGCCCCTACGGCACAGTGGACTGTGACGGGAGCAGGAGCATTTATAGTTGAGAATGCAGACTCGGAAAATGCATCCGGAAAAGCAAAAATAATTGAAGCCATGCCCGGCATCTCCATTGAAAAAGGTATTAGAGACGCAGGAAACATGGGTGCGGCAATGGCTCCTGCGGCACTGAACACTCTGATGCGGTATTTCGGTGAAAGCGGAAAGAAGCCCAATGATTTTGATCTTATAGTTACAGGAGATCTTGGTTATGAAGGGAATTCGATACTATGCGAGCTGCTCCGCGCCGAGGGCATAGATCCTGCCGACAAAATAAACGACTGCGGAATGATGATATTCAGCCGCGATACACAGGATACACATGCAGGCGGTTCGGGATGCGGGTGCAGTGCCACCGTGCTCGCCGCATATCTTCTGCCAAAGCTTGAAAGAGGCGAGATAAAAGACATGCTGATAATGGGTACAGGTGCTCTTATGAGCCCGGACAGCATAAAGCAAGGTCTTGGGATCCCGGGGATCGCGCATCTAATTCGCATAAAAGGAGCTGAAAGCTGATGGGAAATATTATGGACTATGTCTGGGCTTTTGTGGTCGGAGGGCTATTCTGCGTCATTGCCCAGGTTCTGATCGATAAGACTAATCTGACGCCCGCGAGAATACTTGTTTCATATGTTACAGCAGGTGTTTTGCTTGGCGCAGTCGGACTATATACGCCACTCGTGGATTTCGCAGGTGCAGGCGCAACAACTCCTCTGACAGGCTTCGGTTATCTGATCTCCAAAGGCATAAAAGAAGCAGTTGATAAGCAAGGGCTTCTCGGCGCGCTGACAGGGGGATTTACAGCAGCCGCAGGAGGTATTGCCGCCGCTCTCGTTTTCGGTTATCTCGCCGCACTGATCTTTAAAGGCAAGCCGAAGAAATAACCGACTTTTATAGTAGAGGCAGTGTCCCATGACAACAAGTTTTGTTTATCTTTCATTTTATTTTAGACGATAAATATCCCATCAACAAATACTGTTGATGGGATACTGGTTTTATTTATTTGTTCCTTATTTTTCACTCTTAATAATTCTTCCCGAAGAAAATTTGAAGAAGAATTTATAATACACAAAGGTAGTTACGGCACAAGCGAACCAGCCTGCGGGATAACCGAAAGCAATAGGCAAGAGACCGTTTGAAATGAAATTAGACATTACGAACAAATAAAGCTGTCTGAAGCCTACGAAGGTACAGAGCATTATTATCATCGGCGCACGGCTGTTTCCTGCACCGCGAAGTGCCGCCGAATATATCTGATTTATGCTGGTGAAGAAATAAAAAGGGGTTATGAAGCGAAGAAGGATAGTTGCAAAATGAACTATATTATCATCGGGATTGAATATCGAAGCAAGGAAAGGCGCAAAGATCATTACGATAATGATAAGCGTGATATTAGCTACCGCTCCCATAAAAAATCCTACATTGGCGCCTTTTTTCGCACGCTCAACATTATTGATACCAACATTCTGCGCCACAAAGGTAGTAACTGCAAGGGCAATAGACTGCACAGGCAGGAAGATAAACTGGTCGATCTTTGAATAGGTTGTCCATGCGGCAAGTCCAACTTCCTTCATCAGATCGCCTGAAACCGTAATCTTTTCGCCGACACTGCTAAGTCCAAAGCCCGAATTGAGGTCAACGCCCGCAATATAGGACTGAACGAACATATTTGAGAATGAAGTAAGCGCCATCTGAAGAGCCGCAGGTATTCCGATCTTTATTATTTCACCGAGAATACCGAAATTGATCTTAAGATGCTTCGGAAAAAGCTTTACGCAGGAATCGGTTCGAAGAAGGGTTATAACCGATAGCACCGCCGAGGCAAACTGAGCAATTATAGTTGCCAGCGCAACACCTGCAACGCCCATGTTAAATTCGAACACGAACAGCAGGTCAAGTACGATATTCACAAGGCTTGAAACCACAAGAAAATAAAAGGGACGGCTTGAATCGCCAACTGCGCGCAATATTCCAGCGCACATATTATATACCATCAGCCCAATAACGCCAGAAAAATATATCGAAAGGTAAATTTTAGCGTTCTCATAAACGGCATCGGCATTTTCGGCACTTGCATCGGCACGGAGCATAAGGCTTAGCAAAAAAGGGCTTATCAGAACACCCACGACCGTGAAAATCACGCCGAGAATAAGGGTCATGAGCACGGAAGTGTGCACCGCGTCATGTACGCGATCCTCTTTTTTTGCGCCGTAATACTGTGAAATAACAACGCCTGCACCGCTTGAAAGCCCCATAAAGAAGCCTATCAGAAGATTTATGGCAGGACCGATGCTTCCCACCGCCGCATAGGCGGCATCATTTCCCGTTTGTCCGATAACCCAGGTGTCGACCATATTGTAGAGCTGCTGAAACAGATTTCCCGCAAGCAGAGGCAAGGCAAACATTATGATATTGCCCGCTATGCTTCCCTCAGTCATATCAACATCGCTCTTTTTCCGAGTGAAAAATCTCTTCACCGCCGTCAACATATCGCCTTCTTTCAAAGATAAAAAATATAGCTATATTATACTTTATTTGGAACATTTTGTCAATATAAAGATGATACCTATTGCATAAATAATAAAAGCGGTTGCGCTTGGCGCAACCGCTGAAAATCAATTACATAAGAGAGAGATAAAGCTCTTTAATCTCGGCAACCGAGGTTTCTCTGGGGTTACCGGGACGGCAAGCGTCATCATAAGCAGACTGGGAAAGGAAATCAACGTCCTCTGCCTTAACGATAGCCTTGAGATCTGCAGGAATTCCAACATCTGCGGAAAGCTTCTTTACAGCATCGATTGCCGCCTTTCTTGCTTCCTCAAGAGTCATTGCATCAACACCGCAAACGCCCATTGCCTTTGCAATATCGCGGTATTTTTCGCCTGTAGCGGGAGCATTATATTCCATAACGGTAGGAAGAATGATAGCATTTGCAACTCCATGAGGAGTATCATAAAGAGCTCCGAGAGGATGCGCCATGGAATGTACGATACCAAGACCTACATTTGAGAAGCCCATACCTGCGATATACTGACCGAGAGCCATCCCCTCTCTGCCTGCGTCAGTGCCGTCAACCGCCGCGCGGAGATGCTTTGCAATAAGCTCGATAGCCTTGAGATGGAACATATCGCTCATTTCCCATGCACCTGCGGTTATGTAGCCCTCGATTGCGTGGGTAAGAGCGTCCATTCCTGTTGCGGCGGTAAGCCCCTTCGGCATAGTGCTCATCATGTCGGGATCGACAACCGCAACAACGGGGATATCATGAACATCAACGCAAACCATCTTGCGATTCTTCTCTGCATCGGTTATAACATAGTTGATGGTGACCTCAGCGGCTGTGCCTGCTGTTGTAGGAACTGCGATGATCGGAACACACTTATTCTTTGTGGGAGCAACGCCCTCAAGAGAGCGAACATCCGCAAATTCGGGATTTGTGATAATGATACCGATAGCCTTTGCGGTATCGATAGAAGATCCGCCGCCGATAGCAACGATGCAGTCCGCGCCGCTCGCCTTATAAGCCTCTACACCGCCCTGAACATTTTCTATGGTGGGGTTGGGCTTGATGTTGCTATAGATCTCATATGCGATCTTTGCGCCCTCAAGAACGTCTGTTACCTTCTTTGTAACGCCGAACTTAATAAGATCGGGGTCGGAGCAGACAAAAGCCTTCTTAAAACCTCTGCCCAGAATTTCGGGGGCTATCTCAGTGATCGCACCCTTGCCGTGATAGCTGGTTTCGTTAAGAACAAATCTTGCCATGATAAAATTCCTCCTGTGAATTTAAAATCCTTTGTCAAAATTATATCATACTTTTCTCGGGTAGTCAATACCGGATATCCAAAAAACTTGGAGGATTTTTTATACATGATCTCTTATTATTTCTCGATGTCCATTATGAAAAAACGGTGCCGCAAATGCGGCACCGCAATAATTTATTATACTCAGCCTATCTGAGAAGCAAGAAGATTTTCTGCTTCTGCGAGAGCGTCTGAAACCTTGGAAACATCCTTGCCGCCCGCAACTGCGCCATCGGGGCGTCCGCCGCCCTTGCCGCCTGTTACTGTCGCTACGCCCATAGCAAGCTTACCTGCATGCGCGCCTGCCGCAACCGCCGCCTTACCGCAGCTTACTACGAAATTCAGCTTTCCGTCCGTCACGACCGCGATAACGGCAACGAGATCGTCATTATTCGCTCTCAAATCGTCACCGAGAGAACGAGCCGCGTCAACTGCCATGTTTTCAAGACGAGCTGTAACCAGCTTAAGAGAACCGACAGCCTTTGCGTCCTTCATGATATCTGCGGTCTTAGATGCCGCCAGCTTGGAGTTAAGAACTTCGATCTCCTTCTTTGCCTCGTGCATCTCGCTCTGAAGCTGAGCCGCGCGCTTAGCGAGATCTGCGGTCTTCTGAACCTTAAGCTCCTTTGCAGTCTCTGCAATAAGAGCCTCTCTCTCAGCGAGCAGAGCAAGTACTCCCGCTCCCGTTACGCACTCTATTCTTCTCACGCCTGCCGCTACGGAGGATTCAGAGATTATCTTGAAAAGTCCTATCTTTGCGGTGTTAGACACATGAGTACCGCCGCAAAATTCTGTGGAAGCATCGCCCATCTTAACAACGCGTACCGTGTCTCCGTATTTTTCGCCGAAGAGCATCATTGCTCCCATTTTCTTTGCGCTTTCGATATCTGTTTCTACAGTATCGACTGTGATACCTTTAAGAATATTTTCATTAACTATCGCCTCGACCTTTGCGATCTCCTCCGCAGTCATTGCGGAGAAATGAGTGAAGTCAAAGCGTCCGCGGCCGTCATCAACATAAGAGCCCGCCTGCTCAACATGAGTACCGAGCACCTGACGGAGCGCCCCCTGAAGAAGATGCAATGAAGAATGGTTTCTCTTTATCGCATCGCGTCTCTCAGAGAAGACCTCAGCCTTAATACAGTCACCGACCTTGATGGTACCGTTATTCATACTGCAAATGTGGAGATAAACACCGTCTGTTTTCTTGGTATCGATCACATTGGCAGTCTTATCCGCACCGATGATGCATCCCTCGTCACCAACCTGACCGCCGCCCTCTCCATAGAAGGGAGTTTTATCAAGAATAAGGGTAAATTCTCCCTCATTGACCTCTTCAACGATATTGTCATCAACAATGATAGCAAGTACCTTTGCATCGATAGCGATATGCTCATAGCCCACAAATTCGGTTTTCGCAATGCCGGAAAGAAGATCCTTCGAGGATTCCGACCAGCCGCTGATATTACCTCTTGCGGCTCTTGCACGCTCTCTCTGCTCCTGCATAAGAGCCTTGAATTTTTCATCGTCTATCTTAAGTCCTGCCTCTTCAGCGATCTCGCGAGTAAGATCTATGGGGAAGCCAAAAGTATCATAAAGCTTGAAGGCATCATCGCCCGAAAGGGTATCCTTGCCCTCAGCCTTCGCCTTTTCAATAAGCTCGGAGAGGATATTAAGACCCGCATCGACTGTTGCATCGAAGCGTTCCTCTTCAAGAGCGATGACTTTGAGGATATAATCCTTCTTTTCGGAAAGCTCGGGATATGCGCCGCAGCTCTCGCCAATGGAAACTGTGACCGTATCTACAAGGAAAGGATGATTTATGCCGAGAAGCTTACCATGTCGGCAAGCACGGCGAATGATACGGCGGAGAACATAGCCTCTGCCCTCGTTTGAAGGAATAACACCATCGGATATCATAAACATGGCGCTTCTCGAATGGTCGGTAACAACACGGATAGAAATATCATTTTCCGCGTTATCGCCGTATTTCTTTCCGGCAATCTCACATGTCTTGTCGATGACCTTACGAATGGTATCTACCTCGAACATGTTATCAACGCCCTGCATAACGCAAGCAAGACGCTCAAGTCCCATACCTGTATCGATATTCTTCTGCGCCAGCTCTGTATAGTTGCCGTTTCCATCGTTATTGAACTGGGAGAAAACGTTGTTCCAGATCTCCATAAATCTGTCGCAGTCACAACCGGGCTTGCAATCGGGAGAACCGCAGCCGTATTTTATACCGCGGTCGAAATATATCTCGGAGCAAGGTCCGCAAGGACCGCTTCCGTGCTCCCAGAAGTTATCTGCCTTGCCGAGACGAACGATGTGCGCAGGATCAACGCCAATCTTGTTTGCCCAGATCTCATATGCCTCTTCGTCATTTTCATAGATAGAGGGCCAAAGAAGATCCTTAGGAATTTGGAGAGTTTCGGTAAGAAATTCCCAAGCCCACGGAATAGCCTCGTCCTTAAAATAGTCGCCAAAGCTGAAGTTGCCCAGCATCTCAAAGAATGTACCGTGACGAGCGGTATGTCCAACTCTTTCAAGGTCGGGGGTTCTGATGCACTTCTGGCATGTTGTAACTCTATTGCGGGGAGGGATCTCCTCACCGGTAAAATATTTCTTCATAGGTGCCATACCGGAGTTGATAAGCATCAGTTACTTATCATTTATCGGTACAAGGGGGAAAGAAGGCAGACGAAGATGACCCTTGGATTCGAAAAATGCAAGATATTTTTCGCGCAGGTCGTTAAGTGATGTCCATTCCATTGTTTTATACCTTTCTGTACAGTTCAGTAAATTTCATCTTATAATTATAACACCTAAATTGTGCTGTGTCAATCAATTTCCGGATTTTTCTCAATTAAAAACTCGAAAATCAGTCCATCGGATGAAGAGCCGCTCCGATAACGGTGCCAAACTGGGAGTTTTCGGGAATAATAAATTTAACACCGAAAGCATCTGCAAGATTTTCAAATACTGCGCGGACATGTGGAAGAATCGTAAGATTTCCCGTAAGAACGATATTGGTAAGATTATGAGCGCGAGCGGCGAAGATCGCCGTTGTTGCAACGGTTTCAGCAACCATATTGATGATACCGAGAGCTATATCGCTCTTGCTGGCAATATCGCTGAGCTTACCGAAATTTGACGCAGTCAGCTCCTCGTTCATTCCAGGGTATTTGTGAGTTTTCGAAAGGTCTTTTACCCGAAGATCTACATTTGCAAGATCGCCGCTCTCACAAACCTGCTCGATATGCTCAATGGTATCAATACCGATCATCTTCTTTGAAAGACCGATAAGAGTACCGCCGCCAACGCCTGTACCGCCCATATAATCGGTCATGCACCTGCCGTCTTCGTCCACTTTAGCATGGATTATAGCAGTACCTGTTCCCATGCTTACAACGATAGCTTCCTTCAGTCCCGAAAGATAGAGCCCCCCAATGCCGACGCTGCCAAATTCGGGCACGGGACGGCAATCGAGTGAATATATCGGCTGTTCGACATAGGAAGAACCCACCCCGGTCATCATAACCCTGTCTATATCCGAAAGTGCAAGACCGTTTTGAAGAGTGAACTTGCCAAGTGCACCGTAGATAGAGGTTATTGGGTCGGTTGCCCTGACAAACTGAGGCTGAATCAGCTCCGAGGGCTTCCCTGCCCCATCAGCCTTGAAGCCTACGATCTTCGTAGTACTGCCGCCCACATCAATTCCAATAACAACACCCATTATATATCTCCTTTCAAGGGTAGATTCTCAATCAAAGCGATTCCAAAAAAAGCTTCAGCTTATGTGCAATAACGGCATTGCCCTTATCATTGGGATGAAGTCCGTCGGGAACAAATTCATCTCGGATCTCTTTTATTTCCGGCTGAATACCGCTCGAAGCATAGAGATCGAGAACGGGAAGCGAATAATATTCCGCAACCTCTCTGATAATATTAACATAATCTCTGAGAGTTCCGACACCTGCTGCCTTGCAGGAGCCTGTATTTATTGTTTCATTTGCTCTGTGAAGAGGGGTCATGATCACGATCTGCTTTCCGAGATACTTTTTAACAAGACCGCTGAAAAGATAATGACAAGCACCATAGAAGGTATCGGGAGTTCTGTCCGAAAAACCTCCAAGGGGCGCATCACCGTGACCGTAATCGTTAGTTCCGCCGAAAACAACTACCGCATCTGCGTCATCGTCCATTTTATCGAATCTCTCGCAGAAAGAATTAATATCTACATAATCATCCTTCGGTCTCTGAGGAGTACCCTTCTGCAGCGCAAATCTTGTTCCGCTGATACCGTAATTCTTTGCCTCTCTGAGACCGGCTTCCTTTTTCAGCACTGCATGATAAACCGTATCTGCACTGCTGGCACCAACGCCCTGTGTAATACTGTCTCCGAGAAAATTTATTTTCAGTCCTTCAAGTTTCACCCAAAACACCTCTTTGTTTTTTTGTTAATTATATCATATCAGGCAAAAATTGTCAACCGATATGCAAAAACCGCCTGCCGTTTTTCATTTGCTGCAAGCGGTCTTATCCTATTCCGCAAGATTGATAATCTCTTTGCGCTTTCTTTTTGCATATTTTATGGTTTTATAAGCACCGCCCCAGCTACGGTCTACATAAGCAACCACAATATCAGCCCTTTCAACCATATATTTATTACGATATGATATGGCAAATCTCTTAGGAACATTTTCTATGCTTGGATAAATCACAGAATCATATTTTGATTCTGCTTCGATTTTCCGATATCCTGCAGACAAATAAGGAGTTACAAAAATAAGGCTGATGTCGGGATGATCTTTCTTGTATTTTTTCCCACATTCAAAAGCAAAGCTATCAAACGCGCCATAACCGCCCAAATAAAGCTCTGCAGGAGCATCGCCTATCTTTTCTTCAAAAAATGCAATCAGTCTCTTCTCGTATTCTTCAGTTTTTCGAAAATCCGAATGTCCGCAAAAGGTTATAATCATTTCAATCCATTTATTTCTTCATATTTTTACTTAATTGTATCACAATATACTTACATTTGTCAAGTGTGTATTACACACATAATATATAGTGTAAAAATCGAGTGTTTATAATTGTATCAAAAAGATGTAAAATATGTATGCAAAGGAGGGATGTGCAATGTTTAAAGTCAAAAAGCCCGAATATATCAATAAGACTTTTAGACTTCCCAAAGAACTTGTTAAAAATCTTGAATATCTTGCTCAGAATAAGCAAGTATCTTTGAACAACCTCATTATACAATGCTGCGAATATGCTCTTGAAAATATTGATAAAAACGATAATTCCGAAAATTAATGCTTTTAGAAAACAGTATTTTTCACTTCGAATATTTAGAGATTAAATAAAGCCGCCTTATAATGCATAAGGTGACTTTATTTTTTGCATAATTTTTAATCAACCATTCGTAATACAAGTTTTCTGAGATTCATAAAAACTCATTTAAACAATAGGTGATCTCAAAAATCAACAATTGAATAGTAAACAATAATTTATCGTATAGTTAGTTAATACCCTATGAGATCCTTCGCCGAGGCTCAGGATGACAATAAGGGATCGCCAACTTGGTTTCCTACTGTTAAGTTTACCGTGATTTAACGTAGGAAACATTGCGAATAGTACAGTACTGTCATCCTGAGCCTTGGCGAAGGATCTCATAAACTATTAGTTACTTTTCCCCGATAAATTATTGTT
>JAFTXK010000014.1 GCA_017461635.1 Clostridia bacterium | reverse complement strand
TGCCACAGAGGGGCAGACTGTTGACATCGATTTTGACACCTGGACCGTTACCATCACTGATACCGACGGAACTGAATTTGTTCTTGATGAATCCGAGTATATGTATCTAAAAGAAGGTTACACTATTACAACATCGGATTGGGAATATCCCCTTGAAATTCCCGAGGGATACCTTTTTGTTATGGGAGATAACAGAAATCATTCCACCGACAGCCGTTCGCGCTGGATCGGTCTTGTTGATGAAAGACGCGTTATCGGCAAAGCGATTTTAAGACTTACTCCCTTTTCTAAATTCGGAATGCTTGATTAAAGGAAAATAATATGCCAACAGAAATTATCCAGTGGTTTCCCGGTCATATGGCGAAAACCCGCCGAATGATCTCGGAACATCTGAAACAGGTTGATGTTGTTATAGAAATTCTCGATGCGAGAATTCCATATAGCTCTCACAATCCCGAAATTATGAAGATAATCGAGCAGAAGCCAATGATAACTCTGCTCAATAAGTCTTCTCTCGCAGATCCCGATAAAACAGCTCTGTTTGTCAAAAAATATACTGCAGGAAACCGCATTTGCCTTGCTACCGACTGCATCACAGGCGAAGGAATGAATAAGATCGCGCCTATAATCAGATCGATAATGAGCGAAAAACTGAAGCGATTCGAAGAAAAAGGCATGAGCGGCAGAAAGCTTCGCGCAATGGTGGTAGGTATACCTAACGTTGGAAAATCATCATTGATAAACAAGATCAGCGGTAATAAAAAAGCAAAGGTTGAAAACCGTCCGGGTGTTACCGTTGATAAGCAATGGGTATCAACAACTCTCGGTATTGACCTGCTGGATATGCCCGGTGTCCTCTGGCCTAAATTTGATGACAGAACTGTCGGAGAAAACCTTGCTATAACAGGTGCTATTAAGGACACGATCCTGGAAATAGAAGCTATAGCGCTTGCTCTTGTCTCAAGACTGAGAATGATGTACCCGGCTCTTCTCTCGGAGCGATATAAGCTTGGCGACATGGCGCAATATGAGGAGCTTGATAATTATGAGCTTTTCAGGCTTATCGGCAGAAAGCGCGGATTTCTAATTTCGGGCGGAGAGATTAATGAAGAACGTACCGCAAATATGCTTCTTGATGAATTCAGATCCGGTAAAATCGGAAGAATAACCATTGAGAGGGTCAACGAATGAGGTGAATTATGCCGGATTACTCACTTGAAAAGGAATATTCAGATAAGGGTTATAAGGTCATATGCGGCGTTGACGAAGCAGGAAGAGGTCCTCTTTGCGGCCCTGTCTTTGCGGCGGCATGTGTTCTTCCCGAAGGACTTTATATTGAAGGTCTGAACGATTCAAAAAAACTCACGGAAAAAAAGAGAGAAAAGCTTTTCGATGTGATAAAGGAAAATGCCATTGCCTATTGTATAGCTTCGGCTTCTGTTGAGGAAATAGACGAGATGAATATTCTCGAGGCTGATCTTCTTGCGATGCGCAGAGCCATTGCAGGTCTTTCGGTTAAGGCTGATTTCGCCTTGATTGACGGAAATGTAAACCGAGGGTTTGATATTGACACTGCGGCAATAATTAAAGGTGACGCAGCATCAATGAGTATTGCGGCGGCATCTGTACTCGCCAAGGTAGCAAGAGACAGGATCTGTCTTGAACTTGACAAGGAATATCCTCAGTACAAAATTGCAAAACACAAAGGCTACGGAACAAAAGAGCACAAAGCTGCATTATTTGAATATGGGCCTTCGCCGATACATAGAAAACAGTTTATAAGATTTCTCGACAAAAAAGATGATAAACAGTGAAAATGGGCGCCTCGGTGAAGAGATAGCTGCAGAATTTTACGAGGCAAACGGATATAAGATACTCTGCCGGAATTACCGAGCGGGTCATAATGAGATCGATATCATTGCAGAAAAGGAAAATCACCTTGTTTTTGCAGAGGTGAAAACAAGAACTAAGACCGCGGCTTTGCAAAAATACGGAAGTGCTAAAAGTGCAGTTGACAGGCATAAGCAAAAGCATCTTCTCGATGCGGCTCTGACATATCTGCATGAAGAAAAAAGCTCTTACGGAATGAAGCCAAGAATGGATGTTATCGAGATCTATCTCACAAAGGAAGGTAATTTTCTTAAGCTTAATTATATCAGAAATGCTTTTGGAATTCGAGGTGATAACCGCTGAAGCTCTTTGATCTGCATTGCGACACCGCATATGAGATGTATAAGAAAAAGGAAGATCTTAAAAGCAATTCTTTGCATATTTCTCTTGAAAGAGCCGAAAAAATCGAGGAATATCATCAAGTTATGGCTATCTGGAGCGATAATGAACGCTCAAACGAGGACTGTTATAATGATTTTCTCGATATACACTCAAATTTATTAAAGCACACTTCCCTTTTTCCTTCAAATGAACATTTTTATATGTCGATAGAGGATGCAAGATTGCTTTGCGGCAAGCTTGAAAGACTGGATTCTCTTTATGATATGGGAGTCCGCTTTCTGATTCCGATGTGGAGCGGTGAGAGCATTATCGGCGGTGCATTTGATACAAGTTCGGGACTTACCGATTTTGGTAAAAGTGTTGTTAGACGATGCTTTGAGCTTGGAATTATTCCCGATATTTCTCATTCTTCACTTAAGAGTGCAAATGAGATTTTTGAGATCGCGGAAAAATACAGCGGGCCTGTTATAGCTTCACATTCATGTGCTTTTTCGGTTCATGAGCATCCCAGAAATCTCAGAGATGAGCAATTCCGTAGAATAAAAGAAATCGGCGGAGTTGTTGGACTTAGCTTTTGCAGTTACCATTTGGTTAAGAAGAATGAACATTGCGGTATCGAAAATATTTTGGATCATATCAATCATTATCTTGATATCGGCGGGGAGGATATGCTCTGCCTTGGAGCCGATATGGACGGAGCACCGATGCCCGAAGGAATAACAGGCATCGAAAGTATACCTTATCTCTATAAAAAGCTTTGTGACAGCTTCGGCAAGGATATTGCCGATAAGATCACATTTAAAAATGCATATAATTTTGTAAAAACTAATTTATAATACGAAAGGCAAGAAAAATGAAGTACCAAAGCACAAGAGACAATCAGAAAAACAAGTATGAGTCCGCTCAGGCAATAAAGCAAGGTCTGGCAAATGACGGCGGTCTTTTCGTTCCCGATGAGATACCTGCCCTCAACCATGAGGATATAAAGGCACTCTGCCCTCTCTCTTATCCCGAAAGAGCGGCAAATATCCTTTCCCGCTATCTCACAGACTATACATATGATGAGCTTCTTTCAGACTGCCGTGAGGCTTATTCTGAAAAATCCTTTGTCGGCGGCGCGGCTCCCGTAAAGAATATTCATGATAATATCTATTCTCTCGAGCTTTGGCACGGTCCTACAGCTGCCTTTAAGGATATGGCTCTTCAGATCATGCCCCGTCTGCTTTCCAGAGCTCTTGTAAAAACAGGAGAGGAAAGAACCGCCCTCATTCTTGTTGCTACCTCCGGCGATACGGGAAAGGCGGCTCTTGAAGGTTATAAGGATATTGACAGAGTTAAGATCATGGTATTCTACCCCACAGGCGGTGTAAGCCGTGTTCAGAAGCTTCAGATGACAACTCAGGAGGGCTCTAATGTTAGTGTTTGCGCTATTAAGGGCAATTTTGATGATGCACAGAGCAATGTTAAGAAGATATTTGCCGATGCTGATATGGTAAAGGCTCTTGATGAAAACGGATATTTCTTCTCCAGTGCAAACTCTATCAACTGGGGCAGACTTGTTCCTCAGATCGTTTATTATGTATCTGCATACTGCGATCTTGTTAATGACGGTAAGATCGCTATCGGCGATGAGATAAATTTCTGCGTGCCTACAGGTAACTTCGGTAATATCTTTGCGGCATATCTTGCTAAGCTTATGGGACTTCCGATCGCACGTCTTATCTGCGCTTCTAATATGAATAATGTTCTTACAGATTTCCTTGAGAATGGAACATATGACCGAAACCGTCAGTTCCATTTGACAATGTC
Source organism: Clostridia bacterium (assembly GCA_017461635.1). Taxonomy (GTDB): domain Bacteria; phylum Bacillota; class Clostridia; order Oscillospirales; family CAG-272; genus SIG710. Next base: position 7,451 of record JAFTXK010000014.1, on the reverse strand, counting down.
TCCTTCTATGGATATTCTTATTTCAAGCAATCTTGAAAGACTTCTTTATTTCTGTGCAGGTGCTGACGAGACCGCTTCTTATATGAAGAGCCTGTCCGAAAGCGGAAAATATACTGTTTCTCCTTCCGTGAAGGCTAAGATCGACGAGCTGTTCTCCGGTTATTATGCCGACGAAAGCGAGACCGCAAAAACTATTAAGGAAACATTTGATAAATACGGCTATCTTTGCGATACACATACTGCTGTAGGCGTTTCCGCGGCTGAAAGATATTGCGCCGAGAACGGCGACGGCAAGGTTACTGTTGTTGATTCCACAGCCAGCCCCTATAAGTTTGCGGCAGATGTATATACCGCGCTGGGCAAGACCGCTCCTGCAGATCCCCTTGATGCTCTTGAAGCGCTCAGTGAATATACCGATACCGAAATTGCTTATCCTTTAAAGGGACTTGCAACACGCAGAGTTCGATTCGATAAAGTTGTTGAATCCGATAAGATGTCCGCAGAAGTGCTTGAATTTGCAAAATAAAAAGCAGGGCGAATATCGCCCTGCCATAGAAAATGTCAGTCCTTCTTTTTGAAGGTTGCGCAAACTGTGTCGGTGGAGGATGTTGCATAGGAAGGACCTACTGCGATCTTATCTGCTGTGCAGTAGCATCCCTCAGCATTATAATAGCAGTTGCAAACATCGCAGTTGATACCCTTAAGATGCTTGCAATCGCCGCTTGTGCAGGTTTTCTTATCTTCCATTATTAATCTCCGTTCCACCGCCTTTGGAGCGGTAAAAGTAATTGCTCATTGAGCTGATTATATTTTTACCCGCTCAGAGCGAAATTATACGAAAGAAGGTTATTTTGCTTTGTCATTATATGTAATTGCCGATCTGCATCTCTCGCTTTCAGAAAAGACAAATAAACCTATGGAGGTTTTCGGACAGAACTGGGCGAATCATGCAGATAGAATAAAGAAATACTGGAAGGCGGTAGTCTGCGAAGAAGATACCGTTATTGTTCCGGGCGATATTTCCTGGGCAATGAAGCTTGATGAAGCCTATGAAGATCTTAAATTCATCGATTCACTTCCCGGAACGAAGATAATAAGCAAAGGCAATCACGATTTCTGGTGGTCCACGGTCGGAAAAATCCAAAGTTTTTTTACCGAAAAAGAAATAACAAAAATAAAATTACTTCATAATAACGCATACAGACTTGAAGACTGTGTCGTTTGTGGAACTCGTGGCTGGTTTTATGATGAAAAACAGCAGAATGTGATCAATGAAACAGATTTTGATAAAATAGTGGCAAGAGAAACAATGCGGCTTGAAATAAGTCTGAAATCGGCAAAAAATCTCATAAGTAAAGATGAAGAACTTCCGATTTTGGTGTTTTTTCACTTCCCACCCGTGTGGAATGGCTTTGTATGCAGACCGATAGTAGATATGTTACATAAATATGATATAAAAAGATGCTATTTCGGGCATATACACGGATCATATTTTGTTCCGAAGACTACCGAATTTGAAGGAATATCCATGACGCTGACAGCTGCAGACTTCCTGAAATTCGCTCCGATGCCGATATTTTTCGACGAATATTAAAAAATATTGAAGAAAATGCGCCGAAACTCTTGACTTTTTGGCATAAAACGGATAAAATATATAGGATATAAAAATTATCATTTTATTAATCATTTGGAGGACAAAATGAGTTTAACAAAAAAGGACATGATCGAGAAGAATAAATATGAGCTTGAATTCTCGATCGACAAAAAGACCTTCGACGATGCAGTTATGAAGGTTTACCGCAAGAGCGTTAAGAATATCAACGTTCCCGGTTTCCGTAAGGGTAAGGCGCCCAAGTCTATCATCGAAAAGATGTACGGCACAGGCGTATTCTATGAGGACGCTATCAACGATCTCCTTCCCGCCGCTTATGAAGAAGCAGCGAAGGAATCCGAGCTCGAAATCGTGGGCAATCCCGAATTCGATATTGTTTCCATCGATGATAACGGTCTCGTTATGAAGGCTGTTGTTTATATTAAGCCCGATGTAGAGATTAAGGATTATTTCGGCATTGAGGTTACAAAAACAGTTATTCCCGTGACAGATGAAGAGGTTGATCGTGAGATCAAGACTGTTCAGGAGAGAAACGCAAGAGAGATCGAGATAACAGACCGCGCCGCTGAAATGGACGATATCGCTGTTATCGATTTCGATGGATATGTTGATGATAAGCAGTTTGACGGCGGCAAAGCAGAAGGTCACAGACTTAAGCTGGGGTCCGGTCAGTTCATCCCAGGTTTTGAAGAACAGATCGTAGGCAAGAATGTTGGCGAAAGCTTTGATGTTAACGTTAAGTTCCCTGCTGACTATCATGCAGCAGAGCTTGCTGATAAGGACGCTGTATTTAAGTGCGTTCTTCATAAACTTGAAAAGGAAGAGCTCCCTGCTCTTGATGATGAGTTTGCTAAGGATGTTTCCGAATTCGATACTTTTGCTGAATATAAGGCAGATGTTAAGGCTAAAATCGAAGAGAGACATAACAGAACAGCAGATGCAGAGATCGAAGAGCAGATCATTGCTGCCCTCATCTCTAAGCTCGAGGCTGATATTCCCGAATGTATGTTCGTCAGCGAGACAGAAAACTTTGTTCGCGATTATGATTCCAGACTCAGAATGCCGGGTCTCGATCTGAATACTTACTTTAAGTATACAGGCATGAATCTTGATACTCTCCGCGAGCAGATGCGTCCTCAGGCTGAAAAGCAGGTTAAGACTCGCCTTGCTCTCGAAAAGATCGCTGAGCTTGAAGGCATTGTTGCTTCCGAAGCTGATATCAATGAAGAGTATGAGAACATTGCAAAGGCTTACGGCGTAACTGCCGAACAGGCAAAGGAAAACATTCCCGAGGATATGATCGCCGCTGACATGAAGGTTAAAAAGGCTGTTGAACTCGTTAAGGAGAAGGCTGTTGTAACCGAAAAGGCTCCCGAGGAGCCCAAGGCAGAAAAGAAGCCCGCAGCAAAGAAATCTACAGCTAAGAAGACTACAGCTGCAAAGGCTGAAAAAGCTGAAGGCGAAAAGGCTGAAGAAACAGAAAAGCCCAAGAGAACAAGAAAGCCCGCTGCTAAGAAGGCAGAAGAGCCTAAGGCAGAGGAATAATTCAAACATTATGAAAATTGCCGCTTTCTAAGCGGCAGTTTTCATCTGAAATATTTTATTTTGGAGGAAAACAATATGGCACTTGTACCAACAGTCATTGAACAAACAAACCGTGGAGAGAGAGCTTACGATATATATTCGCGCCTTCTCAATGACCGCATTGTATTTCTCGCTGATGAAGTGAATGACACAACAGCATCTCTGGTTGTAGCTCAGCTTCTATTCCTTGAAGCGCAGGATCCCGATAAGGATATTTCTCTTTACATCAACAGTCCCGGCGGATCTGTTTCCGCAGGTCTGGCTATCTATGATACAATGAATTTTATCAAATGCGATGTTTCAACCATTTGCATCGGTATGGCGGCAAGCATGGGGGCTTTCCTTCTCTCATCAGGAGCTAAAGGAAAGCGATTCGCGCTTCCCAACAGTGAGATCATGATCCATCAGCCTCTCGGAGGAACAAGAGGTCAGGCTACAGACATTAAGATCCACGCCGATCACATTCTCCGCACCCGTGACCGTCTCAATAAGATCCTCTCAGAGAATACAGGCAAGGCTCTTGATATCATAGAACGCGATACAGAGAGAGATAACTTCATGACAGCCGACCAAGCACTTGAATACGGACTTATTGACAAGGTGTTCACCAAGCGCGCCTAATTCTTTGAAAGGTTTTTACTCAAATGTCGACAAATAAGATTACACCTACAAGATTCTGTTCATTCTGCGGCAGAAATGAAACTCAGGCAAATTTTCTTATCCCTTCTCCCGAAGGTGTTTATATCTGCGACTATTGCGTTGATGCATGCCAACAGCTTATAAACGAGAATGCAGCACCTGAGATCAATTTCGATGCACTTGCTCCGGAATCACTTCCCCGCCCCAAGCAGATAAAGGAGTCGCTTGATAAATACGTCATCGGTCAAGATGAAGCAAAAATAGCTCTTTCGGTTGCTGTTTATAACCACTATAAGCGTATTCTCAATCGCGAGGAAAATTATAAAAAGTTAAGAGCCTCCAAGGGCGAGCCTGCTGAAGATACTATTGAGCTTCAGAAAAGCAATGTGCTTCTTATAGGTCCGACGGGTGTTGGAAAAACCTATCTTGCCCAGACACTGGCTAAAACCCTTAAAGTACCCTTTGCAATTGCTGACGCAACAACGCTTACAGAAGCAGGCTATGTGGGCGAGGATGTTGAAAATATCCTTCTGAGGCTTATTCAGGCGGCAGATTTCGATATTGAGCTCGCTGAGCGCGGTATTATATATATCGACGAGATCGATAAGATATCCCGCAAAAGCGAAAACCGTTCAATTACCCGTGATGTTTCGGGTGAAGGTGTGCAGCAGGCACTTCTTAAGATCCTTGAAGGCACGGTTGCCAATGTTCCTCCCCAGGGTGGAAGAAAACATCCAAATCAAGACTTTATTCAGATCAATACAGAGAATATTCTCTTTATCTGCGGCGGTGCTTTCGACGGACTTTCGCAAATAATTGAGAAACGCAAGGGTAATCAGTCCATCGGCTTCTCAGGCGAAATATTAAAGAAAGCAGAGAAAAAGGAAAGCGGTATCTATAAGGATGTTAATCCTCATGATATTGTAAAATACGGTCTTATTCCCGAGCTCGTTGGCAGAATTCCGGTTATAGTTCCCCTTTCCGATCTTGATAAGGACGCTCTCGTTCGCATTATCAGCGAGCCGAAGAATTCTCTTGTCAAGCAGTATATCAAGCTCTTTGATATGGACGGTGTTAAGCTGGAATTTGAGGAATCTGCGTTAGAAGCTGTTGCCGCCAAAGCTCTTGAACGCAATACAGGCGCAAGAGGTCTCCGCTCAATTATGGAGGAGATCATGGTTGATCTTATGTATGAGATCCCATCTGAGGAGAATCTCGATAAGGTCATTATCACAGCTGATTGTGTAAATAATAAGGCAAAACCTGAAATGATCTATAAATAATAAAAAATCCGTTGCCGATCGGCAACGGATTTTTTTATGTGAGATAAGGAGCATACAGGGTATCCTCCGGAAGTCCCATTTTTATTGCAACTTCCTTCATTCTATCCGGATTGATGATTCTGAACATCGCGGGCTCTGATATTTCTACCTTTGCATAATCGCGCAGTCTTGCGAGAGTTTCAAGGTCATATCCCGAGAGGCGTACCTTGACGGCAGCTTTATTTCTGCGCGCCAATGCTCTGAAAACATCAAGCTCAATTTTGTCGTTAAAAGCAAATTCCTCAACAAAGTTATCTCCAAGAGAAATATATCCTACAATTTCGCCGCTTTTACCGTAAACCGTTGTAGCCTTTCTGTTGCCGCTGCAAAGCGCAGGAAGAAGATCATCATTTTTGCGCAAAACATAATCGCTTCTCTTGTTTACATTTGAATTCAGCCATTCGGATTCTTCAGTTTTCATAGGTTCAAAGCTGTAATCAGCACCAATTTCGGGAGCGATGGTAAGTACATATTGCTGACCGCCGCCATAGTATCCAAAGCGGCCGTATCTGATCGGATCTCCGTGCAGATAGCATAAGTCAGCATAATCATCGCAAATGTTGTTTATTTCCTTTAGAATGGTAGACATTATCCCCTGCCCTCTGTAATCCTCATGTACCGCAACATTTCCGTTTGCATACAGCTTGATGTGCTCTTCTCCAATTACATAATCAAGAGGATAAAGAGCAGCGGTTCCCGCAAGTCTGTCACCGTCGAACATTCCGATATGCGAAGATGTAACATATTCATTAGGCTCGGTAAAAAATCTCGGAAATAGCTTTTCAAATTTTGTTTCTCTGCCGTATTTTCTCGAAAAAACGCCATCGAGAAGATCTCGGAGATGATAAAATTCATCTGTTTTTAGATATCTTAATTCCATTTCAGTCCTCCGTTATAATTCTGAACATTTTGGTTTCACCGATATACATATGAAGCGTAAGCTCGGTCGCGTTTTCAGTATAAATCTTATCCTCGTAAACCTCTTTTAAAGTGCATTTTTGAGGAAATTTCAATGTTATTGGGCAATCAGTGGAAGCGTGAACTGTGATATAGTTTCTTCCGATATAGAAAACATCATCACTGTCGCAATAAATGTGACAGCCTGCATATTTGGCAAAGCTTCTGATAGCATCCGAACGAATTGATTTTGATCCGTGGAATATAGACGTAAAGCCGTCATAATTCTTAATTGCTATCGCAGGCTTATCTGTTGCCGCAAAGCGCGCGCATACCTCACCGTCCTTCGGATAAAACGCAGGGAACATGACACTGTCATAGGGCGGATTTCCGTTCAGATCTCTGTGGCGATCAATATAGCCGTAAACGAATCGTTTCTTCATCATTGAAACACAATCATGGTCGCAAACCCTATATTTACCGCTTTGCATTTTTCTGTCCATCTCAATATCAAAGCCTGTGAGCTTAGATACATTTTCCTCCGATAGCTTTGTTTCACTATCATGGCAAACAACGCCCGATGCCCATAACCATACTGCTACCGCATTGTTTTTTCTCAGCTTTTTGTGAATGATCTCGCGCTCTTTATCTGTTATATACAGTGTGTTTACAAAAACATACAACTTATAATCCGGCATATTCGGATCTGCCATATCATCATGGAAATATTGATCAACAGGCGCGCCTATTCTTGGTAATTCATAGTCTCTCAGCATCTCTATAAGATCGTGAGAAGAGCTATCAGATACAAGCTGTGCACTTTCATCGTCAAAAATAAAAGCGATTTCGGAGTTCTTTGTTCTGTCAAGTTTATAGGATTCTCCGGCAATTTTTTGCTGTACCGATATAAGCTCATAAAGCTCAGGAACTTTATAGCGTCTGCCACCGAGTATTTGATCAAACCACCATGCCTGCGTATCTTCGGCAATGTTACGACCAAATTCACGCTTCATTACGTTAATTGAATCGGTCAGATCATATATGCCGAATCTATTTTTGAAAAAGTCGTTTTCGGTATGCGTTCTCGTATCCTGCTCGACAATGTACATCTTATTGTGAAGAGCAAAGGAATCTATCATCTCTCTCTGACCTTCGCAGCCGCCCGGTTGTCTGTTTACATATACACCAGGAGCTGCCAGAAAATCTATGTAAGGAGAGCTCAGTATCTTAACTGTTCCGCCGCTATTGCCGCTGTGCAGGAAATTTGTGCAACCGTAATAACCGAAAAAGCTGCCAACTAACTTATCGGGAGTGAGAGTCTTTATAATTTTTGCAAAATAGATTATAGAATCCGCAGACCCGATATGACGAGCTCGGTAAAGATCGAATACATCAAT
>JAFTXK010000013.1 GCA_017461635.1 Clostridia bacterium | reverse complement strand
TATGAGGAATTCCCCATTTTCATGCTTGCCAAGGACGGAAAGGTGCTGGCAGATCAGCCGGAGAAGTATCTGACCTATTCTCAGAAAGATCCCTTCTATGATGAAACGAATCGAAAGACTGTTTATAAAACCCTGGTCTACGACTATGATGACGGTCAGCAGCATTACCGCATCACTTACGAGAGAGAGGGCGATCTGACCAAGCATTACATGATTTCCGAGATGCCTCTTCCTGTAAAACTGGGAGCCAAACTGATGAAACTGGATCCCAGCTACGCACGGCTCACCGGAAGCGCAACATTGGAACGCCTTGAAGGCAATACCGTAGTAGAATCTTTCAGCGATCCCGCAATCTGGGAGCTGATGTACTTCGGAACGGACAGACCTTAATAAAAACAGGAGGAAATACCATGCGACAAATTGTAAACCTGAACCGGAAGTGGGCTTTCAGCAAGGACGCTACCCAGGTTCCCACCGAACTGCCCAAGCTGTGGAACTGGGTCAATCTGCCTCATTCCTGGAATGCCATCGACGGACAGGATGGTGGCAGCGACTACCACCTGGGTACCTGCTACTATGCCAAAGAGATCGAAAAGCTGGATCTGCCCAAGGCTGACCGATACTATCTGGAGATCAATGGTGCCAATGCTTCTGCAGATGTGTATGTGAATGGCAAGCACCTGCGGCATCATGACGGCGGTTATTCCACCTGGAGGGTGGATATCACCGAGGAGATCACTGCCAAGACTCTGCTGGTCATTGCGGTAGACAATGGTGTCAACGAAACCGTCTATCCTCAGGTGGCAGACTTTCCCTTCTACGGCGGCCTGTACCGGAATGTGAATCTGGTCTGTGTCAGCGAAAGTCATTTTGATCTGGAAACCAACGGTACCCCCGGCATTCATGTTACACCCATTGTAGAGGGCAAGAATGCCCATGTAGACGTGGAAGTATTCCTGACAAACGCCACGGAAGACCAAAGTCTTTGCTATACGCTTCTGGATATGGACGGAAATGAAGTTTCTTTCCTGACCTCCAAAGAGACCGCCGTCAGCTTCTATATTGAAAATGTCCACCTGTGGAATGGTCGGAAAGACCCTTACCTGTACAGTGTGACAGCAGAGCTGTTGGAGGACGATACAATTCTGGACACCGTTTCCACCCGCTTTGGCTGCCGCTCTTTTGAGATCGACCCTGACCGGGGCTTTATCCTGAATGGGGAAGAATATCCCCTCCGGGGTGTTGCCCGTCATCAGGACCGCTGGGACTACGGCAATGCCCTGCTGCCGGAGCACCACAAAGAGGATATGGATCTGATCTGTGAGCTGGGTGCCACCACCATCCGCCTTGCCCATTATCAGCACGACCAGTATTTCTATGACCTCTGTGACGAAAGAGGCATGGTCATCTGGGCGGAGGTCCCCTACATTTCCAAGCACATGCCCGGTGGCCGGGAAAACACCATTTCTCAGATGACGGAGCTGATCACCCAGAATTATAATCACCCCTCTATTGTGGTATGGGGCCTGAGCAATGAGATCACCATGAATTCTGAAGTGGACGAAGATCTGCTGGAAAACCACCGTATTCTGAATGAGCTGGTTCACAAGATGGACAAGACCCGCCTGACCACCCTGGCTGCCCTGTCCAGCGTTCCTATGGATTCCGAATACATCAAGATCCCCAATGTGGTCAGCTATAACCATTACTTTGGCTGGTATGGCGGCACTCCTGCGGATAACGGTCCTTGGATGGATCAATTCCACGAAGTGAACCCCACCATCCCCATCGGCATGTCTGAATACGGTTGTGAGGCGCTGAATTGGCACAATTCCAATCCCGAGCAGGGGGATTATACGGAAGAATATCAGGCCATTTACCATGAGGAGCTGATCCGGCAGCTGTATACCCGGAAATACATCTGGGCTACCCATTGCTGGAATATGTTTGACTTTGGTGCTGACACCCGCAATGAAGGCGGTGAAGCTGGTCAGAACCATAAGGGTCTCGTAACCATGGATCGCAAGTATAAGAAAGACGCCTTCTATGCTTATAAGGCATGGCTCTCGGACGATCCCTTCGTACACCTGTGCGGTAAGAGATATGTTGACAGAACCGAGGACGTAACAAAGGTTACAGTTTACTCCAACCAAAGCGAGGTCGAGCTCTTTGCAAACGGAGTAAGCCTTGGAAAGAAGTCCGCTCCCGACCATTTCTTCTATTTTGACGTGCCCAATGTCGGCGAGCAAACACTTGTTGCCGTTTCAGGAGAGCTCCGCGATGAAGGAAAGCTCCGCAAGGTAGAAGTATTCAATGAAGCTTACCGTCTGAGAGAAAAGAACGCAGTTCTGAACTGGTTCGATATCACCGAGGTTGAAGGACACTTCTCACTTAACGATAAGATCGGCGATATCCTTCAGACAATGCAGGGCAAGCTGCTCTTTATGGGCATGTTTGCAAAGCTTCTCCCCAAGAAAGGCGATAAGGTTGCAGGCGGCTTTGAAATGAACGACGGCATGATGCAGATGCTGGGAGGATTCACGGTTCTCCGTCTCTCCGGCATGATCGGCACAATGGGGATCAATCTCACGAAAGAAGATCTCCTGGATCTCAATGCCAAGCTGAATAAGATCAAGAAACCCAAGCAGAAATAATAAAGCAAAGCAGGCTGTTGCGAATGCAACAGCCTGCTTTCAGATTGGAGCTAGGAATGGGACTCGAACCCACGACCTGTTGATTACGAATCAACTGCTCTACCAACTGAGCCATCCTAGCACAAAAGGTATTATATCATATCGAAAGCAAAAAATCAAGAGATATTTTAATAAAACTTGATTTTTTCGCAAAAATATGATAATATATATTGAAATAAACTATTTGGAGAATAAAATGAATTTATGTGATCTTGGAACAATCCGAAATATAATGCAGGCATTCGGAATAAACTTCCGCAAGGAGCTCGGACAGAACTTTCTCACAAACGGCATGGTAGTATCTGACATTGCAGACTCATGCTCACAGGACGAAAACAGCACCGTTCTTGAGGTCGGCCCCGGCATCGGAGTTCTGACAAAGGAGCTGGCTGAGCGATATCAGAAGGTCATTTCCCTTGAGATAGACAAAAATCTTCTTCCCGTACTTGCCTACACCCTCGGTGACTATAAAAACGTAGAGATAATCAACGAGGACGTTATGAAGACCGATCTTGAAGCACTCCTTGAACCCTATTTTGAAAAAGGAAGCGTTTCGGTCTGCGCAAATCTTCCTTACTATATAACTACACCGATCCTTATGAAGCTTCTTGAAAGCCGACTGCCCTTCGAGGCTATCACCATCATGATCCAGTCTGAGGTGGCAGACCGCCTCTGCGCGAAAGCAGGAAAATCCGATTACGGAGCGATAACGGCAGTACTCGCCTATTATGGCATTGCGGAGAGACTTTTCACCGTCGCAGCAGATAATTTCGTTCCTGCACCGAAGGTGGATTCAGCCGTTGTTCGCATAAAGCTCTATAAAGAGATCCCCTATAAGCCAAAGAACGAGGCTATGATGTTCCGCACCATAAAAGCCGCCTTTGAGCAAAGAAGAAAAACTCTTTCCAATGCACTTTCAAACGGTTTCGGAGAGCTTACAAAAGACGAAATAAAGGAAATAATCGAGCAGTGCGGACATCGCCCCGATATTCGAGGCGAACGCCTTGATATCTCAGATTTTGTCACCCTTTCCGACGCGATCTGCGATAAAATACAATCAAAAAATTAAACAACATATCCCCTTAGTTTAGCCGCTTGAAAAAGCAAAGCCTTTCAAGACTGCACTAAGGGGATTATATTATTAGTTTTCCACAATTCGTATATCTACCGCTTCTCCGAGAGGAAGAGAATATATGCAGATCCTTGCGGGAGCTTTGCCGAAGATCTTTTCAACGGCGGTGCAGTAATAGGAAAGCTGTCTGCCATGTCTCTCGCCGAGTTTTTTTGCGGCAAGAGCAGGATCGGAGAGCTCTTCGAATGTCAGACGGTCGGTCTTATAATCGCAGAGGGTGATATTCCCATCCTTATCCATTAAAACGAGGTCGATTATTCCCTGCACAGTTATCATCTCGTCCTTTATCTTCTCTCTGAATTCTTCGTCACCCGTAAAATTCGCCGCAGGCATTCCGATATTGAATCTCTGCTCGCGCCAGAGCCTTCCGCCATCCGAAAGCGATGCTTTAAGAGCTCTGTAAAAATTACTTTCAAAGAACCTTTCAACATGCTTTATATTTATCAGCTCTGCGGTCTCGCGGGCGATAAATCCCATTTCGCACAGCCTTGCAATTTCTTCGGAAACGCCCTTGTTTTCGGCATTTCCGAAATCACAGAACTGCATGAAGGTATGGGTAGCCGTACCTCGCTCTGCACCCGTAGCCCGCTCTGCCTTCGGAATAAGGAATGAAGGCTTATCGAGAAGAGTGATCCCACTCTCAAAGGGTTCTTCGGCATCCATCGGGTCAAGCACCTCGGGATAAAGCTTTGAAACCGAAAGCTTTGCAGGCAAACGGGAAAGATGAGAATATTCATATTCAAAGGAGAATCTGTACTTCAGGATCTCATATAAGCCATCTCTGCCTTCTTCATCCTCTTTTCCTTCGGATATCGATGCTTCGGGCTCATAGCTTATCTTCGAAAGCTCTGGAATATCATATGGCATAAGCTTTTCGATATTCAGCTTTTCCCTGTCGCTTTCATTCATGGCATAATATGCCGTTGTTATCCATTCGAAATACCCGGAACATGACATTATAGAATATTCATCTGCATATTTTGCGCGGTTTTCGGCAGCCTCCTCCCATCCGTCCGAGCTCACATATCCGCTCATGTAAAGTCTTTCTCTCGCACGGGTCATGGCAACATAAAGCACGCGCATTTCCTCTTCCATTTCTTCATCCCAATTCTTGCCGATAACGGCACGGCGAAGAGCATTATCAAAGGTTGCAAATCCGCTTTCCTCACCGAATCTGATGCCAAGCCCAAGATCATAATCGAATTCTATGACACCGTTTTTCGAGCTGTTCTTCAGCTTTTTCTGAATTGAAGCGATGAAGCAGACGGGAAATTCAAGTCCCTTGGAATTATGTATAGTCATAACGCTGACTACATTTGATGAGCCCGTAGCGGCAGGAGGCTCAACTGTCTGCCCCGAGGAAATAATATCGTTGATATAATTTATAAAGCTGTAAAGACCTTTATATGAGCCTGTTTCATATCTTCTCGCATAGTCATAGAGCAAAAGCAGATTGGCTCTGCGCTCCGCGGCCGCCGCATCCTCGTTTTCCTCATCACCGCCTGCATAAGAGAGGATCAGAGTATCTGAATAGAGAAATCTGAGCAGTTTATCCACGGGAAGAAGCTTTGCCTGCTCACGGTAAAGCCTCAGCTTTTCAAGAAAGAAACCGATCTTATTTCTGAGACTCTCGCTCTCGGCATTTTCAAAGGCATAGAGAAGATCGTCATAAAGCGAACCCGATTCCTTTGCTCCCTTGCGGATAGTGATAAGATCACCGATCCCAAAGCCGTAAAGGGGCGAACGAAGCACACCTGCGAGATAAACATCCTTCTGGGGATTATCTATAACATTGAGAAGGCTCATCACAAGAAGCACCTCGGGATTTTCGAAATAATTTACCGTAGTTCTCGCAGAGCATGGAACTCCAACATCAGAAAGAGCCTTGGCAAACAGATTTGCAGAGGAATTATTTCTGGTAAGAATAGCGATATCCGAGGGTCTTATGCGGCGAAGAGAACCATGATCCTCGCATTTCTCCTCGGGGTCATTCAGCAGTCGGCAAATTTCACTGACCACCGCCCTGACTTCAAGCTCCGAGCCCTTGCCTTCGCATTTTTTTCTTTCATCATCGGGCATCTTATCAAGAGCTCTTGCATCATAGGAACGGATCACCATAAGACGCGCATTAGTCATTTCCCGTCCCCGGGGCTCGATCCTCTTGCCGAAAACAAGATCGTCATTATCGGTATAGCCGATATTATTCGGACCTTTTCTGAAAATATATCCGCAAACAGCATTGGTTATATCAATAACGGTCTTGTCACAGCGGAAATTCTCAGACATATAAATGGCACAGCTCATGCTTCGGGATGCCATAGAAACATCGGGAAATGTATTCTTATATCCGGCGAAAACCGAAGGCTTTGCACCTCTGAAACGGTAAATGCTCTGCTTGATATCGCCTACCATAAATCTGTTGTCGGCATTTGAAATAGCCTCAAAGATCTTGTCCTGAACTATGTCGGTGTCCTGATATTCGTCAATATAGATCTCGTCATATTTTGCGGCATACTCTCGCGCAAGGGGAGTGGGCATACCGTCATCACCGATGAAAAGCTTAAAGGCAAAACGCTTATTATCGGTAAAATCACAAGCACCGCGGCTGATCTTTTCCTCGGCAAATCTGCGGTGGAATTCGGTAAGAACATCATAAAGAGTTCTGCAAAATTCAGCCGTATGAAGAGCATCGAAAGCAAGAGTTTTCTCGGAATAGCAGAAAAGCTCCTCGCGCATTTTTTCGTATTTTTCCTTGCACTTTTTGCGCATGTCCTTATAAGGCGCATAAATCTTATCAACATTCTTTATGCCCTTCATGGGAATAGGCGAATATTCGGCAAATAAGCGCGCCGCCTCGGTATAATCTCCCGCTAAAATCGCCTTTTTTGTTTTTTCAAAATGAGCCTTCTCATAAGCAAAGGCAGGAGAATATGCCGCTTCGATCCTATCCTCAGCGGCAAAAAGCTCCAGCGCATCGGAATATATCCTTTCGCAATGCTCAAAGAATTTTTCACAGCTCAAAGCAATTTCCCTGCCCGCACGGGTGCAAAGAAAAGGCATTTTTGCCTCATCCTCCAGCTTATCCGCATTCTTCGTCAGAAATTCGAGAAAATCGGGATAACCGCTGAGCTTTTCATAGAGCGAAATCAGAGACTCGCTTACATTAATGCTTCCCCTTGAATCCATGAAGCAATCCATGAAATCTCTGAAGGCTTCCCTTCTTTCTTCATAGAAATCCTCAATTACCTCATTCATGATATTCAGCTTCATTGCCGCAAGCTCGCCCTCATCCATCATATTCAGCCTTGCGGGAAGACCGAGAAGCTCAAAATTGCTCTTTACAACTCCGAGATAAAAGGAATCCATCGTGCAAATATCCGCACTGCCGAGCTTTATCATCTGGCGCGAGAGATGACGGCTTCCCGGATCTTTGGCAAGTGCCTCGCCAAGAGCCTTTGAGATCTTGCTCTTAAGATCTGACGCCGCCGCTTTTGTAAAGGTTACGATAAGGAAACGGCTGATGTCCGCAGGCAATTCTTCATCCACAAGCCTTCGGATTATTCTCTCGGTAAGGGTGGTTGTTTTTCCCGAGCCTGCAGCCGCAGAAACGAGTATCGTCTTATTCCCGGTCTCTATCGCTTTTTTCTGCGCTTCTGTCCATTTGGCAGCCATCAGTCCTCACCTCCTCCGAGATCATCCTCATTTTCGTATTCTTCTTTAATATGGCCTCTGCGGCATACCGCCTTCATTCTGCAGTATTCGCAGGGGAATCTTCCCTCATGGGATCGGGGCTCGATGCAGGCATTTCCGCTTCTCAGATCTCCGAATATCCTCGTAAGCGCCTCGGAAATAGTATCCCTGATCTCACCGATCTCCTCCTCGGTCTTAAAACAGATATCCTTTTTCTTCCGCGATTTCGAACCGTAACCTGACATAACATATTTCATATCCTCATTAACTGCCTTTTGGATATCTTCGTCCGCAAGAAGAATACCGCTTCGGCTGAGCTTATCATCCGCCGCCTCTTCGATCTTTGCTCTGTCCGCACCGCTTTTCTCGGTAATGCCCGAAACACGGGAACTGAGATAGACCACGCCCGCAGGCTTCAGATCACCATCACAGCCCATCATAGCCTTGTTTTCTTCCTTGCCGCAAATGCTGAAAAGATAGAGAAGCATTTGCAGATTAAGACCGTCCTTAACATCCTCAAGCCTGAATTCCTTCGAGCCTGTCTTATAGTCAACGACCTTAACATAAACGTCATTACCGTCTCTGAAAAGGTCAACGCGGTCGACTATTCCTTTTATTGAAACGGTTGAACCGTCTGTAAGGGTAAATTCAAGAGGCTTCAGGGCATCGGGCTTTTTGCCGTTTATTTCAAGCTCGAAGAAGGAAGGAACAAATTTGCTCGTTTTCAGTTCCTCGGTGATATTTTTTGCAAGAAGACGAGAAAGATGCTTTAATTTGTTTATTACATGAGCTACCTGTTGTTTTTTTGCATCACGCTCAGGGAAATTTTCCTCTATATAAAGGCGCATAAGCTCTTCGATGATATCCTCCGCCTCTTCCTCAGCTCTCCTTGCGTTAAAACCGTTTTCATCGGTAACGATTTCAATGAATTTTTCAAGCAAGGCGTGGATAAGTGAGCCCGTGTCGCTGAGCGAAAAGACGTTCTTTTCATCGGGTCTCAATCGCAGAACATACTCGCACCAATAGTCAAAATGGCATTTGACATATTTTTCGAGAGCCGAAGGGGAAAAGCTCATATTTCTGCCGAATATCATATCCGACATCTCGCTCGGAACTCTGCATTCCCTCTCTCCGATGGGGATATAAAGGGATCTCAGACGCTCGGAATATTCTTCGCTCTCGGAAAAATATCTCTTTAGTGCTGCGCCCGCTTCACCTTCCGCAAGTGCCGCATATTCAAAGGCAACCTTCTCGCTCCAAAGCTTTTTTTCGTAAGGAAGCGATGCATAATCTATCTCCCCAAGTCCAAGCAAAAGCTTTGCGCGGTTAAAGGCAAGTGAAGGACGCAGCTCCTTACCGCCCTGAAGCTCGGAGGCTGAATAGGTCATTATCAGCTTCTCCGAAGGTGCTGTCACGGCTCTGTAGACATAGAAAAGCTCCTCGGAGGATCTTTCTTCGCTTCCGGGGGAAAGCTCTATGCCGTTTTCCGAAAGGAAGAGCTTGTCCTCATCGGTGAGCATTCTGTTTTCCGAGGCACTTTCCGGGAACACACCGTCATTTACCCCGATAAGGATCACACATTTTGGGCTGTCGGCACGAAGCAGTGAAGCAGAACCAACCGTAACCTCATCGCAGGAGGTAGGTATCGAACCCAGCCCCGTCTGGGAAAGAACTATCCGCAGTGCCTGTTCAAATTCAGAGCTGTCATATCTGCTCTCTCCCGAATCGAACTTAGCAATAACTCCGAGAACATCAAGAACTGTATTATAAAGCCGAAGAGCCTCGGAGGAGGATTGCTTATCGCCTCTTTCAAGACATGCCGCCGAAAAAGCCCTCATCCTGTCGGCAAGGCAGAGCTCCTCCATGTATTCAAAAACGGCACGGCAGATATCCTCATTTGTTCCCGCTTCATCGATCTTTTCATAAAGAGTAAGAAGGGGCGTTACCAGATGTCTTCTGCCTTCGTTCACCTTCATGAGCACAGCTCTTCCCTTCTCATCTGTCTCTGAGGAATAGGAATCGGGATCCATTGTCCAGTCATCTCCGATAAAGGCTTTTCCCTTAATGCTCCATTTCCAAATATACTGCTCAAAAAGGTCTGCGGTGCGCTCTTCAAGTCCTGTGAGACCCGTTTTTATATAGGTTATAACGTCCTCTGTGCGCCAGCCCGTATTCTTTATGCGGAAGGCACAGAGAAGAAGCTTTGCAAGTGGCATTGCTGTCACGTCAGAGGTCTTTGACATGAAATAAGGAATGTCCTCTTTTTCAAGAGCGTTATCTATGATCCCCTCAAAGGTTTTAGCATTTCGCGCCAGAATAACGATATCGCGGTAACGCATACCGCCATGGATAAGCTCGGAGACAGCAGAGGATGCTGCCTCGGCTTCCTCATAAATATTAGTGCATTTTATAAGCTTAACGCTTCCCGTGTCATATTTTTCTGTATTCCCGATATCCGCATCAAAGCGCCATATATCCTCACTAAGACGACGCAGTGCGGGATCTGCGGTTCTGTGATTTTCGATAAGTATCTCCTTTTCGGTCTCGGATCTCGATCTTTCGGCAAGACGTTCGAGATTCTTAAGGGTATGGGCAATGCTCTCAAATTGAAGTCCGCCGCGTACCCCCTCATGGGCTATGCAGAGCGAAACGACCGTTTTATTTGCCTGGCGGAGAATATGAAAAATGACCTCTTCTTCCGAAGAAGTAAAGCTGGTGAAGGAGTCGATATAAACATTGATATTTGGGAAGAAATCATGCTCTGCCAGCTTTGCGGCGAGCTTTCCGATATCATCGGAGGGATCGCCTGCGCCATATGCTTCGATGGAGGCGGAATAAGCCGAATAGATCAGAGCAAGATCATTCAGCTTTGCAGAAATACGGCTGCCCTTCTCGGCTTTTTTCGCGGCTCTTTCAAGAGCGGTGGGAGAAATACCGTATGCCTTGAATTCTTCGATCTGCGAGAGCATCATAGATCCGAATGCCGCATCACCGCTAAGGCCCCCATATTCAAGGAGAAGCGGAGCAAGAGAACGAAGAGTATTCCACATTGCAAGAGATTTTACGCCCGAGGTCACATAGCTGTATGTAAGCCCGCCGTATTTTCTGAAAACACTGTTTGCAAGGCGGGTAAAATTAAGCACCTCAAAGGAGAGCTGTGCAGAAGGCCCAAGAACACCGAGCATCGCTCTTTCCCTTGCAACCGTTTCCTGCTCGGGAACAAGAAGTATGGCTCTGCGTCCTGCCGCAATATCCTCTTTTATCATTTCGGTGATTCGGTAAGTCTTTCCGCATCCCGCACCGCCGAGAATAAATTTAAGCATACAGTCCTCCTAATATATCGAAATAATTTCCGCCGCCATGCGTTCGATGGCAATACGGCGAAGCATAAAGAAATAATTCTTTCTGACCATATAGATATTTTCACTTTCCTTACGCGCCGTAACATAAAAATCCCTGCCGCCAACGCCATGCCTTCCGAAAAAATACGGAGATACCACAAGAACTACCGAACCGTCCGAGGCAAGATCCTTTATGTTTTCTCCAAAAAAGCCTTGGCATTTGCCGTTTTTTGTAAGCTGATCTTTACCGGCGAACAGGATATAAACCTTCTTGTCTCTGAGCAGATCGGTGAAAAATATATTTGAACTGCGGCTTCTGAAAAGTGCAATAAATAAGCTTATAAGCGATAAAACTCCGATAAAGGGCAGCATAAATACCGAAAATGACAGCCATGCCACAAGAGCAACACCCGATTCAGCCCAAACAGCGATCCTTGTTGCCGTTCGAAGAATGGCAGACAGGAGTCTGAATTTTCTGAAATGCGAAATTCCCTTTTGAAGAACGCTCCAAAAGGAGGTGCTTTTTATAAGAGAAATGAGATATTTAAAGTAATTCCGTGAGCCCATAAGGGAAGCATTTCTGGTCTCATGTCTCCAGAGCTTTGAAATATCATCCTTGCCCGTATCCATGCCCATATCAAAGCGGAGGCGGTTAAGCTCAGCTTCAAGCTCTATAATTCTATGTTGAAGCTGTGCATTCTCCCGTTCCAGCCGAACAAGATCCGCATTTTGACTGTCTTTATCGCTCATTTTTGCTCCTTATTTTCGAAAATTCGCAGATTTCTGAGGATGACATCCCTGCCGCGCCATGAATAAGCACGTTCGGCAAAATCCTCATCCCCCATATTCTCTATTATCTCTGATGTGAGAAAAGGAATTCGCTTTTCTCTGAAAAATTCTATCTCGCTCTCGCTTATATGCCTTGAATGAGGGCATACAGTCTGGCATATATCACAGCCCCAGGCAGAGCCGCCCGAGAGCATAAAATCCTTTTCAATGTCGCTAAGTTCCCCTTTTTTCTGTGTCACAGCAGAAAGGCATAAACTGCTCTCGAGCTTTGCAGGGCATTCTCTCTCGCAAAGTCCGCACCCTTCGCATCTTTTTATCTCTCCGCCGTGAGAATCCGTTTCAATATCGCATACGATCTCGCCGAGGAAAACGAAGGAAGAATATTTTTCGGTTATCAGCAGGTGGTTTTTGCCTATTATACCGAGACCGCTCATTGCCGCCGCACGAAGCTCGTCAATGGGAGAATGGTCGGCAAAGCCCGCAAATTTGCACCCCGGAAAAGCTTCGCGAAACTGCGGTAAAATTCTCTCAAAAAGGTCAGAAAAATAGGAATGATAATCCCTCGCCGCGGCATAAAGAGAAATATTCCGTTCACATCCGTCTGAAACATAATATGGCACGGCAAGCATTATGACCGTTCCCTTCTCCGTGCCAATTCCCGCGCGTTCCAGAAGATAAGCGCGAGTAATTCTGCAATCGGAAAGCCCCAGAAGGGATACATATTCAATTTTCTCGCGGGCAAATATCTTACGCGCAAACTCGAGAAGCTCCATGTATTCCCCTCCTTTTGAATTTTAATTTAAACAATAACTTAGCTAAGAAAAGTAACTAAAAGTTATGAGATCCTTCGCCGAGTCTCAGAATGAAAGCACTGTACTGATTATCATTTTTCTACGTTTCAGCACCCGATATCCTCATAGATCTCCATCAGACGTTCCTCGATCTCATTTTTGCGTGCGTCAAGCTCGGCGGCGCGCTGATAATCACTTGCGGCATCGCCGTAAAGCTCTGCCTCAACCTCTTCAAGCTCCGCTTCAAGCTTTTCGGCTTCCTTTTTCAGCCTTTCTATGCGTTTCTGTTCCTTTCTTATCTCGGCTGCGCTCTGCTTCGCCTTAAGATACTGTTCCTTTTCACTGCTCTCCTTTACATTGCCTGAGCCTGCGGAAGCAGTCGCAAGACGTTCCTCTCTTGCGTCGCGGTATTCGCGGTATTCATCATAGCCTGCGCCTGTATGGGTAATGGTATAATCCAGAAGGTCTGAGCCGTTCCAGTCCCCGGGCCTTATCTCAATAATCCTCGTAGCAAGCTTACCGATAAAATATCGGTCATGGGAAACGGTTATGACAGTTCCGTCATAATCCTCAAGCGCACTTTCAAGTGCCTCTCTCGAACCGATGTCAAGATGGTTTGTAGGCTCATCGAGGATAAGCAGATTCATTCGGGAGAGGATCAGCTTTGCAAGTGTCAGTCTTGCCCGCTCTCCGCCGCTGATCACAGAAACAGTTTTGAATACATCCTCACCCACAAATCGGAAAAGCGCAAGAGCATTTCTTATATCTGTCTCATTCATTGAAGGATATGCATCCCAAAGCTCGTCAAGCACGGTCTTTCTCATATCCAAATTCTGATTTTCCTGATCGTAATATCCGATCTCAACATTATATCCCGTTTCAACTCTGCCGCCTGTGGCTGCAATCTTACCCAGAAGTATCTTGATAAGAGTAGATTTTCCGCATCCGTTAGAGCCGACAATAAATACCTTTTCGCCCTTCTTTACAAGGAAAGAAAGATCATCAAAAAGCTTCTTTTCACCAAAAGCCATTGAAAGATTTTTCACCGACAGCACTTCGTTTCCGCTCTCACCGCCCTTGGTGAAAGACATTCTGATGCCCTTGGGATCGTTTTGCGGTTTATCCAGCTTAACCATGCGGTCAAGTGCCTTCTGTCGGCTTTCCGCGGCAATGATATTGCGCTCGCGGTTCCATGCCCTCTGCTGTGCGATATATGCTTCCTGCCTTGCAATCTCCCTTTGCTGATTCTTATAATGACGCTCCTCTATCTCGCGGTCTATCTTCCTCTGCTCCATGCTCTGTGTATAGCCGCCGTTATAGAGCTTTGCCTTATGATGCTCAACATGAAGGGTTTTATTTGTGATCTTATCAAGGAAATAACGGTCATGGGAGATGACCAGAACATTTTTCTTATAGGAAAGAAGGAAGTTTTCGAGCCAGCGCAGTGTCTCCATATCGAGATGGTTTGTAGGCTCATCGAGAAGAAGTATATCAGGCTCTCGGCATAGCTGACGCGAGAGCGCAAGGCGAGTTCTCTGACCTCCGCTTAGAGTGGAGCAGGGCTTATTAAATGTTTCTTCATCAAAGCCCATCTTTTTTAGGATCGATTCAGCTCTGCCTCTGAATTCGAGACCGCCGTCTCGAACGAAGCGACTGTATAGCTCGGTATATTCATTTGTCAGCGAACGGTAGATATCGCTCTGTGATTCCTCTTCCCTGTCCTTCAGCTCCTTTTCAAGCTCCGCAATTCGTTTTTCCGCACGGATGAATTCTGGAAAAGCGGAATACATCTGCTCAAGCACCGTATCTGCGCAAAGCTCGGAAATGTCAAAGGCACCGTCCTGGGTCAGCACGCCAATTGTCTTGTCCTTTGATATATATACGCTTCCGCTCGTAGCTTCATACTCGCCAGTAATGAGCTTGAAAAGAGTGGATTTTCCGCTTCCGTTAACGCCGATTATACCCAGCTTATCCCCTTCCTCAAGCGAGAAGGAAACATTTTCAAGAATTATCTTAGTTCCAACGGCAAAGCCGAGGGATTCAACACTTATCGATGTCATATTATATCCTTTAAAATTTGATTTTCATTTCAATAGCAACGCCGAGAATCCTCGCGCTTCCGCTTTCGAAATCCTCGGGAGTAAGCACGATAGGTTCATATTCTTCATTTTCGGGGAGAAGATATATCCTTCTCTTCTCCACATGAAATCTCTTTACCGTTGCACATTCTCCGCCCACAAGGCAAGCGACTATGTTTCCTTCCTCGGCATACTGCTGCTTCCGAAAAAGCACCAGAGATCCCTCCACCATTCCGCAGTCCTTCATGCTGTCGCCGATAACGGTAAGGTAAAAATAATCTCTCTCATCTGCCGAGCCGATATCCGCGCTTTCGTAGCCAAGAAGGGTTTCATTCGTTATAATGGGCTGACCCGCGCGGATCTCGCCTATTATCGGGATCATTTTTATCCCCTCCCGCTCTTCTTCGGTCACAGGAACACAATCAAAATCGATCTCACCGCCAACCAGACATCCTATATCAACTCCGAAATAGTCGGCGATCAGCTTCATCTTATCGGCTTTTGGAACAGATCTTCCCTTTTTCCAATCGGAAAGCGTGGAATGTGCTATTCCGGTTGCCTTTGCAACCTTATAAGATGTGGAATTTTTCATCTTTAACAATTTTTCATAATTCGAATAACTCATGCAGACAAGATGCTCCGTTTCATTAAAAATTTCCATTTTAGGAAGAAAATCCGAAATATATCTTGACATTATTTCGGATTTGCGTTATAATATTTCTGTAATCGGACAAATCCCATTAAAAAAAGCAGAAACAAACAAGGATTTTACCCCCCGCAAAATTCGTTTTTTCAGTTATTTTATACTTAATTATTATAATATATTATTACGGATTTGTCAACCTAAATCAAGGAGGAATATATATTTATGATGTACAAAAAATGGGACAACACAAAGGAAAAGTGCCGTCCTGTATTCTGCCGGATCTGCGGATCGGCTATAATGAGAGATGATTTTGCCATGATGTTTTCGGGAAAGGCTATCTGCAGTGCCTGCATTTCCGAAATATCGGCGCGTGAAATATTACGGATTTGCGAATTTTCCTCAAAGGAAGATCTGCTCTATTCGCTGGGCTTCACAAGAATCTGACGGAGGTGCGAATGACAAAAAACGAAACACCCGAGATCTGTGCTGTCAGAAAATTTCTTGAAAGCTATGGAGCGAGCAAAAGCATTCTCCGAATGATGCAATACGAAAAGGAATATTTTTCGGAGGAATCGCGGGAGAACGACTGCGATGCACTTCTTGTTCCCTATGGCGATGAGGCATTGCTGAAATCCAAGATGTATAGCGTGCGCCGTTTCATCAACAATCTTGATGACGGCAAGGAAAAAGCATTTCTTCTATATCATTACATAAAGGGATATACAGTTGAAAAATGCGCCGAAATGATGGATATCGGCAGAACCAGTGCCTTCCGCCTGAAGAAAAGAGCACTCTCCGCAGCCGCGGAAAAATATGCAAAAAAAATAAACAACATCAGCACCGCGGCATAACTTCTGTTGACCTTTTATTGAACTAAGCAGATTTATACATTTAAAATTAAAAAGCCTTGAAATCAAAAGATTTCAAGGCTTTTATATGGTGGAGACAACTAGATTCGAACTAGTGACCCCTTGCATGTCAAGCAAGTACTCTAACCAACTGAGCTATGCCTAACCGCTCCAAAAGGCTTGAAATATAACCTTTTCCGTGTTTCGTGCATAAAAATATATTTGCCATAAGCAGATCTGTTGACCTAAAACATAGTTTGTTGACCTACTTGTTGACCTAATATAATTATACCGCACATTCTTCGTTCTGTCAATCTTGCGATTTTATAAACCAAGCAACAAATCTAAATACCGGGTTTTTCCTATACTTTTCCCCACAGGGGACGATAAAACTGTAAAACACAAAAATTTTCACAGATAGTTCATCAGGTGATTTTTCTTGATACTTACTGTAAGTTCCTTATCTAAAATTCATTTCGACTATAGGGAGAAGTGGATTTTGAAGATGTTACTTATGGAGCAAAGCGACAGAAGTAATATCCATTTGAAATATGAATGGGGGACTTATAGAAGTTATATAGAATCATCCAAATCTCCCCCCGAAACAATCGGCTCTATGCGTTCCAACTTAAACAAGCCATACAATGGAGAGCCTTTATGCTTACTGCATTCGGTTACCTTAAAGCCAAGTTCTTTTATTGCTCTTGGTAAGTCGGTATAAGGTTTGCTCTTATCTTTCTTTTGCCTCATCCTTAATACGTTGTTGACATAATTAAGTAGTTCCTGCTTTTCTTCTCTTGTAATAGGTCTATTGAAATATCCATTTTCTTGTGCGTACTCTTCAAAGCGTTCACTGTTATCACGAGGAATGATAATAAAAGACTTTATCGGAAATATCGGATTTAGATTATCGTTGCTAAAACATTCTCCTTGTGCATATTTCTGCCATTCCTTTATATAATACTCGTAATAGTTTTTGCTCTTTTCAAAACTACGCAAACCGAGCACTTTGCCCTTATATAGATGAAACTTATCATCGTGTGTGCTATACCTCATAAAAGGGAATCGCTTTTCGTGTAGCATTTCAATTTTTTCTGCCGCTTTTTTATTTTGGTATCTGTTTTTATGCGGTATCTCGTGCTTTTCACACCATTTGTCAAATATTTCATTCACGAGCTTTACGGCATTTGCATCAAACCCAAAATCAAAATCCTTGTCAACAGAAATTGCTTGGTGTTGCGGCGCATCATATACAAGCATAACATAGTTGATAGGAGAACGAACACGCCCCCACATCTGCTGAATTTCATCTGTCCAATGGCTTTCTATGATAATATCCCAAACATATTCGCTATTGTTTATATTGATACCCTCTTTGTTTCGTGAGGTCGTAATAAACACCTTTATATCGTCGGGAATGTCCTCGTTGGTTTTTAAATTATCTTCCACCCTTGCTTTGTTCTGCAACAGGATATCGCTGAATCCTTCTTCTGCCTCAGTACTTGAAAAAGATACGGCAATATTTTCTTCGGGAACACCTTGCTCAACAAGATACGGCACAATTTCCTCACGAATGCTTTTTGTACGAGTTGCAAAATAGACGACATGCCATTTGCTTTGCGGATTACGGTTGTACCGTTTAGCGATGTAATACAAGGCCGTTGCACTTGTCACGTAGTCTAATTTTGACGGCTTGATATTAATACATTTTTTCGTGAAATCCCAAAATGCATAATCTTTTGGATTTTTCAGTCTTATAAGTCCTTTTATTGGCTCGTATGTAGCGGTCATAAGGACGATTTTTGATGTTCCCTGACGGTATGCAGATTTGACAAAGTCATGCAAATAAAACGGAGCATCACAATATGTCGCATCCGTTGCCAAAGAGTGTGCCTCGTCCACGATAATAATGTCAAAAAAATTCCACAGATATGTTTTATGGTCGCCTGACACATACTTATGCTTCATATAGTGTTCTATCTGCCAATTATTACATATACAACTGCCGTATCGTTTATCATCGTTCCAAAGATATTCTATTGCATTTTGTTCTCTTGCCCATAAATTAAGGCATTTGTCAACTCCCGTTCTGCTCATAGTTTCATCAACCTTTGCTTTGCGTGATGTGATGAGCAAAACGCGAGCCATTTCCATCAAAATATTTTCAACCCAATAATTCTTACCCGAACCAAGTCCTGACACGAGTTCTATAATTCTGTATGGTGCAATATGCTCTTTGTAATTGATAACCTCGGATAATTTTTCTTTTGCCATATATGTCCTCCCTTTAGTTTCGGTGAGGCTTGATTATACACTAATTTTCCAATTTTGTCCAGCATTTGATTTTCCTTGTAACGATCCTGCAACATTTTTTGTGAAAATTTCACAGTTTCCAAAAGCACAGTGCAGCTAATCTGTTTTATCTTACTGAATACTCATACTAGCATTTCATATCATCCCTACATCCCAATTAATATTCAGCATTTATATTACAGAAATATATTTTGAATTTTAAACACTTAACAGCGAAAT
>JAFTXK010000012.1 GCA_017461635.1 Clostridia bacterium | reverse complement strand
CAAAGAGAAAGGAACGTGGGATTTTCCTTCATAGCCGAAGTAACCTTTTCTTCAAGCTCGGCACGGTACTTCTCGGTACTCTCGGGAACATCCCAAATTCCCTCTCCGTATTTGGCTTCCATATCAAGCTTAAAATTATATGCAAGGTATTCCGCCTCTTCGAGATATATCGGCTTTCCGAGAAAATTTGCAACGATATTAAGATCGTCGTCATCGCTCTTTATTGGGCTGATCCCCCCCGAGCAAGCCGTCAATGCAAGCATACAGAATGCAATCAGCAAAACTGCCGCCCTGCGATAAATTTTAAGCATAGAAATCCTCCTTGAAGCTTTCATTTCATTAAATGAACAATAATTCAGCATAGCTATATAGAATAGTATATAATAATATTGTTAATTCATTATGAATTTTAGCTGTTTTTTGCAAAAAATAAAGAAAAACGCCTTGAAATTAACAAAAAATCAGGTATAATAGAAGTAATAGAAAGGCGGTAAGCATATGGAACAGACTTATTCGATAAAACTGAGCAAATTGATCAAGGATATCGGGCTTACAGAGGTCTATCTGCCCGAGAATGCAGACAGTATTGAAATTATAAGTCCTGATGTCGAAAGACCGGGGCTGGCACTCACGGGATTTTTCGAAAAATATGAGCGCACCAGAATCCAAATATTCGGAAGAGCCGAGGTTGCTTATCTCGAAGGACTTGCACCTGCCGAAAGAGATATACACATCGAAAACTTCATGAAGCTGGAATCGGTTGCGGTGATATTTTCCTCGGATCTGCCGATCTTCGATGAGATCCTTAAATATGCAAAGCAGTGCGGAACTCCCGTGCTTTCATCCTCACGCAGAACCAGTGCTCTTCTTGCCCAGATCATAGCCTATCTCCATGTTGAGCTCGCACCGAGAATAACGCGCCACGGCGTTCTTGTTGAGGTTTACGGAGAAGGTCTGCTGCTTCTCGGCGACAGCGGAGTCGGTAAGAGCGAAACCGCTATTGAGCTGGTAAAGCGCGGTCACAGGCTTATCGCCGACGATGCCGTTGAGGTAAAGCGCGTTTCAGCGACCACACTTGTAGGCAGTGCTCCCGAGATCATCAGACATTATGTTGAGCTCCGCGGAATCGGAATCGTCGATATCAAGCGTCTTTTCGGTGTAGGCGCTGTCAAGGATACCGAAAAAATCGACCTTGTCATCAATCTTGAGCCATGGATCCAGGGAAAGATGTATGACCGTCTCGGAATCGATAATGAGACAATGGATATTCTCGGCATCAAGATCCCTGCCATAACAATTCCCGTGCGTCCGGGACGTAACCTTGCCATCATCCTCGAGATCGCGGCAATGAATAACCGCCAGAAAAGAATGGGCTATAATACAGCCCTTGAATTCAATAAGCATCTAATGAGCCAAATGGGTCTCGACCCCAACGAGGGTATATAAAATCAGATCCCGCAAGTGAAAACTTGCGGGATCTGATTTTATTTTTTAAAGAATGCCGCGGCAACGGCACCGGGACCTGCATGAGTTCCAACAACACTTCCGACAATGGTGCAGTTCAGTTCCTCGATATGTCCTTCCCAAAGTGCAGAGCTATCTTCGATATATTTACGAAGCAGAACATCGGTCATTCCCGTATATCCGAGAAGAACGGGTTTAGTAAAATCAACGCCTCCGGAGGTCTGTATTTCCTTGATGAGCAAATTATTTCCCTGCTTTGACCCTCTCGCCTTGCCGAGAACCTTGATCTCACCATCCTCAATGCAAACAACAGGCTTTATTGAAAGAATCCCGCCTGCAAAAGCAGCAGTTTTGGAAATACGTCCTCCGCGCTTAAGATATTCGAGAGTATCAAGCATTGCGATAAGTCTTACATTATCCCTCTCGGCTTTTATTCGATCCGCAATATCCGAAGCGCTCATTCCGCCGTCTGCATATTTCAGCGCAAGCTCAGCAAGAATACCTGTGCCGATAGCAACAGAGTTTCCGTCAACAACAAAAATCCGTCCCTCATATTCCGCCGCAGCAATGATCGCGCTCTGATATGTACCCGAAAGCTTTGAGGAAAGAGTGATAACAACTGCATCGTCGCCTGCCTCCACAGTCTCCTTGAATACTCTGTCAAAGGCATCAGGTGCAGCCTGACTTGTTGTCGGCAAAACATCGCTCTCAACGAGCTTTTCGTAAAATGTCTTATGGTTGATAGTAACACCGTCGATAAATTCCTCGTCGCCGAAATTTATGGTAAGCGGCACAATGGTAAGTCTCGCTTTAATTTCTTCGATTACATCGGTAGTAGAGTCAATAATAATTCTGACCATTATAAAAATCTCCTTAAATCTATAAATGAGGGCAGATCGATGAAAAACACGATCCGCCCAAAAAAACTTTATTTTGGTATTCCCTTTTTGCTTAGATTCTGCAGGTTGGAGGATATGAGCTCCATAGTATCATAAAATATCTGTCTTTTTTCCTCGGAAATTCCAAGGCCCGCGATCTCAACGGCGATATTTGAACTTCTCTTAACCTCCTCCGCGATCTCCCTGCCTTCATCGGTAAGCTTAATGAGAACGCGGTACTTACTTCTGTTATCTTCGCGAGAAAGAAGTCCTTTCTTTTCAAGCTCCGAAATTGAACGTGAAACATCCGCCTTATTTCTATCGCAGATATCGCTCAGTGAAGCTGAGGTCACTCCCTCAGGATATCTGAGCATGGTAACCAAATATATGGCATAAGTGCCCTTAAGACCATATTTTTTCAGCTCAGTAGCGGCTATTTTATGCCATGAACGGGTTATACCGGACAGGGAAACCAAAAACCGCTCGAATCTGGTTATCATATTAACCTCCTATCAGCACTCAACCGACAGGATATAACTGTAAACGGGCTGACCGCCGTCCACTATATTGACTTCAGCCTCCGTAAATCTTTCGGAAATTGAATCCGCCAGAGCTGCTGCCTTTTCCTCGGCAACATCTGCGCCGTAATAGAGCGTAATGAATTCAGCCTTATTTTCACCGGCGATCTCACTTGCGAGATCAAGAGCGGCAGAATTGATATCATCGCCAACAAAAGCGAGCTTATCCTCATTCATAGCGAGGATCTGACCTTCCTTTATGTCCTTTCCGTCAAAATCCGAATCTCTTGCGGCAAAGGTGATCTGACCTGTGAGCACATTCCTTGCGGCATCTGTCATCGTCTCTGTAAGTTCATTACATTCAAGGGTGGGATCAAACATGAGAGCCGCGGAAATACCCTGAGGAACCGTTTTTGTGGGGATAACGATTATTTTTCTGTCGGTGGCGAGAGCCGAAGCCTGCTCAGCCGCCATGATAATATTCTTATTATTTGGAAAAACAAATACATTCTTAGCAGGAACGGAATTGCAGGCTCTTAAAATATCCTCTGTGGAAGGATTCATCGTCTGACCGCCCATTACCATCTTATCGCATCCAAGCTCTGTAAAGAGATTCATCATTCCCTCTCCGCTGGCTACTGCAACCATACCGTATTCATTTTCGGGAGCGGCAGGAGTAAATTCCTCTTTTTTAGCCTTCTTTGCCAGCTTTTTGAGACGCTCTCTGAGCTGAACGCGCATGTTTTCAACCTTTATCTTTTCAAGCATACCGTATTTTGAAGCCTCGTCAAAAGCCTTGCCTACGCTGTCGGTATGAACATGTATCTTAATGATCTCGTCATCGTCAACAACCACTACGCTGTCGCCGATGGAGGAAAGGAACTCTCTCAGCTCCGCTGTATCGTTCTTGACCGCAGTAGAGCGATCAACGATAAACTCGGTACAGTAAGTAAATGTGATCTCGTCCTCGCTCATCACCTCGGGGTCAACAACTCCTTCATCGGTGAAAACATCCTCCTCGCCAAGCTCGATAACCTTGCCGGACTTAAGATATGAAAGAATGCCCTCGAGAATAACGATATAACCCATACCGCCTGCGTCAACAACACCGGCTTTCTTAAGCTGAGGAAGCATCTCGGGAGTTTCGGCAAGAGTTTTTTCACCCTGCTGAATGGCAGCCTCAATAGTGCTTACATTGTCAAGACCGTCCTTTGCAGCCTCTGCAGCCGCAGCAGCAGCCATACGTGAAACTGTAAGAACTGTTCCCTCGGTGGGTTTAAGAACAGCGCGGTAAGCCGCGTCAACACCGCTTGCAAGTGCACTTGCAAAATCGGTGGAATCAAGCTCCTTCTTGCCCTTACAGCCATTAGAAAAGCCTCTGAAGAGCTGTGAAAGAATAACTCCTGAGTTACCTCTTGCACCGCGGAGAAGAGCCGATGCGATAGCGGAAGAAACCTCATCGATACCTGTGGTATCATCGATATCCATATCGTTAAGAACGTCTATCGCCGCAGAAATGGTCATTGCCATGTTTGTGCCCGTATCTCCGTCGGGAACGGGAAAAACATTGAGAGCGTCTATGCTTTTCTTCTGACGGCAGATATTATGAGCCGCGGAAATTATCGCATCCTTAAACTGTTTTCCTGTGATCATTAGGAAAAACCTCCAACAATTTACATATTTTATTCACAAAAATCAGCATTAAAAAATGTTGAGTTCTCAACATCGAATGTATTATACACCATAAATGTTGATTTGTCAACATCTTTTGCAAATATTTTTCAAATAATTGAGAAAATCGGCGCTATCACCACTATATATAGTGTGTGATCATATATCAGCTAATGATTTGTATTAATTCATCAATAATGTTCGGCTATAAAATTCAATGATTATCTAACAGCTCCGGACGCACGCTTATATAACACTAAATAATAATTTAGCGAATAGTTAGTAATACCCTATGAGATCCTTCGCCGAGGCTCAGGATGACAATAACGGATCGCCAACTTGGTTTCCTACTGTTAAGTTTACCGTGATTTAACGTAGGAAACATTGCGAATAGTACAGTACTGTCATCCTGAGCCTTGGCGAAGGATCTCATAAACTATTAGTTACTTTTCCCCGATAAATTATTGTT
>JAFTXK010000011.1 GCA_017461635.1 Clostridia bacterium | reverse complement strand
AGGGCATCTCTAAATACTCGGCGTGCGGCGAGCGAAGAGAGATTTTTTCGTCAGTCTAAACAAAAATTCGCGCGCAAAGTTGATCCTCTGCGAAGAATTTTTGTGACGAATGACGGAAATAGATCCGCCGATTCGCCGTGCGGGGAGTTTTTAGAGATGCCCAACAGTTTTCGAGCCTACACCACGAGGGATGGGAAAGCAACAATTTGGAGTGCCCGAATACTCGTTGGCTCAAGCGTCGGCAGGATGCTTTCCCTTTACTCCAAACTGACGGCGGATCTCATAAAGTCTTTGAACCTGATCATCTGTAAGCAGCTTAGGTCCGCCCAGCATTTTGGACTGGTACAGAAGCTGTGCATAAAATTCGAGAGATTCCATCTTGTGATAAGCATTGAGAAGCGAATCAGAGAAGGAAAGCGCGCCATGGTTTGCCAGAAGAACTGCATCATAATGCTGGAGGTACTTGGAGATCGCATTTGGGATCTCCTCGGTAGAAGGTGTACCGTATTCAGCTATCGGAACACTTCCGAGAAAGATAACAGCCTCGGGCATGATGGGGTCTGTCAGCGGAATTCCTGCGATGGCAAAGGATGTTGCATAGAGAGGGTGAGCATGAACAACAGAATTAACATCCGGACGTTCCTGATAAACTCTCATATGCATCTTGATCTCGGAAGAGGGCTTGAAGCCGGGGTTTGCTTCGATCACCTTGCCGTCTCTGTCCACCTTACAGATGTATTCGGGGGTCATGAAGCCCTTGGATACACCGGTGGGGGTGCAGAGAAATTCGTTTTCGTTCAACTTTACGGAAATATTTCCGTCATTTGAAGCAACCATTCCCTTCGCGTAGATGCGCTTACCGATCTCGCATATCTGTTCTTTGATTTCCAATTCATTAATCATTTTTTGTTCTCCTTATTTCTTGTTGATATTTATTATTGATTTTGTTGCCGAATTTGGTATATTGGATACAAAATTTGAATATTTGTTGTTTTCTGTATTATTCTGTTTGTATTTTAACATATTAGTGTTGTTTTGTCAATGATTTTCTTTTATTTTGTTGATTTTTCTTTGATTTATCTTTGGTTACAGCGTGTTTTATGAAAAAATTTATGGATAATTGAAAATTCAAATATAATACCCAACAATAATGATGCTTTGCGATTTCATAAAAACGGCACCTGCCTTGCGGAAGGTGCCGTTTTATTAATCCAAGGAGATTTTGAAGACCGCAGTGGGGTCATCGTAGTTTTCATTCGAGACCCAAAGTGCGGTCTTATCGGTCAGATTATAGACAACGCTATGTACAGTACAGCCGTTGCCGTCGTCATTATTCCATGTTCTTCTGCCGACTATGGCGAGGATATCCATTGCCGCCTGCTCGTCTTTAACTATACCATCTGTCTTTGCCAGCTCCTCATAGATTCTCTCATATCGGTCATAGCCCTTCTTCTCGGAAGCATCTATGCCGTCATAATATCCGGGCTGAATGAGGAAGTTAGTTATCCACTGATAGTCGCATGCACCCTCGATCTCGCCGATATGGGCGTCATTATCATTATATGTAACAACCAGCTCTCTTGCAGAGCCGTCATTGTCGGTGGCATCATTTCCTGTCACCCATTCAAGAATAACGCTTCTGCCGCTTGCATCCGCAACCATATAATGATAGGAGGTCTTTGCGGAATCGTGAAGGTCATAGCTTGATGCTATCTCAACCGCTTCGTCAATATCATCGGCGTAATCGAGAATGAGACGGAGCAAGGTAGTAGATGTAAAATCAGGCTTATCTGTATTCTGATTTGTGGGCACAGTCTCCTCACCCTGATAGGACATATAGATACCGCAGCTTACACCTGCATCGTTCACACCGTCAAGAGGTGCATAGGGTGCCGCGAGGCAGGTCAGCTTATCCATGAGCCCCAGCTCATCATCATCAACATCGATGCCGAGGAACTGCAGATCAACCGTCGAAATGCTGGCATGTCTGCCCTTATTTGCCTCGGTTTTAACAAGACATGTGTTCGTCTTTGAAAAATCATAGTTTCTGCCAAAGAGCCTGTCTCCGTCCTCGGTCTGTGCAGTGAATGAGGAGCATGCGATCTCGGATTCGCTTAGACCCATATCGATGAGACCCTTTGTGATGTTATTTGTTATGAATTCGATCAACTCGCTGTCGCTTGAAGCTCCGCCCTGCTGGACGAATTTATCCAGATAAAAGCCGCCGCTTACCTCCATCATGTAAACATCGCCGTCAAGATGCTCATCGTTTCTTTCTCTTACATGATCTATGCTGAATAGGGTGGATATCTCGTTATGCCATGTTGCGAAAATGATAATTCCGAGCAAAAGTATAATCGCAAGGAGGGCAATTCCGACCCACATGGAGATCTTTTTAATAAGCTTTGTGTTCATTCCAGTGAATCCTTTCGATAATATATATTTGTAAATATGGAATATATAAATAATGATTTTATCTCATCTTAAAAACATATGAAGCAATTTACCGTAAAGACCGCAGTTATAGGGCTGATATCGCATGGGGAGATCCATCCATGTCTTTTTATCCACGATGCTCTTGGTATGGGAGAACACATCAAAGCCTTCTTTACCGTGATATGCCCCCATTCCGCTCTCGCCGACACCGCCAAAGCCCATTTCGCTTGTAGCAAGGTGAATTATGGTATCGTTTATACAGCCGCCGCCGTAGGAAAGGCGTTCTGTAACACTGCGGATATGCTTTTTATCCTCTGAAAAGAGATAAAGAGCAAGAGGCTTGGACTTATCCAAGAGAATATCAAAAATATCCTCGAATTTATCAAAAGTCAATATCGGCATGATAGGTCCGAAGATCTCTTCCTGCATAACGGCGTCATTCCAAGTGACATCTGTCATGACAGTAGGCTCGATCTGCTGTGTTTTGGGATTTGAAGAGCCGCCAAGGATGACCTTTTTACTGTCGATAAGTCCAAGCAGACGTTCGAAATGCTTTTCATTTATGATCTTGCCGTAATCGGGATTTTCAAGGGGCTTTTCACCATACTGCTTTTTCACCTGCTTCACGATCTCCCGAACAAATTCATCCTTAACCGAGCTTTCGCAAAGGATATAATCGGGTGCAACGCAGGTCTGACCGCAATTGAGATATTTTCCGAAAACTATCCTCTTTGCCGCTAGCTTAAGCTTTGCAGTGCTGTCCACTATGCAGGGGCTTTTTCCGCCAAGCTCAAGCACTGCAGGGGTAAGATGCTCCGCGGTATGGCGCAAAACCTCCTTACCTACATTCTGACTGCCCGTGAAGAACACGAAATCAAATTTCTGTTCAAGCAGGCTTGCGTTCTCCTTGCGTCCGCCTGTCACCACAGCTACATATTCGGGAGGAAAACATTCGCCGATAATCTTCTTAACCATCGTGCTCGTAGCCGGAGAATACGCGCTGGGCTTTATTATAGCTGTGTTTCCTGCCGCGATGGCATTCGCAAGGGGATCGATAGTCAGCAGAAAGGGATAATTCCACGGGCTCATTATGAGAGTGTTTCCGTAGGGTGACGGTTTCTTATAGCTAACCGAGGCAAACTGCGCAAGAGGGGTATAAACAATTTTTTTCTTTGCAAATCTGCGGACATGCCTGATCATATAGCTGATCTCGGTAAGCACCAATCCGCTTTCGCACATAAAGCCCTCAAAATCGCTCTTTCCGAGGTCGCTTTTCAGCGCTTCACCTATCTCTTTTTCATATTTTTTAACTGCACTGCGCAGTTTTTTCAGCATTTCTATTCTGAAATCAATGGGCAGAGTTGCTCCGCTTCTGAAGTATTCTCTCTGACTTTTCAACAGTTTTTCAATATCTTTTGCTTCCATAATTAGCTCCAATCCGCAAGGCAATAATAGAATTTTCTCAGTTCCTTTGCTCCCATCAGCTTAGGCACGGGATAAAGAGGATTCGCTTCCCTATCCGCATGCTTTGCCATTTTAGGGATATCATCTTTTCTGATACCTTCCAGCTTTTTGGGGATCCCCATCCGTTCATTCATTTCGCGGATGGCATCTATAAATTTTCTTGCTCCAAGCTCATGAGTATCTTTCTCTGATGCCACTCCGGCTGCAATTCCGAGACGGTGCAGTTTTTTATGCGCACTCTCTCCATATGCCTCAAGAACATAGGGCATAAGCACCGAATTTGCAAGTCCATGCGGAATATTATACATGCCGCCAAGGGAATGAGCTACCGCATGGATATAGCCAACATAGGATTTTGAGAAGGCGATACCCGCATAATATGCCGCCTTCAGCATATCAGACCGAGCCTCGAGGTCTCCGCCGTCGGCATATGCCTTCTCGATATTACCGAAGATCAATGCTGTGGCGGCAAGGGCCTTTTCCCTTGTTTCTCTCGAGGTCGATCTGCCGATAAACGCTTCTACCGCATGGGTCAGCGCATCCATGCCTGTGGTTGCAGTCAGAGGAGGAGGTAGGCTGCATGTCACTTTTGGATCAAGGACCGCATAAGACGGTATCAGCGGAAAATCGTTCATGGTATATTTATGCTTGGTTTTGGGATCGGTTATCACAGCAGTCACTGTGACCTCACTGCCCGTTCCCGCAGTTGTGGGAATTGCTATAAGGGTAGGGATCTTACGCAGTACGCGCAAATTGCCCTTCAGCTTTGACAAAGATTTTTTAGGGTACGCAATTCGCGCACCCACTGCCTTTGCGCAGTCCATGGGCGAACCGCCGCCAAAGGCTATAAGGCACTGACAGCCTTCCTTAATATATGTATCTCTCGCTTCTTCAACATTCTCCACCGTGGGATTTGCTTTTGTCTTATCATAAACCGAGCATTTTACGCCATTTTCGGCAAGAACTCTTTCAAGCTCAGCCGTTGCGTTCATTTTGCGAAGTCCTTGATCTGTGACAAGCAGTACATTATTTATCCCCAGCTCCGAGAGAACGGCGGGTATTTCTTCAATCCCCGAAAGTATCTTCGGTTCTCTGTAAGGCAGGAAGGGCAACGCCGCATGAAAAGCGATCTGATATGCTCTGCAATAGATTTTTTTGAATACATTCATATGTTAACCTCTCTTGTTGACAAATCAACAAGTTGATTATAGCACGGACATGTTGATTTGTCAACAAGTTTTATGTCGAATTCAAATTTATTTCCAATTTGTTCAAAAATACAGCTTTCCGACAATCATTCTTTAAAATTCAATACATATTCGGTCAAACAACAAAAAAGGGAGGACTTTCGCAGTCCTCCCGCATATATTTGATTTAAAATCCTCTATTTAAATTTGTTAAATTAATTCGCAATTCAGAATAATATTCAGATTTCCATTGGAGTAGCTCCCTATTCAAGATGTTTTGGCATTTTGGTTCTTCAGTATAAACCGTGTGTAAATCATATTCTCACCTTATCATCTATATCAAATCATCTTGCATCAAAATTTATATTCAGT
>JAFTXK010000010.1 GCA_017461635.1 Clostridia bacterium | reverse complement strand
TCGAATTTTCATTTTTATATTTATATCTCACAAATATACAGAAATTGTTGAAAAAACTTCCCGAAGATGATATAATATGTTTAAACATATTCGGAGGTAAGAATTGCTATGAAAAAACGTATTCTCGTTGTCAGCAGTGCCAATATGGATTTTATCATGAATGTTTCGAGAATACCGGAACCGGGTGAGACAGTTATGGAAGAGGGCGGATATCGCCTTGTTCCCGGCGGAAAGGGCGCAAACTCCGCAATTGCTGTGGAGCGTCTCGGCGGCGACTGCGTTTTCTGCGCAAAGCTGGGCAGAGATCCAAACGGCGAAGCTCTCCGGGCGTTATATTCTGCCGAAGGCATCAATCTCTCGGCTCTCAGGACTACCTCCGAAGCCCCCACCGGTCTTGCGGCTATCATCGTTGAGGAAAACGGAATGAACCGCATTAATGTTTTTCCGGGGGCAAACAATTATCTGAATGCGGACGATGCCGAGGAAGCATTGCTCTGTTATCCCGACGCTCTCTTTATGCATTTTGAGATACCTGATGAGGCAGTTCTTACAGCCTCACATTTTGCCGCAAAAAAAGGGATCCCGATAGTGATCGATGCAGGTCCCGCAAAGCCTGATTTTCCCTTTAACAAATTGCCCCCTCTTGAGATCTTCTCACCTAACGAAACAGAGACAGAGGTATATACGGGCATAAATCCGAATAATGCGGATAACGCTCTCCGCGCGGCAGTTGCGCTTCAGAAGATAGTAAAAAGTCACTATTACGTTATAAAGCTTGGCGACAGAGGCGCATTGGTATATGACGGCAAATATTATAATATTGCTTCCTCTTATGAAGTTAAAGCACTTGACACAACGGCGGCAGGCGACAGCTTTACAGCAGCTTTGACTCTCGAATATTTAAGAAGCGGAAATATAATGCGCTCCTGCCGATATGCAAATGCCGTTGGCGCAATGGTAGTAAGCAGAGCGGGCGCAAGTACATCAATACCTAATGAAAAGCAACTCGCCGAATTTATAAAGGCAAATAAAATTGAATTATAAAGAAAGAAGGAAATTAAAATGAACGAAGTAAGATTTACTTACAAGGACGGAAAAAGCAAAGCGCTCACCATGAGCTATGATGACGGTATCTTTCAGGACAAAAGACTGATAGAGATCTTCAATAAACACGGCATCAAGGGCAGCTTTCATATAAACGGCGGTCTTTTTGGCGCGGTCCATAAGCATCCGAGACTGTTTGCCGAGGAAATAAAGGAGGTATATGCGGGTCACGAGGTTTCCTGCCATAGCTTTACGCACCCCTTCCTTGAAAAGCTTGCTCCCATGGAAGTCGTTCATGAGATCCTTGATGACAAAAAAGCACTCGAGGACATTTGCGGATATGTTGTCAGAGGAATGTCTTATCCCTTTGGAACATACAGCTCTGAGGTTATTACGATCCTCCGCAGTCTCGGCATCAACTATGCCAGAACAACCGTTTCAACAGGCACTTTCGGCATTCCCGAAGATTTTATGCGCTGGAATGCGACCTGCCATCACGGCGATAAGCGTTTGCTTGATCTGCTTCAGAAATTCAAGGATTCAAACAGAGAGCTTTCCCTTATGTATGTTTGGGGTCATGCTTATGAATTTGATGATAATGACAACTGGAATGTAATTGAGGAGTTCTGCGAGAAAGCCGCAGGCGATCCCGATATCTGGTACGCCACCAACATTGAGATATTCGATTACATAACCGCCATGAGAAAATGCGAGCTGTCTGCCGACAGGACCATGCTCTATAATCCCTCCGCAGCCTCGGTATTTGCTAAAGTCAATGGAAAGATCATAGAATGCAAGGGCGGAGAACATACAAAGCTCAACTGAAATACATTTTAAAACAGGAGTATAAACCAATGAAAAAAATACTTATGGCACTGCTCTGCGCGATCCTCTGCCTCACACTTCTCGCTTGCTCTGAAAAGAGCGGTGAAAACGGTTCGGATAATTCTGATGAC
Organism: Clostridia bacterium; assembly: GCA_017461635.1. Classification (GTDB taxonomy): domain Bacteria; phylum Bacillota; class Clostridia; order Oscillospirales; family CAG-272; genus SIG710. Next base: position 27,272 of record JAFTXK010000010.1, on the reverse strand, counting down.
ACCGCTTCAGATTCTCATATCATTACCGAGGATCTTCCCGACCGCAACATAACAGCCATATACGGTATGTTTGACGAGCAATATGACTTCATCTATGAGGACATTTGTCTTGTTCCCGGAACATTTACACAGAAAAATCCTATCTACTCCATGCTCGAAGAGCATAATTCGGCATATAACGGTGCCTCTTCCGAGTCTCTTTCAAGCCGTACGCCTGCTATCTTTTATCTTGCAAATGAGCTTTCTCTTACCGAGGTGGATCTCAATGAATACTATACCGCATGTCTTGAAATGGGCATCACCGATATCATGCCCACAAGCGAGGCTATGAAGGCGATCGCCGGCGGCGATGCATCAGCGGCGATGGCGGCATGCGCTCACCCCTCCGCTCTTGCAAAGGATGGCAAGGTATATACACTCCGCATGCTCCTTGAAGGCGAAGCAGAGGGTATCAGCGATGATCTGATCGCGGCTACGGTTGAAAGAGCAAAGCAGTATTACGGTGCGTCCCTTCTTAAGAGCGATCTGCTGACAGATACCATGAAGGAAAAGCTTTCCGCCCTCGGATTTGAGGTTGTAAAGGAAAATGTGGGCTCGCTCTGCACAGTCCATGCAGATGAATATCACACTATTCCGTCCGCTCTCGAGGCATTGGTTGATGCGGCTGAGCTCAAGAGCTGGAAGGAACAGAGTGCAGATGGCGGTACAGATTGCACGATCAGCGCTAATATCGCAAAATTCGTACAGGATTTTGCGATCGCAAAGGAGACCTTTATCGAGCTCTACAATGCTGAAAACGGTACTCTCGGTCATTATAATATAGACGTGATCTATGACGGGGATGCGGCTTCATATTACAGCGAAAAGCACTCCGAATATAATGCCGCTGTGGAAGCTGACCGCGCTATTGCAAAGCTCAAGCAGAAGGTTGCCGAAGATAAAGGCATGACCGACTTTGTAACCAATGTTCATGAATTCTCCCTTGCAGAGCTCCTGATCATGATCGATAAGGACAATGCATATATTGCAGAGCTCGGCGAATATATGAATTCCCTTATTGCTCTGCCCGAGATCGATATCAATGCTATCTATGATAACAAGGACGAGCTGATGCGCATGATCGGCAAACGCTCTGTCTACTATATTGACTGTCAGGTAAGCGGAAGAAGCACCTTCGAGACCGCTTATGATGCTCATAGAATGATAAAATAAAACCTGCTAAATAAAAATAGCCATCAAAATTTTATTTTTGATGGCTATTTTATTGCGCTAAAAAAAGAAAGTATGGATAATTGAAAGATAAACTTATCATTATTCATCAGGTGAATTTCTGACGATGAATTCATCCAATATCTTATAGAATTTTTCAATACTTCCGATATTTTCAAAACAAACCGTTTCGTCGATCTCGCCGGCTGACATATAAACGCTGTCCTCGGCAATATTGAAGCTCATTTCCGTTCCTTTGCGCTTAACACGGATATCGATCATATTTGGAACATATTCATCGGTTATTACGTCAACAACTGTCTTTTCCTCAAAAAATCTTCTCATTTCTCCGTTTTCGTATTCTTCCCAGAGCTCCGCAAAAAGTCCTGTACGCACAAATTCTGGATCACTTTCGTCTCTCGGACGAAGCGATGCGGCTTCCGCCTTCAGCTTTTTATCGATATTTTTATATGCCAAAGCCGCGATAAGTAAGACCGCGCCAACAATATATCTCGGTATCATTGATTCCACCTTCAGCCAAAGTATCAAAAACACCAGAAAAAGGACAAGGATAATGCCCATGAATATCCCTTCGGTCAACTTTCTCTTTTTTTCAAGCTTTTCGTAGCTATTCTCCATTTTTTCACCGCCTTATATAAAACAAACTGTAGCTGCATTAATGTAACACAAAAATAATGCTGACCTCTAAAAGCTCTAATCCTAATGCTAAACAATAATTTATCGCGGAAAAGTAACTAACAGCCTATGAGATCCTTCGCCGAGGCTCAGGATGACAGTACTGTACTGTTCGCAATTTTTCCTACGTTAAATTACGGTTGACTTAACAGAGGAAACCAAGTGGGGCGATCCCTTATTGTCATCCTGAGCCTCGGCGAAGGATCTCATAAGGTATCAACTAACTATTCGACAAATTATTGTTTATCTATTCAATTTTGAGTTTTTTGGGTTACCAATTAAACCAAAGGGTTGTCTCGCTGATTTCGTGAGACAACCCCTTTTTATCATTTGGAAAGCATTACCTTATCATTTGCGAACTCACTGCCGCTGGCTTTCTCGAAAAGTCCGAGAAGCTGGGCGATTGTTAGCTTTTTCTTTTCCTCGCCCGATACATCGACAACGATACGTCCCTCATGCATCATTATGAGACGGTTGCCGTATGCAATTGCATCGTGCATATTATGAGTTATCATCAGTGTTGTCAGCTTATTCTCGGTAACCAGCTTATCCGTGATCTCAAGCACCTTTGCAGCCGTCTTCGGGTCGAGGGCTGCTGTATGCTCATCGAGAAGAAGAAGCTTCGGACGTCTCAGCGTTGCCATGAGCAATGTCACCGCCTGTCTCTGACCGCCCGAAAGCAGTCCGACCTTTGCCGAAAGCCTGTTTTCAAGTCCAAGCTCGAGAGTTGCGAGCAGCTCTCTGTACTGATCACGCTCATTTTTCTTGATTCCCCAGACCAGCTTACGCTTTGTTCCGCGTCTTGCCGCAATGGAGAGGTTTTCATCGATCTCCATATCGGGCGATGTGCCCTTCATGGGATCCTGAAATACTCTTCCGAGGAATTTTGCCCTTTTATGCTCGGGCATATTCGTTACATCGATGCCGTCTATCTCTATCGTACCGTAATCGGGCTTCCAAACGCCCGCAATGGCATTGAGCATGGTGGATTTACCTGCACCGTTACCGCCGATAACGGTGACAAAATCGCCGTCCTCCAGCGTCAGATCAAGGCCGCACAGCGCAGTTTTGGCATTTACCGTACCGGGATTAAATGTTTTTTGCAGATCGGTGATCTTAAGCATTTGCGTCACCTCCCGCATTGATTTCGGCAGAAGATACAGGTTTAATTTTAATTGGCTTTTGCTTTTTGAAATATTCACCCTTTATATAGGGAACTGCCAGGAAGATCGCCACGATAATTGCCGAAAGCATTTTAAGATAGTCGGTTTTGAGACCGAGAAGAATTACAAAATTATAGATGATATAATATACTATTCCTCCGCCGATAACACCGATAAGGCTGACGACAAAATTTGGTTTTATCTTCATGGAAACCGATAGTCCGATGAAGATCGCCGCAAGTCCGATAACTATCGCGCCGCGTCCATCGTTAATATTCGCCGATCCCTTATACTGAGCCAAAAGTGCACCCGCAAATGCTACGATGCCGTTTGAGATCGCAAGCCCAAGCACCTTATTGAATTTTACGTCGATACCCTGGGTGCGGCTCATATCCGGATTATCGCCTGTAGACTTCAGCGTAAGTCCAACCTCTGTATAGAAGAAGAGCCAGAGCACGATAATGATCGCCGCAATGATGATCCCCGCAACAATTATTGAGCTTATATTATCGCTCATGCTGAGCATCAGGGAATGCTGACCTCCCACAAAGGAAACCAGCGATTTTCCTCCAAGTATCGCAAGATTCACGGAATACAGCATAAGCTGCGAAAGAATTCCCGCCAGAATTGAAGGAATTCCTAAAGCGGTATGCAAAAGACCTGTTACCACTCCTGCGGCAGCACCTGCAAGAAATGCGGCAAGAACGCTGATCCATGCGGGAACACCGCTTTTTATGAGGACAGCGCAAACGCACATTCCGGTACAGATCGAGCCGTCAACGGTGAGGTCGGCAATGTCAAGTATTTTATAGGATATGTAGACTCCGATTGCCATAAGTCCCCATATAAGCCCCTCTGCTATCGCGCCGGGCAATGCATTCAGAAAAAACATCTTTTACCTCAAAGAATCAAATCAGTTATCAGTTTTCGGGAACGGAAATACCGAGCTTTTCGCAAAGCTCCTCGTTATAAACAACAGAGGGAGTGAGAGTTTTTACCTCAAAATCAGCAACAGTCTTTGTGCCGAGGAGGATCTCTGCAGCCATCTTACCTGTCTGGGCACCGAGCTCATAATAGTCGATCGCAAGGCTTGCATAGCAGATAGCTCCGCCGTAGCTTGTGAACACGGGAACACCTGCTTCATTGCAGATAGTGCCAACGATAGAATCATTATTTGCAACGGTATTGTCGGAGGGAACGTAAACAGCCTTACATTCTGCCGCCATGGAATTAACCAGCGCCTGAAGCTCTGTGGTCTCGGAGAAGGTATAAGCCTCTACAACTATGCCCTCAGCCTCGAAAAGCTCCTTAACAGCATTATACTGGATAAGAGAATTGGACTCATTGGAGCAATAGAGAACACCAACCAGATCACCCTCTGCGAGACCGAGGCTATCGATCATCATCTGAGCCTGTTCGTCAAAGGGAACTGCATCGGAGGTGCCTGTTACATTCGCAGGAATGTTACCCGAGAAAGTGTCGACATAATCGGTGACGGATGTACCGAGGACGGGGATGGTCGTTGTTGCATTTGCCGCCGCAAGAAGCGCGGGAGTTGCATTTGCCATAATGAGATCAACATTTTTTGCAGTAAGTGTGTTGATAACGGTGGTGCAAAGAGTTGCTTCGCCTGCTACCTGAGTGTCGATATCAACAGTCTTGCCTGCCTTTTCCATTTCTTCCTTAAGAGCTGCAATGAAGCCGTTAGTTGCCTTATCGAGAGACTCATGCTCCATGAGCTGGCAGATACCAACGGTGAAATCCGCAGTCTTATCATCTCCGCAAGAAGTGAAAGCCAAACAAGAGATCGCGCAAAGTACGAGCGCAAGAACGAGGGATGTAATTTTTTTCATGATGAAAATCTCCTTTAAATTTTATTTAACACGGATATTTATCCGTGAAAACCAATAAAAAAAGCCCTGATCTTCCTTTCTGAAGATACAGGGACAGCTTTTTTAAGCCGTGTTACCACTCTGCTTCGTTCTTTTTTCGCAAAAAGAACCTCATAAGGTGCAAAAACACCCTTTCGATATAACGGTCGATCCCGGTAAAGCCTACTCAATATATAATCTTCAGCCCACAGCTCGCGGAAGGAATTCACCGAACCTCGCATTACTGTTTTGCACCCGACAACAGCTCTCTGAAATGCAAAAAAACGGTTACTGGTTTCCGCTCAAACGCTTTATTGATTGATATTGTGTATATTATACATAAATTTTTATATTTTGTCAAGAGATTTTTTAATATTGAGCAAAACATAAATTTCTGTTACAAAAACACATATATCGAAAGGGGCTATCCCGCTTGATCGGTGAGATAGCCCCTATATTTTTTATTTCACTCCGAAAAGGATGTTTCCGTATGTAGGATAGGGCCAAAGGGCGGTGGGAACAAGGGTCTCAATCTCGTCAACTGTGCCTCGGAGCTCCTCCATAATGGGAAGGACGCTCTCTCGATAAGCGGCAGCTCTGTCTTTTGAGCAAGGAAGCGCTTTGGCTTCTTCATTTGCGCTTTCAAGCATTTTGAGAAGCGCAAATGCCTTTGAGGAAAGCTCTGTAAGCTTTGAAACAGTTTCTTCCTCAAAGCTGAGATCGCTTTCAGAAAGGAATTTCTTTGCCGCAAGGGCTGTTTCGGAAAGCTCTCTTATATATTTCGCCGCCGCGGGAAGGATAGAGGTACGAACCATATCGACCATCGTTCTCGCTTCTATATTAAGAACCTTGGCATATCTCTCGAGATGGATCTCATAGCGCGCGCGAAGCTCGGATTCGCTGAACACCTTGTTTTCTGTGAATAGCTTGACATTTTTCTCGTCAAGATAATGAGAAAGAGCATCTGGAGTACTGCAGAGATTTGCAAGTCCTCGCTTTTCTGCTTCTTCGATCCATGCGCCGTCATAACCGTTGCCGTTGAAGAGTATTCTCTTATGCTCGATAACGGTGCGGCGAATAAGCTCATGGAGCGCGGAGCTGAAATCTATCGAGCCCTCAAGCTCGTCCGCAAATTTCTTCAGAACCTCTGCAACAGCAGTGTTCAGAACGATATTGGCATCGGCGATGGAAGCAGAAGATCCGAGCATTCTGAATTCGAATTTATTGCCGGTAAAAGCGAAGGGCGAGGTTCTGTTTCTGTCCGAAGATGCCTTGGGGAACTTGGGAAGAACATGAACTCCGATCTTCATCATTTCCTTATCCTTTGTGCCAACGCTGCTTTCATTCTCGATAGCTTCAAGAACGGCTGTGATCTCGTCTCCGAGGAACATAGAAACGACTGCGGGAGGAGCCTCGGCGGCACCGAGACGGTGGTCATTTCCGGCTGAAGCAACGGAAATACGGAGCAGCTCCTGATAATCATCGACAGCCTTGATAACGGCGGTGAGGAAAAGGAGGAACTGTGCATTTTCAAAGGGTGTATCGCCCGGCTCAAGCAGATTTGCGCCCGTGTCTGTGGAAAGCGACCAGTTATTATGCTTACCGCTTCCCGCAATTCCCTTGAAGGGCTTTTCATGAAGCAGGCATACCATGCCATGCTTTCTTGCTATCCTCTGCATCAGCTCCATTGTGAGCTGATTATGATCTGTGGCAATATTTGTGGTTGCAAAGATGGGGGCGAGCTCATGCTGGCAGGGAGCGCCTTCATTATGCTCGGTTTTGGCAAGAACTCCGACCTTCCAGAGCTCCTCATCAAGCTCAGCCATGAATTCCTTAACTCTGGGCTTGATTATGCCGAAATAATGGTCGTCAAGCTCTTGTCCTTTGGGGGCTTTTGCACCAAAAAGAGTTCTGCCCGTATAGATAAGATCGGGGCGGTGCTCAAATGCTTCCGCATCGATCAAAAAATATTCCTGCTCAGCACCGACTGTTGCCTTTACTGCGGTAACGTCCTCGTGTCCGAAAAGACGAAGAATACGCAGTGTCTCTCGGTTAAGAGCCTCCATAGAACGCAGAAGGGGCGTTTTGCCATCGAGAGCTTCACCTCCGAAGGAACAAAATGCTGTTGGTATATAAAGCGTATTATCCTTGATAAAAGCAAAAGAGGTGGGATCCCAAGCGGTATATCCTCTTGCCTCAAAGGTTGCTCTGAGACCTCCCGAAGGGAATGAGGAAGCGTCGGATTCGCCGCTTACCAGCTCCTTGCCGGTAAATTCCATGATTATTCTTCCGTCTGCGGCGGGCTCGATAAAGCTGTCATGCTTTTCCGCCGTAACGCCTGTCATGGGCTGGAACCAATGTGTAAAATGGGTCGCACCGCGCTCGATTGCCCAGTCCTTCATTGCATTGGCGATAACATTTGCCGTTTCGATATCGAGACGCTTGCCTTTTTTCATAGTCGCCTGCATCTTCTTATACATCTCTCTTGGCAGTTTTTCGCGCATGACGGTTTCATTGAACACCATCGTTCCGAAGCTTTCTGTAACTTTGCTCATCTGATAAAATCTCCTTAAAAACGGTAAAGTGCCGCAGAAAAAAGGGATTTCTGCGACACTTCAGTCTGCTTTATCAATTATACTATAAATTTTTCTGTTTGTCAATATTATTTCGAATTTTTCCCCTTTGCTTAAAACAACAGGCAGATTCTGAAACTCAAAACCGAATAATAATTTAATGGTGATAAGTAACTTACATCCTATGAGATCCTTCGTTCAGAACGACAGTTTGAATCGTTTTCTTGCTTTTATGCTACAAATTAACTGTTATTTTCCTATAATCAGTCCCATCTTGTCATCCTGAGCCTCAAGATCTCATAAGCTTTAAACTAACATCTGCAGACAACCGATAGCACATGCGGACAATTGCCGATAACAAACGATTTCCTCAGACGGGAGCATGTGCTATCGGTTGTCCACGGATGTTAGCCCGGAGAGGAAAGTACTGTTTCTTCGTACATATAAATTTTATTGCTGATTTGCATCTTCCGTTATTTAATTTTTATATCAACAATAAATTAACTGAGATCCGGAATGTATTTATCAGAGGTTTGATAAAAGAGATAATATGAAAAGGACTGCTGAAGCAGTCCTTTTCATATTAAAGATTTTCGTCTGTGTTATTTGTTTCGTCATGGGTATTGGCGGGCTGAGCCGATGCTGTTTCTCCGTTTCTGTTAGCGGCGGGCGGCTGATATCCCCCTGCGCCGTTCGGAGTATAATTATTCTGATTATATCCGTAAGGATTATAATTATGCTGATCGTATGCAGGGTTATATCCCGGTGTGCCTAAGGGTGGGATCTGTCCATGACCGTAGCCGTAGACAGGCTTATTTCTCAGCATAAAGATCAGGATCGGCAATACTATTCCTGCGCCCAGAACAATAGTGAGAACGAGATATAGGACCGCATTATCCGGTGCGAATATCTTGAAAAGCTTATAAACTGCAATATAATAGAAAATACCTGTTGCAATTGAAAGCGCGATTATGGCAATATAGCATAGAAGCAATCCTATATATCCTGTTCCGGACAGTGCCGCATCAAAAAATATGCTTCCGAATTCTCCGCCGGTGGCAAGCTGCATTACAGTCATATAAAACATGAAAGCAAAGCCCAGCACAAGGATTGCAAGATTGAAAAACAGAAGGATGATTCCGTATCTCATAGTCTTTTTGCCGTTTACAGGCGTTTCGGCTATCTTACCTAAAGTATAGTCGTTTGCAATCGGAATAAAAGCAAGCCAAGGGGCTGAGAGACCTACAGTCTTTGCCATTTTATATAGTCCGAAGGATTTAAGCAGATAGAAGACGAGCTCAATGGCGAGAGCAAAGAGAAATATCATAATTGCAACGGCAATAAGCGCCCATCCCGTTTCCGTACGCGTTGCGATGTCATAATCTCCGTAATTGCCGTAAAAATCACCGTATGAATATCCCATAGTCAAATCTCCTTTCGATATGTTGATTATATTATACAGTATGTTTTTTCAAAAATCAAGAATTTTCTTCCTCGTATGATGAAATATCGATATTCGCCAGATCCGCAGGCTTGATCTTGCCCTTGGTCTTTTCATAGTATGCGATATTATTGCGGAGCATGAAGAGAAACTGATTATTCGGCGAGCGCCCTTCCTTTCCCGAAACAAAAAGAAATTTTTTCAGCATTTCCGCATTCATTTTTATGGTCACTTCATATTCGCTTTTCATTTTTTATCCTCCGTTTTTCTTTTGATAAGTGAATATCCAAAGCCGCGAACGGTAAAGATCAATCTCCGTCCGAGGGGCATTTCGATCTTTCTGCGCAGATGGCAGATATAAACGTCAACTATGTTTCCGCACTCGTCTGCATCATGTCCCATTGCAGAGCCAAGCTCTTCTCGGCTGACGCCGTCACCGCGCTCCGCCGCTTTGCAAAGCAGATCAAGCATTGTCCATTCATTTGCACTCAGAGTTATCTTTTCTCCGCCTACAAGAGCATTTTTGCCATCGGGAAGAACGCTGACTGTGATATCATCCTTTTCATTTTCCCGCTTTTTTTCTGCGCTCTTTGGCTTTTCGGAAGAGAAAAGTATCTCAAAATATATTCTTTTCAGCTCCTTCTCAAGCTCGGCAAGGGAGAATACATGCGGCAATACCGCGTCTGCCTTCATCTTGCCTTCAGGCAATTCCTCCTCCGGCAGAAAAGCAATTATATGCTTTTTTTCCGAGACGAAGGGAAGGAATTCGGTCTCTGTCAGGAGAAGATCGGCATACTTCTCATCCGAAATATCAAAATTTGCATGAAGAAGCTCATTTTCCAGCATTTCTCGGTAGGTGCGGTCGCTGAAGACCGCCGCGGCCGTGGGATTAGGATTCTTTTTCATCATTTTTCTCCGTGCTGCTGCCAAATGTGCCTGCATTTTCAAGCATCTCGGCAAAATCATCCTTTGCTTCGCCGATCTCTTCTGAGGTCTCGCTCAGAATATGAGCACGCATTCCGTCTCGGGTATAGAGCCATGAGCTTACAAGTGCCGTCAAGGGCAAAGTCAGCAGAATACCGATACTTCCGACGAGGATCTTCAGCATTTCAACAATGATTATCTCGATATTGAAGAGATAGACCGCATTTGCCCAGTTATTATAAAAATAAAGGAGAAGCGAGCACATCGAGCCTCCGATATAAGCAAGCACAAGGGTATTCGACATAGTTCCGATAACGTCTCTGCCGATATTTAGTCCCGAACGGAAAAGCTCGCCCATAGTAGGCTTTTTCAGCTTTGCGGTGATCTCCTTAAGGGATGCGGAAATATCCACAGCAACATCCATTACCGCGCCCACAGAGCCGATGATGATAGATGCATAAATAAGGGCACGCAGATCGAGGCCGTCACCGATATAGATCAGATATATTGAATGGGGATCGGCATTGCCCGAAATATGTATAAAAGCATCGGTTATAAAGGTCAGCACAAGTGAGACAAGCACGCCGCCGACACAGCCTGCAGACGCCGCAAGGCTCATGGGGCTGAGACCGCTGGTGATCACAAGGGTCATTACGATAATATAAACGCAGACCGCCACCGCCCAGAAGTATATATTTCCGCCTAGAAGTATCGCGGGCATAAATACGAAAACAACGGCTATTACCGTAAGCAAAAGTGAAAATACTGTTTTTATACCCTTTTTTCTGCCGAAGAGAACCAAAAGCAGGGCAAAAAAGAGAGCCAGAATAATTATCGCATCCGAGCGGACATAATCTATAAAATTCCAGTTTTCAACACCTTCGAAACAGGCAACGATAACGCTGTCGCCAACCTTTACGGTACGGGGATTGAAGGGGGTATAGGAGCTGTAATTCTGATAAGCTGTTACAATGTCTCCTTTTTGCTCTCCTCCTGTTATCTTTGCTTCAAAAACGGTATCCTGGGAGAGCAATTCGCCGTCCTCGCCGTATTCCGAAACGGTATCGACGATGGCGGTGACCTTTGCGCGCAGATAAAGCGATCCTTCGGGCGGTGCATAAAAGCTCTTGCCGCCATCGGTTGCCGCAAAATATCCGACTGCAAGTATTATAACGCAGAGAAGGACGGAGATGAGATAGATCAGGCGTTCCTTTCTTAGCTTTTCGGGTGTTTTATTTATCATATCAATTCCTCAGTTACTGTCGCTCGGCGCGATCCTGATTCGCCGGACTGAAATGCATCGTTTAGCAGAAGTATCAAGACTGAAAAGAGCACCGCAGAGGACTGTCTCGCCCTCGGCAACGGAAAAACGCTGGGGCATATGTGTTTTGAAGCGTTCGATTATGGGCTCGGGGGCAGAGCCTAAAATTCCCGTTACAGGACCTGTCATGCCAAGGTCGGTTATATAGCCTGTTCCGCCCGGAAGCACTGTTTCGTCTGCGGTCTGAACATGGGTATGAGTTCCCCATATCATATGGATCCTGCCATCGAAATTCAGACCCATGGCGATCTTCTCCGAGGTCGCCTCGGCATGAAAATCCAGAAGGGCAAAATCATATCTTCCCTCTTCGGCATCCAGAATCTTTTCCACAGCTATAAAGGGATTGTCGAGAGGGTCGAGAAAAACGGTTCCCTGAGCGTTTATGCAGAGAAAACGGTATCCGCAGATATTAATTATTGAATTGCCGCATCCGGGTGTGGAGGCGGGGAAGTTTGCAGGGCGTATTATCCTTGGATCTTCATCAAGCATACGGAAAATATCCCTTCTCCCCCAAACATGGTTGCCCGTGGTTATAAGATCAACCCCGCTGTCAAGGAGAGTTTTCGCTTCCTGACAACCGATACCGCGGACGTCATAAGCATTTTCTCCGTTTGCGATAACGGCATCCGCACCTGTAAGCTCACGGATCTTCCACATATTCTTTTTGAGATATTCAACAGCGGCAAGGCCGACTATATCGCCCACCGCAAGGACCTTTATTATCATCAGTTACCTCTGAAAATTCTTCTTATTTTGGGATTGATATCAAGGAATGCGCAGAGCAATACGAAAAGAAGAACTCCGCATGCTCCTTGAAGCAGATTGGTTGGGATCTCGGTAAGCGACACGGTAAAGTCACCGTAAATTACCGATCCGGCAAGGTAGTAACCTGCCGCATTTATAATTATCGCTCCGCCGAGAGCTATATAATTGCGAGGGCAAAGGATTTTTTCTTGCTTTGATGTAAAAGACAACGTCATTGCCGCTTTTATAATAGCTGTCGGAAGTATCCACATGGGATATCCTGCCGCAAGATCGGCAAGACCGCCTCCGAGGGCGGCTGTTACAAGAGCGATCGGCTGAGGAAGCAATGCCGCCGCGAGGCAGACCGCCGCATCGCCGAGATGCACATATCCCGTAGCTGTAGGCAGCTTGAGAGATGACGTCATTACAAATATAATAGCCGCGATGAGTGCTGCTCTTGTAAGACGCGCAATACTTAGTGTGTTTTTTGAATTTTTACCGAGAGACATGGGATCACCTTCTGAATATAAATTGTACATTTAATTATAAAACACCGGGGTCGCTTTGTCAAGTAAATGCATTTATTTTTTCGGGATCTGTTTCCAAAAAAATCCTTGGCAATTATGGAAATAAAAATTTTTTGACTTTTTTGCAAAAAACACTTGACAAATTGAAAAAGGGATGGTATAATATATACCGTTCCGCAGGAATGTGGGATGAAAAATGTGCTGGTGTGGCTCAATGGCAGAGCAGCTGATTTGTAATCAGCAGGTTGTTGGTTCGACTCCGATCACCAGCTCCATAAGGGGGATTTCCCGAGCGGCCAAAGGGGGCAGACTGTAAATCTGTTGTCACTGACTTCGGTGGTCCGAATCCACCATCCCCCACCAGAAAAAAGCACTTCTAAGGAAGTGCTTTTTTCTGTTAAATCCGCCGATGGCGAGAGAAATCCCACTGCGTGGGATGAAATCGCATTGCGATGAAATCTGCCTTGCGGCAGGATAAAGGCGGATTTGATTTCATCTGAAGCCATAGGCTGAAGATTTCATCCGAGCTTGCTCGGATTTCATCGTGCAAAGCACGATTTCATTATCATCATTCTAAAAGCGCGCGCTTCGCTTCATGTTCCGCCCTCGGAACGCTTCATGGCAACGTAGTTGCCGCTTCATATCGCAAAGCGATGCTTCATTGATTAAACGCATAAATTTATATAACTTCACCGAAAAACCAATCATCCAAAACGGTTACACTACACAAAAAAACGGTACAGTTGTTTTACAAATAATGTAGAATATATCAATTTTTATGGATAAATAGACATTTACTTTCATTGGCATATGTGATATTATAAAAGAAATACTGATCGCTTGAAAACTTATATTTAAATGGGGGTTAAAATGAAAAGATGTTTGATAACGAAATTTGAAACATACGGCAGAGAACCGATTATAAGTAAAATGCCGGATGGAAGTCTCATATGCACTTTTTTGACAGGTGATAAAACCGAACCGATGAACGGAAATGTTGTTGAGATTGCACGAAGCTTTGATGACGGTGAAAGCTGGACCGAGAGAGAGGTTTTGTTTCGGCATCCAACCCGTGGGGTGTGGTGCACAGACATTTTTCGTGAAGGAAATTTATCATTTATGGCTGTTCATCTTTATAATGAGCAATCTTATTATAGAGAATTGCAGACGATGTTTTCGATCACGCATGACAGCGGAAAAACATGGAGCACGCCTGTGAGTTTGAGTGGATCTGTGAACGGCTGCTCCTTGCGGCAGAAAATCACATTGTCCAATGGGGATTATCTGTTTCCGTTGTATTGGCAGGAGGTCTGCGGCAATTTTGATATCGATGGAGAAAATTGCGTTTATCCTTATAATTGGGTATTTCGCGGCGGCGTAGGCATCTCGCAGGATAACGGGAAAACATGGCACAGATACGGTTATTTTTCGGATACATTCTCGTTGTGGGAACCCAATGCCGTGGAAGTAGAGCCCGGGCATATCTTAATATATTTTCGAAATCCCACAAGGCATTTGATGATAAGCGAGAGCTTTGACTACGGACGAACATGGAGTGAATTAAAGCAAACCGATATCCCCAATGCCGATACTAAGTTTATTTTGAAGAAGATCGGAAATAAAGTTTTGCTTATAAACAATATGACAAGTGAAGGAAACGGTTTTTCTGCAAGAACCGATCTGTCAATATGCATAAGCGAAAACGGAAAGGATTTTAAGAAGGTGATCGCACTTTGCGGAAAAGACGAGCCTTTCTTCTATCCGCACGCATATGCGGATGATGATAAAAAAATGTTGTATGTTTCCTATGAAAACACGAAAGAGCACTATCTTGTTAAGCTGAAATACGAAGAACTCGGAATATGATTTACAATAAAATTGCAGATATCGGAGATATATCAAGACGCAGTATTTTGCATTATACTTTATCAGAATATTCCACTAAAATTTATCATTCCAAATAGTCACACTACACAAAAAGCCTGACTTTATCAGTCGGGCTTTTTTGTTTGTTTTCTGTACCTCAGCGGAGACACGCCGTATTTTTTCTTAAAAAGCAGATAGAAATAATTCTCTGCTCCGAGATTTACGCTTGAGGCTATCTCGCCTATTTTCATATCGGTATCTTTAAGCATCATTTTTGCGGAAGCAAGCTTCTTTTCGGTAACAAGCTGTGACAGAGTACAGCCGTATTCCTTTTGCAATATTCGGGCAATCTGCCGCTTACTCAGATAGACCTGCGAAGCAACGTCGGATAGGGTGATTTTCTTTTGAAGATTGTTGTTGATATAGGTCTCTATTGCTCCGATATGCTTTGATTCGGCAACGCTTGGGTGCTTTTTGCCTATATCGGGGTCTATGGCGCAGATGAGCTGGTTGAATATAAGCGTGGCAAACAGCTCTGCATCCTTTTCGGAAAGCGCCGTTCCCTCGTCACTCTTGCGCGATAGAGCTTTTATGCAGTATTCAACATCGTCAGACATCGGTATTTTGCATATGCCTTCGCCTAATTTCTCCCGAATTCTGTTTTCACCCTCTATCGAGAACAAAAGACAAAAGCATCCGTCGCCTTTAGGAAGCGTATAATGCCCGATATGCGGCGGGATTATTACGACACCCCTTTCATACGTCGTGCGTTCTATGTCGGTCACTATCCTGAGACTGCCTTCTGTTATAAAAAATGCTTCGCAAGTGAAGTGGGAATGGATACGGTTAACCTTTATATTCGCTTCTGCGGAGTCAATAAGCCTTGGACTTTTTCCGACCCGTATGACCTTCAGCTTTGTTCCGAACACCGATATATTAAGCGTCGGTTTATTGATTTGATTTTTCATGGCTTCATTTTAACACATTTATTTGAAAAAGTCAACAAAAACTCAAAAATAAAGACATCAATTCCAAACATTGTCTGTGTTTTAAATTGATTTTTTTCACATAATGAAGTAAAATGTAATCAAATACCACAGCTTGAAAGGAGTACAGAATGGTTACCTTAAAAATAAACACAAAAGAAAAGCACGAGATATCCCCTTATCTCTATATGCAGTTTATGGAGCCCCTTGGAGTGTGCGACAGCTCTGTGGACGCCGCGTGGGATTTTGTGAATAAATGCTGGCATCAGTCGGTGATCGATAAAGTGGGTGAGCTTGCACCGACCATGGTAAGATGGGGCGGTTGCTTTGCCTCGTATTATCATTGGAAAGAAGCGATAGGAAAAAACAGAGTTCCGATGATAAACTATTTCTGGGGCGGAATCTACTCAAACCATATAGGAACAGACGAGGTTATAGACTTTTGCAGAAAAGTAAATGCTGAGCCGCTTTTGGTTGTCAATATGGAATCGGACGGAAGAATGCACTGGGCATATCCGCCGACCGGTGAAAACCGCTTTGGCACGGCAGAGGAGGCAGCGGAATGGGTCGCCTACTGCAACGATCCCGAAAGTCAGCTTCGTATTTCGAACGGTATCAAAAAGCCGTACAATGTAAAATACTGGCAAATAGGCAACGAGACCTCATACTGCGCTGCAGGGTATAACTCCGATCAGTGTGTAGACGCCACCAAGCGCTTTGCCGATGCTATGCGAGGTGCTGACCCATCCATAAAGCTTATCGGTTGGGGTGACAAAAGCTATACGGACGATACCTGGTGCAAAAAAATGAGTCGGATCGATGAGATTGACATGATCGCCTTTCATCACCATTTCGGTTCCGGGCTCCCGGATTCACCTCTTTACGCAACAAATTACCGAAACGATTGGGAAAACACATGGACACATCTTATGAACTCCTACAAATCAATGGAAGATACGATGGCAAGAATGCGCGCTGACTGCGGCAGCAAGCGTCTTGCTATGACAGAGGGACATTTCGGACTCAGCGGAAGGAACAGAAACGAGGTCCTTTCATCCTGGGGGGCAGGCGTTGCATACGCAAGATGTCATAACGTAATTATGAGAAACAGCGACGTGCTCGATATTGCCACCCTGGCGGATTTCTTTGGAACGACATGGCAGGTAAACGCGATCCTCATTCCAAACGATCTGTGCCAGAATCCTTCTTCTCCCGATCTGTACCCCAAGTCGCCTTACCTGCAGCCCGTTGGTTCTGTGATGAGCCTGTTTGGTCATCATCAAGGCAAATATGCGCTTGATATCTCCTATAACGGCTCGGTGGATGCGGTTGCTTCGAGGAGCGGGAACAAGATATTTATACATATTGCAAACACCGATATGAACTATGCGCAGGAGCTAAAGCTTGATCTTGAAGGACAGGATATAAAGGCATGCGAGATGTACTATATCGCCGCTAAAGCCGACACAGAGATAACAATGGACAATGCCGATTGCTTTAATGTGCAAAAGGCTGAGCTTTGCGGAAATTCTATCACGCTCCCAAACGCAGCGGTTGCCGCTATTGAGATAACGCTTTAATAAATCGAGCCCAAAAAAGCCCGACACTTTCGTGACATACTGAAGCCTCGGATGCAATGCATCCGAGGCGCAGCTTTTAATAATTATTTATAGGAATCCAGAAGCTCCTTCATCTGAGCAAGGTCTATGATATAGCCGCTGTTCATGAACTGCTCTGCACGCATCATTTGACCAAGGGTATCTCTGCCCGTCCAGGTCATGAGATATGCCATCTTATAGCCGTCCTCATCCACCATTCGAAGAATTACATCTTCAAGAAGATTCATTGAAGAGAAAACTCTTTCCTGATTTGCGGGATCTTCGGTTTCAAGAGAATCGCTGATGCCGAACTCGCCCATATTGGTGATCTTGCCTGTCTCCATCAGTCTCTGATAGGACATGCCATTGTCATTGAGATTATAATACGCATCACCGATATACCAGTCAAGGCTCACAAGATCGCAATATTCATCGCCCGGGTAGCAATAAAGAACATCCTGATAATTTTTGCCGTTGGTCTTATTGGGTCCGAATTCCCAAAGCAGGTTGTCAAGTCCAAGCTCCTCGGTATAGTAATTATAAACATACTTCCAAAGGTTTACATAATAGCTTGAATTAAGTACATATCCGTCCTCCTGCTCGATACACCACCAGAAGAAGGAACCGTTCATCTCATGCATAGGTCTCCAGATAACGGGAACTCCGTTATCGCGCAGAGCCTGCAGGAAAAGAGCATCGGTAGTTATCTGCTCCATAAATTCGGCATTGAGTTCTGTACCCTCGGTAAGAAGCTCTGCCCATTTTTCTTCATGCCCGAGCTCGCCGCGGCAGTCAGCCCAATCATTTGCATAACTGCCCGTAGGGTTGCGCCAGTGAGAGCTGAAGGTGATAACGCCGCCCTGTGCTGCATAGTCTGCATATTCGCAGATAGCCTTGCTCCAGAAGGATGCTCCGACATCGCGAAGGTCAAGACCGTAACAGCCAAGGTCATTTCCGAGAAGTGCGGGATATTTGCCCGAAGCTTCATAGAAGCTCTGCATGGTAGTGCCTGCGGTGATCAGCTTGCCGCCCTCTTCGCCTACGATGAAGCGTTCGTCATCATTATAGACCTCTTCAAGAGCCTTATAGAGCTGATCCTTTGTATACATTTCCTTTTCTTCCGTAACAGTAAGCACATTATCTGCCTCGGTGATATCATAGGTCTTGCCCTTTGCGGCAAGATTCGGGATATATGTATTCTTGAAATAATCAAGTGCCGCGCTTACGGTATTATAGCTTCCGAGAATAACAAGATTTCCGTTTTCAACCTTGATCTCATGCTGATAAGCCATAAAGGATCTGTCATCAAGGATTATATAATGTCCGCCTTCCTTCATCTCGGCGGCATTTTCCATAGGTGCTCCTACTGCGGTATTTGCAAACCACTGAAATACCTCACTGCCGTCCACCATATATTCTGCCATCTTGTCATCATCAAAGGTGCTTGCATGATAGAAATCGAATTCGGAAGCAGGAACTCCGCCGATGGTGAGATCATCAAAGAGGTACTCACCGCGAACGATATAACCATCTGCGGGAATATTTACGCTTTTTCCGTCCGAGGACAGGCAATTTTCGATAAAATAGGTCATTGCGGTAACGGTAGATTCAACACTTCCGCCCACGATAACGATCTTATCGCCTTCCTGCTTTATGATATAGTCGCCTGTTCTGATCCCCTCCAGTGCCGCAGTGCTTGCCGCTCTGCCTGTGTCACCGATAAGTATCTCCTTTTCCTGCTCAGTCTCGCCTGCGCCGATCCAGCTATTGAGAACCTGAAGATCTGCACCGCTGCGATCCATAACTGCATTCTTCAGTGCGGTTGCATCGATCTTATTGCTTCCTCTGACGATAACATAACCGTCAAAAGCACCGCCGCCGCTGGTTCCGCCGCCTCCGCCGCAGGATGCGAGAGCGATTGCCAATACAAGTAAAAGTGCGGGCAAAAGATAAACTAATTTTTTCATTTCTCTGTCTCCTAATTTTATTTGTATATATTTTATCATATCGCAATTAAAATTACAAGGTATTTCGTACATTTGTTAAAAAATTTGATAATTAACTTTTTTTCCAACATATTAAAAATCTCCGCTCGAACAAGGTAAAATAAACCGTTCGAACGGAGATCTATTCTCTATTTGCGCCGTTAAATTTCAGTTAAATAACAGCCTTTTGTGATTTTAAGGTTTGCAGTTCTCAAGGTCGATTTTTTACTCCATCAGCCTGCTAAACATAGGTTAATACAATCCTCGAATATCATTTATAAAGCTTCTGTAATCTTTCAAGATCGATGCAGAAGGGATCGGAGAGTGCCTCCTCGCCCTTACCGATGGAATAGAGCGCGCCGTAACCGCCTGTCCATGTAAGAACATAGGCGATCTTAAGTCCTCTCTTCATTACATCCTTCATCACCTTGACCATATCAAGGGCATTGAAGGTTTTTTCCTGCTCCTCAAAGCTACTCATGCGAAGGCTCTGACCGGGGCCGAACTCTGTCAGTGCCGCAGTCATTCCGTAATTCATTATTTTATCATAAGAATGCTGAGGAACTATTATCTCTTCCTTATTGCTGGTATACCAATCGATACCTACCATATCAACATACTCATCGCCGGGATAATAATATCTGACATCGCAATTTCCGTTCCATGTTCCTTGATTATTTGGAGCATAGACCCAGATAAGATTTGTGAGCCCCATTTCGCTTACATAAAGGTTATAGATATATCTCCAAAGTCTCTTTAAGTTTTCGCCGTCCATCCATTTGAGTCCGGGCTCGCCGTGCGCTCTTCCGCAATACCAGAAGGATCCGCTGTTTGCTTCATGCAAGGGTCTCCAAAGGACTGTTACGCCTCTTTCTCCAAGCTGACGGAGAAATTCGCCATCGATAAGAAGCTCTTCTTTAAAGATCTTATTTACGGGCGTACCTTCAGTGAGAAGCTCCTCCCAAGCGTCAAGACCTGCAAAATTTCCTCGGCAAAGTGCTCTCGCATCGGGAACGGGAATGGGATTTGCAAAATGCGAGCTGGCTGTAACGATACCGCCCTTATCCGCAAAATCCGCTATCTGATCTATGTAAGCATTCCATTTTTCGCTGTTTACTCCAACCTCGGGAAGCTGAAGTCCATAACAGGCAAGATCAAGACCCATAACAGCGGGATATCTGCCTCCCGTTGCCTTTGAATATCTATCAAGCATGTTCGCAGGCATATCCTGATTTCCTCCAACCTGCTCGCCGAACAGAAGTATTCTGCTGTCCTCGTAAGCTCTTGCGAGAACTTCAATTATTTGTTCCTTTGTATACATTTTTCGTCTCCAATCAGCTATTTCTTTCAAGCATTCAATGCCAAATAAATGATATCACAATCATTTGTTAAAATGAATACATTATTTGTATTAAAATATATATTTTTTCACTTTTTGAAGTATAGTTTCAAACAGGAATTTGCCGAAGGGGTAACTTACTACAGAGATCGATACCCAATAAATTATTATTTATAGATAGTATCATAAAAAACGGAGAGGGACTCCCCTCCCCGATCTTTTATTCATAGAGTGTTCCAAGCTTTTCAAGATCAACGCAGAAGGGGTCTGCCATAGCTTCATCCGCTCTTCCAAGAGAACAGATTGAACTGCGTCCATAATGCCATGTAAGCGCATAGGCTATTTTACAGCCTCTTCTGATCTGATCCTTGATCATATCTATAAGATCGACCGCACTGAAAAGCTTTGCCTGCTTATCCGAGTCAAGCTCATATTCGCGAAGGGGAGGACGAGGCCCAAGCTCAGCCAAAACCGCAATCTTTCCAAGGCTCATTATCTTATCGTAGGAATGACCGGGATTATTCAGCTCCATTTTGTTTGAGGTATACCAGTCAACTCCCACCATATCGCAATATTCATCACCCGGATAATAATAAAGCACATCCCTCGTACCGTTTGAGGAGTTCGCGGAAACATTGGGGGAATATATCCAGACAAGATTATCGAGCTTCATTTCATCGGTATAAAGCTTATAGATATATCTCCAGAATCTGCGCAGATATTCTCCGTCAAGCCAATCCATTTTCTTTGTGGAGCGGGCGCAGAACCAGAACCAGCCGCCGTTTGCTTCATGAAGGGGACGCCAAAGAACAGTTACGCCTCTTTCGCCAAGCGCCTTAAGGAATTTTCCGTCAAGGATCAGCTCATCTTTTATTATCTTATTGAGCTCGGTTCCCTCGGTAAGCATTTCATCCCATTTATCAGCTCCACCGAAAACACCCCTGCAGAGAGCTCTCGCCTCAGGATCAGGAATAGGATTTGCAAAATGCGAGGACGCCGTTACGATACCGCCTTGCTCTGCAAAGTCGGTTATCTGATCGAGCATCTCATTCCATTTTTTACTTCCCTCGCCAACTTTTTGAAGGTCAAGACCATAGCAGGCAAGATCTATTCCCAGCACCGCAGGCAGCTTACCTCCTGTAGCCTTTCTGTACCGCGCAAACATATCATTCGGCATATCCATACCGCCCATGAGCTGCTCGCCCATGAGTATATATCTGCTGTCCTCATATGATCTTTTGAGGACATTCATTATCTGTTCCTTTGTGTGCATTCTATGTCTCCGTTTCCTTTTAAGATATCATTTATGATACCATTTAGGATCTATAAAAGCAACACCTTTTGCGACCCGTATATGCGCTTATGCGTTTTTATTCATAAAGAGTCTTCAGTCTTTCAAGATCAACGCAGAAGGGGTCTGCCAAGGCTTCCTCGCCTCTGCCTATGGAATATATAGCGCCGCATCCGCCGCACCATGTAAGAACATAGGAGATCTTAAGTCCCTGTCTTTTAAGGCTCTTCATAAGCTCGACCATATCAACGGCATTAAAGAGCTTTTCCTGAACCGCAACACCGCTTCCATTGGGCGCTTTGAGCGGACCGCTGGGTCCGAATTCGGTAAGAGCGCAGGGCTTGCCGAGGCTCATTATCTTATCATAGGAATGGCCGGGATAGTTTACCTCATTTTTGTTGCCTGAATACCAGTCAACGCCCACCATATCGCAGTATTCGTCGCCCGGATAATAATAGAGAACATCTCTCGTACCGCCGGGAGCACTCTGAGAAACATTAGGACCATAGACCCAAATGAGATTCTTTATTCCCATTTCATTTACATAGAGATCATATATGTATCTCCAGAATCTCCGGAGATATTCGGGATCGATCCAGTCCATTTCACTGTGTGAACGCGCGCAGAACCAGAACCAAGCGCCGTTTGCCTCATGGAGAGGTCTCCAGAGCACGGGAATACCCTTGTCGTCAAGAGCCTTGAGGAACTTACCGTCTATAATAAGCTCTTCCTTGATGATCTTATTAAGCTCTGTTCCCTCGGTAAGCATTTCTTCCCACATCTCATTGCCGCCGAACTTACCTCTGCAAAGACCGCCCGGGCCGTATTCACCTGTGGGGTTAGCAAAATGCGAGCTTGCTGTTATGATTCCGCCCTTCTCGGCATAATCTGTAAGCTGATCTATGATCGTATTCCAGATCTCTCCGCCTATCTCAAGCTCGGGAAGCTTAAGACCGTAGCATGCAAGATCGATACCCATAACTGCCGGATATTTGCCGCCTGTTGCATTGGCATATCTTTCCAGCATTTTTGCAGGCATATCGCGTCCGCCATTGCACTGCTCGCCGAGCATTATCATTCTGCTGTCATTATAGACCTTATCAAGCACCGACAAAACCTGTTCTCTTGTATACATATCACTGTCCTCCGCTATTGAAATTATTCGTAAAGAGTATTCAGTCTTTCGAGATCATAGAAGAAACCTTCATCAAGAGCTTCCTTGCCCTTGCCGAGAGAATGGATAGCTCCGTAATTTTCATGCCATGTGAGAACATAAGCAATCTTCAGACCACGCCTTGTGATATCCTTGAAAACATTAAGCATATCAACAGCGTTGAATGCCTTTTCCTGCGCCTCGTGATCCTCGCGGAGAGCAATCTCACCCGCAGGCCCGAATTCTGTCATTGCGCAGGGCTTGCCGCGGCTCATGATCTTGTCATAGGAATGGCTGGTCAGAATGCGGTCGAAATCGCCGCTTGTGTACCAGTCGATGCCCAGCATATCAACATATTCGTCACCGGGATAATAGTACATCGCACTCTTTATGCCGCTTCCGCCCTCGTTTGCAATATTGGGCCCGTAAACCCAAATAAGGTTTTCAATATCCATTTCATTTACATAGAGGTTGTAGAGATATTTCCAGAGGCGGCGCAGATATTCTGCATCCATCCACTGTCCTGTTGAGCCCCAGCCTCCCGATTTTGCAGTAAACCAGAACCAACTTCCGTTGGATTCATGCAAGGGTCTCCAGAGGACTGTAATGCCTCTGTCGGAAAGCTCCTTAAGGAATTTGCCGTCAACGATAAGCTCCTCTTTCCAAATCTTGTTGATCTCAGTGCCCTCAGTAAGCAGCTCGTCCCAATATTTCGCCGTACCGTCGCCGAACATTCCGCGGCAGCGAGCTCCGTATTCAGGCTTATATGTAGGATTAGCCCAGTGAGAGCTTGCGGTAACGATACCGCCCTTTTCGGCGAATGCTGTAACCTGATCGAGAATGGTGTTCCATCTTTCGGTACCGACGCCTACATTCATAAGATCAAGACCGTAGCATGCAAGATCAAGACCGAGGATAGCGGGCATTCTGCCTCCGGTTGCCTCGCCAAAGCGTCCGAACATATCATTTGGCAGATCACTGGGACCGATAAGCTGTTCGCCTATGAGCATATATCTGCTGTCCTCGTAAGCATTTTCAAGAACCTTCATAATTTGTTCTTTGGTTTTCATTTTTCAAAAATCTCCGTTTCTTAAAAGCCGTCATTTGCAAAGCACGGCAGTAATTATGTGTATTTTACCATAATGGCATACCACAGTCAAGTTATTTGCTGAAATTTGTTTCAAAAGTTGGTAATAAACAACAATTATAACATTTTTTTATAACTTTATCGGCATAATTACATGCCGGGCTTAAATCCCGTAACCTTCTCGAAAAGAGGAAGCATTTCCGAAAGCTCCAGCACTCGCTTATCCTTCATTACCTCATCTCCGCCGGGCAGCCACATAAGGCTTGTCTTTCCTGCGTAGGTCATAAAATATGCGATCTTATAATCCTCATAGTACATGGAATATGCATTTCCGATAAGCTCCATGGCAGTATAGATCTCAGCCTGCTCCTCTTTTGTTTTTCCAAAAAGACTGCTTGAAGGGCCTATCTCAGCAAGATTTGTGATCTTTCCTGTCGCCATAAGCTGTTCATAAGGCTTATGCTCGGCTATGATCTCAAATTTTCCGCCTGTATACCAGTCAACGCCAACGATGTCGCAATAATCATCTCCGGGATAGAGATACATAGTGTCCATATGTGTGGATGTACTGGGACTGTATTCCCAGATAAGATTGGTAAGACCCTTTTCCTCTGTGAAAAATTCGTAAACATATATCCACATATCAACGAAATACTTTGAATCGTACCGGGTACTTCCAAGCTCGGGAGTCCACCAGAACCAACCGCCGTTACATTCATGGAAGGGTCTCCAGATGATAGGCACTCCCGCGTCTTCAAATGCCTGAAGCACTATAGCGTTAAGCTCAAGCTCGCTCTTAAAACGCGCGTTGCTTTCCGTGCCCTCTGTAATAAGGTCGATCCATGCCTGCTCGTCTCCGAGATCGCCGCGCTCCTCTGTTGAGCCCTTCGGAATATTTTCGGGATTGGGATTGGTCATATGGTTTCCGATGGTGATAACTCCGCCCCTCGCCGCATAATCAATAGATTCGCACAGCATTTGGCTGATTATCATCCACTGATCGTCGGGAAGGGTAGGCATCTTATAGCCGCAGCGACCCAGATCGAGACCCATGATGGAGGGATATGCACCCGTTGATTCATAGTAGGGCTCAAGCATGGTTGAAGGCACGCGGCGGCTGTTATTTACCTCATCTCCCACGATAAGAAGATCTCTTGTGTCATAAACATACTGAAGCACCGCCATCAAATCATCCTTTGAATATATATCGGGAAGGTCATCTGTTGATATCTCAACGGAAAAATCTGCAGGGAGACTGACAGAGCTGTTATCACCGAGAACGGTCTCAAAGAAATAATTTACGGTATTTTCGATGGAATGATAAGATCCGTAAATGTAAAGATCCCCGTTTTCGACTTTTATTCCGCCCTTTTCATAATCAAGCCCCGAGCGGTCATAGATGATAAGATTTTCTTTATCAATAAGACTCGAAGTAAGCTCAAGCTTCTTTCCGGTATATTCGCTTTCAAGACGGTATGAAAGATCAGCAACCTCATCATATGTATTCTGACCGCCGAGAGTATTGCCCGCATCGATATAATAGAATTTGAATTCCGAAATATCAACACCGCCGACAGTGAAGGTATCCAATTTAAAATCGACATTATAAATGAGCCCTTCCTCTGCGGGAGCATAGACCTTTCCGTCCCCAATATAATTCTCAATAAAAAAGTCTACTGCCTTTGCCGTTGAAGCATCGGTAAGTCCCATTATGACGATGCTCTGATCAAAAGTCTTTATAATATAATCAAAATCTGTTTTCAGATATTTTGCCGCCTCGACAGATGCGGCACGGTTGGAATTGCCTATGATGATCTCAGCTCCGGCGGCTTCGCTCCAGTCTGTTCCAACGCTGAGACGGTCACCGATCTCTTCCGAAATGGCAGTATGAAGCTTTGTAAGGCTCTGCTTGACGGTGTCTCCTGCCATATCCGCACGGATGATCCTCCAAGCTTCTATATCTTCAATGAAATCAGCGGCGGCAGCTTCATCAGTTTTTTCGCTCTCAGCTTCGGTTTCTCCGCTCTCAGCCTCGGTTTGCACAGTTTCTGTGCTTATATTTGTTTCTGTTATCTCCTCTGTATTATTGGCAAAAGATATTTTGTCATCTGCACAGGAGGTCAAGACCATCATCAAAACAAGAACAAAACAAACAGCAACCGAAAAGCTCTTATTCATTAGTTATCCTCCTCGAACATTTTATCAAACATTCTTCCAAGCTCATCTCTGTCAACTATTTTTTCGCTCGCCATCAGCTCATCGGCATATTTCCAGGAATGAGATCCCCAGTGCCAAGTCCAGGTCATAAAATAAGCGGTCTTTCTGCCGTCCGAATGCAGTCTGTCAATGAGCGAAAGCATATCGCGCCCGTTCCAGAAGCCCTCCTCATTCTGCTCCTTTCCGTGGGGAGCAAGAAGGCTTCCCGAAGGGCCAAACTCCGTGATCGCAAGGGGCTTGCCTGTTGCCGCAAGTATCTCATGCGTCCTGCCCTCGCCCTCAACCTCGTAATTTCCGCATGTATACCAGTCATAGCCGATAATGTCAACAACATCGTCTCCCGGATAGCAGTACATCGCGTCACAGTTCACATTATTTGTGACATTGGGCGAAAATACCCATATAAGATTAGTAAGTCCAAGCTTATTCTCATAGAGATCATAGATATATCTCCATGCTCTTTCCATATATTTTCCGGGAAGAGTATATCCGTCCTGTGTTATGCAGAACCAGAACCAGCCACCGTTCTGCTCATGGAGAGGTCTCCAGAGAACGGGTACGCCTTTATCGCCCAATGCCTTCAGGAAACGAGCATCCAGCAGAAGCTCTGCTTTCCAGATGGTGTTAAGCTCCGTGCCCTCTGTCAAAAGCTCTTCCCATTTATCCTCTCTTCCCAGCAGACCGCGGCAAAGATCGCCGCCGTTATTTCCTGTTGGATTTGCGAAGTGAGAGCTTGCAGTAACGATACCGCCCGCATGCGCAAATTCTGCGAGCTGTTCTACAGCCGCATCAAATTTTTTCTGATTTGCCGTTGGTATCTGCAGACCGTAGCAGGCAAGATCGACACCGCAAACTGCCGGATATTTTCCCGTTGCTTCGTAATATTTATTCAGCATATCCGCAGGCATTACCGCTCCGCCGTCAACCTCCTCACCGAACGCGGTCTTGCCGTCGTCCTCATAAAGCTTTTTTACCATTTTAAAAAGCTGTTCCTTTGTATACATTTTTTTCATAATTCATTTTCTCCTTATTTTTGTTTGCAAAAAAGTGCCTGTTGCACTTTAGGGTAATTTTAACATTTTTTGATGATTATGTCAATAAATCCTTCATATTATTTAATTCGGAAAATGATTTTTGTGATTTTTATACAAAATTTATTTTATTTTTCAAGTTAAATCACATTGCATTTTGTGATCAAAATATGTTATAATGTATATAAAGAATAAATTCGAACAGGTAGAAATCATGAAAAACGGAAATTTTGCAAAATTATATACTCCC
>JAFTXK010000168.1 GCA_017461635.1 Clostridia bacterium | reverse complement strand
TTCTCTGTGGCTGTCCCTTGCTCACTCCGCCCGAAAATATCACAAAGGAAGAAGCAAAGAAACAGCTTGGTATTTCTGAAAATGCAATTTACGTGCTTTCCTATGGCGGAAGTATGGGAGCAGAAAAGGTGAATGAAGCCTGTCTTGAGCTCATGCGAGATCTGGGGAAGAACAGAGATGATATTCTTCATCAGCATGCCTGCGGAGCTATCGAGCTTGAAGCGGCCTTAGCAATGTATAAGGATTTCGGACTTGAGGGCAGGGAAAACCTCATGCTCTCGGAATATATTTATGACATGCCGCTGAGAATGGCGGCGGCGGATATCGTCATTTCAAGAGCCGGAGCCATGACGGTATCGGAGCTTGCGATGATGAAAAAAACGAGCATTATGATTCCGTCACCCAATGTGACGAACAATCATCAGTATAAAAATGCAAAGGTCATTGCCGATATGGGCGGAACGGTTCTTCTTGAAGAAAAGGAGCTTATAGGCGGCAGACTGAAAAAAGAGGTGGAAGGACTTCTCGCAGATGCCGAAAGGCGCAAGAGCATGGGCGAAGCAATATCGCATTTTGCGGATCTTGACGCAAATAAGCTCATCTATGAGGAGATCCTGAGGCTTATCGGAAAAGAGGTGAGAGGCAAGGAATGACGGAAAGCAGATATGGCGCGGCGCGGAGAAATATCCGCAGCGGCGCAAGGGACAAGCCCTATTATTATCGCCCATGGATGGAAGCGCAAACAGCGAAAAGGCAGAGGTCGGGAAAAAACACTTTGATAATTTCGATCCTGATACTTATACTTGCCGCGGCTCTGATCGGAGCTGTGCTCATCGGATTCTTCTCATCCTATTTCGATCTGAAAAGCATTAATGTCAAGGGTCTCTCAAAGCATTCCGAGGAGGAGATAATCCTGACGTCGGGCATAGAGACGGGCACCAAGCTTTACAGCATTGATAGCGATGAGGCAGAGCGGAAAATACTTGCCGCATATCCCGAAATCGCAGATGTCACGGTCAAGAAGGTTCTGCCGGCGGATATCGTGATAGAGCTTACATATGAAACTCCAGAATATTTCGTCGGTATAACGGGTGAATATTTCACTCTTTCCGATAGCCTCAGAGTTATCGAAAGAACATCGGACAGAAAGAGCCTTGAAAGCCTTGGTCTTGTCTATGTGGAAATGCCGAATATCAAACGCGCGGTAACGGGCGAGAGGATAGAATTCTTCGGTGGAGACGAGGTCTATATCGAAGAGATCTTAAAGAATCTTTCCGAATCATCCTTTGCCGAAGAGGTGAACAGAGTTTATATCGGCGGAAAATTTGATATCGCTTTTGTGAAGGTTGGAGAATATCGAATCGAAATGGGCGATTTCAAGGATCAGAGACTTAAGCTTCTTATGGCGGAAAAGGTTATGGAAAGCGGTGGATACCGCGGTGTCAGCGGTGTTGTGCTTGATGTTTCGGATGTGTCTGAAAGCAGTGCAATGATCCATAAAACGCTGAAAATTGAATAAAATTCATCTTTTGGCATAAAAAAAACGAAAAAAATCGATAAAATTTTCAAAAAACTATTGCAAAATGCGGGAAAATCCTTTATTATATAATATAGGGTATTTATAAATTTGAAGAAATTCCCGTATAAATACAAAAAATAAAAATTCGTAATATAAAAACGTGGAGGACAAAAAAATGACTTTCGAACATGATGAATCCTTCGACAGCGGTGTTTGTATAAAAGTAATCGGTGTCGGCGGCGGAGGAAACAATGCTGTAAACAGAATGATTTCCGCAAATATCCGCGGCGTAGAGTTTATCGCCATCAATACTGACCGTCAGGTGCTAAAGAACTCAAGCGCACCTAACCAGATCGTTATCGGAGAAAAGGTGACCAAGGGTCACGGCGCCGGTGCAAATCCCGAGATCGGTGCAAGAGCGGCTGAGGAGAATCTTGATGATATCAAGAATGCTCTCGCAGGCGCAGATATGGTGTTCATTACCACAGGTATGGGCGGCGGCACAGGTACAGGCGCGGCTCCCATAGTTGCAAGGGCGGCAAGAGAGATGGATATCCTCACTGTCGGTATCGTAACCAAGCCCTTTGCTTTTGAGGGTAAGAAGAGAATGGAAGCTGCTGAGATGGGTATTGCCAATCTCAGTGAGTTCGTTGACGCTCTCGTAGTTATACCCAATGAGAGACTGAAGCAGGTTTCTGATACAAGAATCACGCTTTTCAATGCATTTGAGATCGCAGACGATGTTCTTCGCCGAGGTGTTCAGAGCATTTCCGAGCTTATCAATGTTCCCGGCTTTATCAACCTTGATTTTGCGGACGTAACATCTATTATGTCCAATGCCGGCTATGCTCATATGGGCGTAGGCGCGGCAAGCGGCAAGGATAAGGCAGAGCTCGCGGCAAAGGCCGCTATCTCCAGCCCTCTGCTCGAGACCTCCATCAAGGGCGCAAAGGGTATACTTATCAGCATTACAACCTCTCCCGATGTTGCTCTTGAAGATATCGATCTTGCATCCTCTATGATCTCAAGCGAAGCAAATGCCGATGCAACCGTTATTTGGGGTGTTGCCTTTGACGAGGAGCTTGAGGACGAGATGAGAATCACTATCATCGCTACAGGCTTCGAGAAGAAGGAGGGCGATGAGGAAAGACGCACAGTTAAGCCCTTTGAAAAGCCAAGTGATGTTAAGCGTCCTGCTCCCGAGAAGGCTTCTGAGCCCGTAAAAGAAGATAAGCCCGAGGAAAAGCCTGTTGAGTCCGCTCACGCAGTAAAGCCTGTGGCAGAAGCTCCTGCAGCAGAGAACGAAATTGAAGATGTAAACGATTTTGCATCCGATATGAGCGATGCTTCGGTTTCTGAGGATGATTTTGATGAAATTATGAGCATGCTTCGCCGCGGACGCCGCCGTGATGACTATCGCGGAAGAAGATAATCTCAGAGACTTTTTTGAATACAAACGGGATGCTGCTGTGAGGCGGCATCCCGATTGGATTTTATATTTGGAGTTAAAATGAATTTTTCTTTGCTTGGTGCGCTTGTAAATTGCGGTGCGGTCATTATCGGCAGTTTGCTTGGTTTGCTCTTTAAAAAGGGTATTCCGGAGAAGGTATCTGATACGATCATGAAGGGAATGGCTCTCGCTGTTCTCTGGATAGGAATTACGGGCGCGATAAAGGGTCAGAATGCCCTTGTAATGATATTTTCGGTGCTTTTCGGTGCCATCATAGGCGAGCTTATCGACCTTGATAAATGGGTAACAAGGCTCGGCGAATGGATACAGAAAAAGGTCGGCACGGGTCATGGAAATGTAACCCAAGGATTTGTAACAGCGACATTGCTCTTCTGCGTAGGCGCAATGTCGGTTCTCGGACCTCTTGAGAGCGGTCTCCGTAATGACCATACAACACAGTTTACAAAATCGGTGCTTGACTTTGTCAGCTCGATAATCTATACTTCGTCTCTCGGTATCGGCGTTATCTTCTCGGCTTTTTCCGTGCTTCTGCTTCAGGGCGGAATAACACTTGTGGCTCAGTGGGTATCCCCGATCCTTACCGATTCGGTGGTTACGGAAATGACTGCCGTGGGCTCGCTCCTTATTATAGGACTTGCCCTAAATATTCTCGGTGTAACGAAGCTTAAAATTATGAATTATCTGCCTGCGGTGTTTCTCGCCATTCTTTTCAGCAGGCTTTATGACATAGCTATAGCCTTTCTTGGCTGATTTGAGGTAACAATATGAAAAAAATATATCCAATCAAGATATCTTATGTTGCAAAAAGCCGCATTTGGGGCGGCGATAACCTTGCAAAAATGTTTGGCAAGGAAAACGGCGGTGAAAACATCGGTGAAACCTGGGAGCTTACAGTCCGCAGTGACGAAATGAGCAAGATCAAGTGCGGCGAATGCGCAGGAATGACACTTGGCGAATATATCGAGAATGATAAAAGCGTTCTCGGAACAAAATACGATGGCGGACGTTTCCCTCTGCTTATCAAATTTATTGATGCACAGGATAAGCTTTCTGTTCAGGTTCATCCCGATGATGATTATGCCGCCGCTCATGAAAATGACCCCGGTAAGACCGAAATGTGGTATATAGTTGACGCAAAGCCCGATGCCAAGATAGTTTACGGTCTTGCGGATGGCATAAGTGCAGAGGATTTTGCAAAGGCAGTGGCAGAGGGGAAGATCGATTCGGCAATGGGATATACCTCTGTAAAGAAGGGTGAGACATATTTCATTCCCTCCGGGCTTCTTCATGCCATCGGCGAGGGAATAATAATTGCCGAAATACAGCAGAATTCCGACCTTACATACCGTGTTTACGATTACGACAGAAGAGATTCCGCAGGTAATCTCCGCGAGCTTCATGTGGAAAAATCTCTCGCTGTTGTAAAGCCCTTTAGCGAAGATGAGATCAATGCGATCAGATTTGAGGCGAAGGACGGCGAGGATGATGAAAATACTCTTGCTCATTGCCGTTATTTCAGAGTCAAGCATTTTACCGTTTCGGAAGAGAAAACACTTTTGGCAGGAAATGATAGCTTTTCTTCGGTGCTTTGCATAAGCGGCGAGGGTAAGATCCTCTTCGATGGCGCGGAATATGAGCTCATGGCGGGCGACAGCTATTTTATCCCCGCAGGGCTCGGAGAATATAAGATAACGGGTAATACAGAAATAATTATTTCAACGCTCTGATATAGAAAGGTTTTATATGGAAAGCTTCAAAAAAATCATATCGACCATCGGAGTTTATTCAATAAAGACCTTAAAACAGCTTTGGAAATGGAAATGGGGAATAATTTCGATCGTCCTTCTGCTGATCCTTCCGATCCCCGCATACATAATGATGGAGGAATTCGTCTATCCGGTTGAGAATCAGAATAGCGATACCATTTTCTATTTCAATCTTCTTTTTGTTTATATAATCGAAGCAGTGCTTCTGCTAATCACCTGGTCACCGCGTTTTTCAGCGGCACTGACGGTGCTTTTCTGCGGACTTGTGGGCATAGCGGAATATGCGGTAATGAGCTTCAGATCTCAGCCGATCATGCCTTGGGATCTGCTTTCCTTCGGCACGGCTATGTCTGTTGTGGGGGATTATAAATTCGAATTTTCGAAAAAGATCATTTGGCTGATCGTTGGATTTCTGCTTATTACGGTGCTGGCTTTTCTTCTCTGCCGCGCCAAGATCAAGCTGAAAACAA
Organism: Clostridia bacterium; assembly: GCA_017461635.1. GTDB lineage: Bacteria > Bacillota > Clostridia > Oscillospirales > CAG-272 > SIG710. Next base: position 4,959 of record JAFTXK010000168.1, on the reverse strand, counting down.
AGATAGGCATTAAAATTGCTGTCAGATTGCTTTGCATCCTTCTTTGTATTCCGATGCTCGCAGGATATGCTTCGGCGGCTCAGAATGAGAATTTTCAGGACGAGGCAAGATATTATCCTTATCTCTTCACACCAACGGCGGTTTATAAATATAACGGCTTTTATTTCAGCTTCATTTCGCTTCTGAAATATATGAATGTGGATGAGCCCGAGGGTTATGATGCGGTAAAGCTCCAAGCAGCGGCAGATGAGATCGAGACGGGAGAAGCATCCGATGCACCGGATGTGGAAAATCCCAATGTTATCGTTATCATGAATGAGTCTTTTTCCGATCTTTCTGTTCTTGGGGATTACGGCTATGAAAAGGACTGCATGCACTTTATCGATTCACTGACGGAGAATACCATTAAAGGGCAGGCATATGTATCGGTCAAGGGCGGCAACACCCCAAACTCGGAATGGGAATTTCTGACGGGCAATACAATGGCGTTCCTTCCTTCGGGAAGTATTCCTTATCAGCAGTATCTGCGCACCGATACCGAGAATCTTATGAGCACGCTGAAGGAAAAGGGTTATACCACCTACGGTATCCATCCTTACGGCGCGAGCGGCTGGAAGAGAGACACAGTTTATCCTATGCTCGGAATTGACAATACTCTGTTCCGCCAGGAATTCAGCAGTGTCGATAAGATACGCGGATATATTTCGGATGAGGCGGTCTATGATAAGATCATTCGGCTTTACCATGATAATCTAAGTAACGATGATCCCCTTGCCTTCTTCTGCGTTACCATGCAGAACCATGGCGGATATATGAATTTCAGAGAATATGAGCAGTTTGCTTTTCTTGAGGAGGAGATAGAAAATATGCCTCCGAGACTGGCAAATAAAACCGCTATCTCGGGCTATATGTCGCTTATACAGATATCCGATGCGGCTCTTGGCGATCTGATCGAGTTCTTCTCAAAGGAGAAAGAGCCTACTGTGATCCTCATGTACGGTGACCATCAGCCAAACAGTACCATAACAAGACCGATCCTTGACCTTATGGGGATAGAGGAAGAGACCGAGGACTGGACGGTTCGCTCCAATCAGTATATCGTTCCCTTTGTCCTCTGGGCAAATTATGATATCAAGGAGCAGGAAGGTATCGTTACAAGTCTTAATTATCTGAATATACTCCTTTCCGAGACGGCAGGCTTTGAGCTGTCGGGTTATCAGACCTTCCGCAAGGAGTTGCAGGAGAAATACCCCGTTATCACAGCGAATTTCTGCATAAATGACCGCGGAGAGCTCTTCTCCTGGGACGAGCTGGATATAGACTCAGATGAGGATCTTCTGCTTTATAAGCAGTTCCAGTATAACCACTCCTTTGATAAAGATAATACTATCGAAGGATTCTTTGATTGATAATACAAAAGGCAACCGTTTTCGGTTGCCTTTTGTCTACAGTCTGATTGGTCTGTCAATTTTGACAGACCAATATTTTTTATTTGTTTTTCTTATATTCTTTCTTTTCAAGCCTTGCGCGTTTTGCTTCATCAGATACCATTTTTGCAAGAGCAAAGAGGGCAATGGCATTCGGGAATACCATGAGGAAGTTGAACATATCGGTCAGCTCCCAAACAAGGTTATTGGAGAGAACCGAGCCGAGGAAGATGAACACGAGAGCGATAACGGAATAGACCGGAACTGCCTTCTTACCGAAGAGATATTCGATATTTACCTTACCGAAATAGTTCCAGCCGATGATGGTGGAATAGGCAAAGAAGAGCAGGCAGACAGCAACGAAGATGTTACCGCCGGTCTCGCCGAAGATAGTGCCGAATGCCATCTGAGGAACTGTTGTCTTATCATAAGCAGCCGCAACGCCGTGTGCGGAAAGAGGACCGCCACCTGCATACATTGTGGAGATAATTACAAGAGCTGTCATTGTAAGAACGATGAATGCGTCTATAAACACGCCGATCATTGCAACAACACCCTGATCGTGAGGAGTCTTTGTATTGGCAAGTGCATGTGCATGAGGTGTTGAACCCATACCTGCTTCGTTTGAGAAGAGACCGCGCTTTGCACCCTGGCTGATAGCGTTCTTCAGTGCGATACCGATACCGCCGCCGATGATGGCTGTGGGCTGGAAGGCATATTTAAAGATCATACCGAAGGTTTCGGGGATATACTGAATTCTGCAAACGATAATAACGAGACCGCCGAGGATATAAAGAACTGCCATAACGGGAACAAGCTTTTCGGCAACTGCGGCAATTCTCTGAACGCCGCCGAGGAATATGAAGCCCGAAACGAGAACAAGCACAATACCTGTAACCCATGTGGGGATAACGGGGAATGCATTATTGATGGACTCGCCGATGGAGTTGGACTGAACCATAGAGCCCATAAAGCCGAGAGCGAGGATGGTTGCAACAGCAAAGAATACCGCCAGAACCTTGCCAAACTTATTCTTAAATGCGGTTGTTATGTAGTAAACAGGGCCGCCGTGAACGGTGCCGTCTGCGTCTACCTGCTTTGTCTTCTGTGCGAGAACTGCCTCGCCGTAGATGGTAGCCATGCCGAAGAAGGCGATGACCCACATCCAGAAGATCGCTCCCGGACCGCCGATAAGGATCGCGCCGCAGGCACCGATGATGTTACCTGTTCCGACCTGAGCAGCGATTGCGGTTGCAAGAGCCTGGAAGGAGCTAAGTCCGCTATTCTGCTTTCCGCCGCGGAGGTTAATATTTCCGAATACCTTCTTCATGCCCTCGCCGAAGCAGCGAACCTGTACGAAGCGTGTTCTGACGGTGAAATAAATACCGATTCCTACGAGAAGGAAGATAAGAATGTAGTCTGAAAGATAAGCGTTGATCTTTTGGACTATTGGGAGTAGAGTGGATTCAAGATTAGAAAAAAATTCCTGCATGTTTTCCTCCAAAATTTTTTGGCATAACGCCTCCGAAGAAAAGACATGCAGAAATTTACATAAAAATATAATATTCTGATTATCTGCTCCATCCTTTTGCCTGAGAGATTCGGCTTTCGCCTTTCACCTTCGGCACCCGTAAATCGGGATTCTCCGGAGTCCCCTCTGCTTCCGGTTTTCTTTCGAATTCTGAAAGCCTCATAGGGGGTATTACCATTTAATATTTAGATTATATCACTTTTTTTGACAAATTTCAACCCTATTATTGATAAATTATGAATTTTGTAAATAATGTTGCAAAATAAGGTGTATATTTATTGCCTTTTGTTCAAAAAGACGATTGTTAATGAAATATTGCTTATTGTAAAACGAATATCATATATACTCTTCAGCTTTAGATAACCATTTTTGATTTACACTCCGAGTATAATCTTTGCAAAGGCAAAATATATCAGAAGGGAAACTGCATCAACGATGGTTGTGATAAAGGGGCTTGCCATGACCGCCGGATCGAATCCGATACGCTTGGCAAGAATCGGCAGGGAAGCGCCGATTATCTTTGAAACCAGGACTGTGACCAGCAATGTAAGCGAAACAACAAGAGAGGAAAGCGGATCAATACCGTTTCCGAAAATGAAATTGTCAATGAGGATTATCTTTATAAAATTGCAGATCGCCAAAATTACTCCGCAGAGTACTGCAACACGAAATTCCTTCCATATAACCTTTAAGATATCTCTCATGCGGATCTCATCAAGGGCAAGACCGCGGATGACTGTTACAGATGCCTGACCGCCCGAATTACCGCCCGTGCCCATAAGCATCGGTATGAAGGCAATGAGCATGGGGAATGCCGCAAGTGCTCCCTCGAAGCCCGCGATGATCTGCCCTGTGAAGGTAGCGGACACCATGAGCAGCAGAAGCCATGGAATCCTTGTTTTGAAAGTCTCAAAAACGCCTGTTTTAAGATAGGGCTTATCGGTCGGCGTGATAGCACCCATCATTTCGATGTCCTCGGTCGCCGCTTCCTCGATAACGTCGATAGCGTCATCGACGGTTACGATGCCGACAAGTCTTTGCTCTCTGTCTACGATAGGAAGGGCGAGCAGGTCGTATTTTGATATCATTGCTGCTACGGTCTCTTCATCGTCATGAGTGCCTGCAAATGCAAAATCTGTGTTCATAACATCTGCAATGACAGTGCTGTCGGCGGCGAAAAGAAGCTCCTCGAGGCGTATCGTGCCTTGGAGGATTCTTGCATTGTCGGTGACGTATGCAACATATACTGTTTCTTTATCAAAGCCTGTTTTTCTGATATGGGCAATGGCTTCTCCGACAGTCATTGTTTTATGCAGATCAATGAATTCTGCCGTCATGATGCTTCCGGCGGAATCCTCTGGATAGCTGAGAAATTTATTAATCAAAGTTCTTGTTTCGGGCTTTGCTACCTGCAGGATCCTTTTTACCATATTGGCGGGAAGCTCTTCAAGCATGTCAACGGCATCGTCGACATAAAGATCTTCAAGCATGGCAGATATCTCTGTATCGGTTGCGGTGGAGATTATGCGCTCCTGCACCTCGCTGTCGAGCTCGGCGAAAATGTCGGCGGAAATATCCTTTTTGAACATACGGAAAACAGCGAGCTGTTTTTCTTGGGGCAGCTCAGAGATAAATTCGGCAGTATCGATGGGGTTTTGCTCGTCTATGGCTCGCATAAATGCGGAATAGTTTTTAGTTTCAAGCAGTGTATAAAGATTTTCAAAGTTTGCCATAGGCGGGTACCTCCGTTTCGTGGTTATAATTTTAGTATATCACAAGTTTTTCAAAAATACAATACCAAATAATCAGGTGAGAATGGTCAAAATAAAAAACAAAGGAGCTTTATCAATAAAAAGATAAACAATAATTTAGCGAATAGTTAGTTAATACCCTATGAGATCCTTCGCCGAGGCTCAGGATGACAATAAGGGATCGCCAACTTGGTTTCCTACTGTTAAGTTGACCGTGATTTAACGTAGGAAACATTGCGAACAGTACAGT
>JAFTXK010000167.1 GCA_017461635.1 Clostridia bacterium | reverse complement strand
CATCTCTTGTTGTTCAATTTTCAATGACCGATTCGCTTGTCCGCCTTTTTGCGGACAGCTTGAATATTATATCACAAACCTTTCGCCTTGTCAATACCTTTTTCAAATTTTCTTCAAAAAGTTTTTTCGGCTCGGTTTTGTAATCGCCGCGCTTCACGCGACAGCTTTGTTATTATACTACTTTTGTTTCGATTTGTCAACACTTTTTTGCAAAAAAATTTTCGAAAAATCACTTTTCGACGCACACGTCACATTTGTACAAATTCAGCCCCTTAAATTGTGCACTTTTCACAAATTCTATTTTGTGCTCTGTATTTTATGCCTGTATTTGAGCGGGGTGATATCATGCAGCTCGGAAAATCTTCTTGAGAAATAAAACTGATCGCAAAAGCCGAGATCCTCGCTTATTATTCCTATAGGATCATCGGTATATATCAATCTCCTGGTCCCTTCCATGAACACCAGGTCATCGATGTACTTCCCCACCGTTAGACCCAATTCGTTTTTAAAGCATTTTGCTACCGTTCCTGGAGAAACTCTGCAATGTTCAGCAATCTCCTCTCTCGTCAGCTTTATTGATAAATTTTTTTGTATATAATCTGTCGCCATTCTTAATATTTTAGAATATTTTCTGCTGTCGCTTTCGCTAATATCATACCCGTATTTCTCAGCTATACGAGCGATAGTTCCGAAAAGCTCTCCTTTAAGCGCGAATGCCGCTTGCATATTATCGCTCTCATAAAGCTCGGCAACGCGATCCACAGTCTGCGGTTCGTATATCTCGCCAAATCTTCCGAATTTTGAAAATACATCATATCCATCATTTCTTTTTATATTAATATGGAAATAAATCTTTTTAACGTACCCATCGCACCAATATTTATATCTGTAGCCCGAAGGAATGAGATAGATATGCCCCGGAAGCATTTCAATATGCTCATCCTTTCCGGCTATGTTTGCACCGTTTCCTTCAATTATATAATACAGACGGTTATAGACCGATGTGACATCATCGCTGTTCCAATCTTCATTGATATATGCCACTCCGCCCTCACACACGCTGAGATCCGATCTTTCTATCCTATCGTTAAACTCGCTTCGCCTTCTGACGATCATTTTTGTCGTTTTCTCCATATTTTTATCGCTTTCTCCATTGCATTGACAAATAAATTATGATAATATATTCTCAGATAGTAGTTTATCATATAAAAATCAAAAAGTCAATATTAAGGAGAAATAATTATGTCAAGCTACAAAGTTAGAAAAACACCCGGTAACACCGAATGGTTTCGCCATGACCGCTTTGGAATGTTCATTCATTTCGGTCTTTACGCAATGCCCGCGCGCCACGAATGGATCAAATCCATCGAAATGATGACAGATGAACATTATCAGAGATATTTTGATCATTTTAATCCCGACATGTACGATCCTAAGGACTGGGCACGCCAAGCAAAGGCTGCGGGAATGAAATATGTGGTACTCACAACAAAGCACCATGAGGGATTTTGTCTATTTGATTCCAAATATACAGATTTCAAGAGCACCAACACCCCCTTTGGACGCGATATTGTAAGAGAATATGTTGATGCTTTCCGCGCCGAAGGGCTGAAGATCGGCTTCTATTATTCCCTTATCGACTGGCATCATGAGGATTTCACCATCGACTCCCCACATCCGAAAAAGATGCTTCCCGATGCGCTTGAACAAAACAAGAGCAAAGATATGAGAAAGTATGCCGAATACATGCGCAACCAGGTGGAGGAACTGCTTACCAACTACGGCAAGATAGACATTCTCTGGTTCGACTTTTCCTATAAGACCGACACCAGCTGTCCCGAATTTGCCCGTTTCCCCGGCAAGGGCAAGGACGATTGGGAATCCGAAAAGCTGATCGCACTTGCAAGAAAGCTCCAGCCCGGCATTATCATTGATAACCGAGCAGACATTGAGCAGGATCTCTGGACACCCGAGCAGTACCAGCCTACCGAATGGGTAAGACACAAAGAGACCAACGAACTTGTTACATGGGAAGCTTGCCAGACCTTCTCCGGCTCTTGGGGGTATCACAGAGATGAAATGACATGGAAATCTCCCGAGCAGCTCGTGGGAATGCTGATAAAGACCGTTTCTCTCGGTGGAAATCTGCTTATGAACGTAGGTCCTACCGCAAGAGGATATCTCGATTACCGCGCCGAAGCCGCGCTTAAGGTCTATGCCGACTGGATGAAATACAACAGCCGCTCGATCTACGGCTGTACAATGGCAGAGCCGGAATTCACAGCTCCTCAGAACTGCCTGCTCACTCAGAGCGAGGACGGTAAGCGCCTTTACATTCATATTATGGATTACCCCTTCAAGGCTCTTGAGGTGGATGGCCTTGCGGACAAGATAGAATACGTACAGTTCCTGCATGACGGAAGCGAGCTTTTTTATGACGACAAGATAAAGGTAATGACCGATGGCGACACCATTGAAAAAGCAAATGAAAGCGGAAAGGTTACAATCCTTCTGCCCGTAGTTAAGCCGAATATTCTTTATCCCACTATTGAAATTTTCCTAAAATAATCGATAAACCGCTGTCGTTTTTCGCGACAGCGGTTTCGATATTGCAAATTAAGCAAAAATCTGTTATACTATAGTGAATCTCTAAATACTCGGCGCGCGGCGAGCGAAGTGAGATTTTTTCGTCAGTCTAAGCAAAAATTCGCGCGCAAAGTTGATCCTCTGCGAAGAATCTTTGTGACGAATGACGAAAAAATATCTGCCCCCGAGCTAAGCTCGGATTTCGCCGTGCGGGGAGTTTTTAGAGATGCCCTATAAATAAACGGAGGTGTTTACTATGTATCTTAATATAAATTTTCCAACGCAAATAGTTTCCGGCATTGATTGTGTTTCCAAAAGCGGTGCGCTGATAACGAAGCTCGGGGCAAAGAAGGCTTTTATCGTTACAGGGAAAAGCGGAGCAAAGAAATCCGGAGCTCTCGATGACGTGACCAACCTTCTCGTTTTGCTCGGTATGGAATACGAGATATTTGATGAGATCTCAGAAAATCCTCCTCTGCTCGTGAGCCATAGAGCAGGAAGGATATGCCGTGAAAAAAGCTGCGATCTCATCATCGGCATCGGCGGTGGTTCGGCTCTTGACGCTTCAAAAGCAGTGGCGGTCTTTGCTGCAAACGACATTGAACCGATGGACAGTTACAATCCCGAGAAATGCAAGGGCGCACTGCCCATAATCGCCATTCCAACCACCGCAGGCACAGGCAGTGAAGCCAATTCCTATGCGGTAATGACACTGCCCACAGGCGAGCAGAAGAAAACCATAAAATATCCTTTCACATATCCGAAGCTTGCCTTGGTCGATCCCAAATACACGTATTCGCTTGACAAGGAATATACAATAAGCACAGCTCTCGATGCATTTGCCCATGCCATCGAGTCCTATCTTTCTCCGAATTCAACTCTTTTTTCTGAACAGTATGCGTTATTTGCGGCAAAGAACATTATCGAAATACTGAAAGAAAGACCCGATACTTTTTCTGAAGAAGCAAGAGAAAAACTCGCGTATGCATCCTGCGCCGCAGGTGCCGCTATCAGCGTTACCGGAACGGGATTTCCTCACCCGATGGGTTATAGTCTCACGCTTCTTGATGGCATCCCTCACGGAATGGCATGTGCCGTTTTTGAAGGTGAATATATCGCCCTGAATATGAAAACAGAAAAAGGTAAAGCAAAGCTCAACGTCTTTTTCAGCCTTCTCGGAACTTCGGAAACTGAGCTTTCCGAGCTTCTCACCTCACTTGCAAATATCAAATTCAGCTTCACAGAAGAAGAAATAATCAAACGGGTTGATCTTATTAAGAACGCAGGAAATTATGCAAACAGTCCCTATGTTCTTTCAGATTGTGAAAAATACGAAATTTACAGAAAACTGTTTACAAATAAATAACGTAAAAGCAAGATCGGCCAATTGCCGATCTTGCTTTTATATCTTTATACTTCCTATATAATACCTGTCTTTGATTTCGTCAGCTTCCGCATCAAAGAACTCGAAAGTCTCCGGATTTGCAACATAGATATGAGCCAAGGCTATACCCATATCTATCTTATTCATAAGCGCAAGTCCTTTTCCTCTGAAGATACCGCCGTGCGCGCAGTAAACATGAATCCTATCGCCGTCATGAGTAAAGTACCAAGGCTGACTGTTCACACTTGAAGGCGCAAGCCTTGCAACCTCAAGCCTTTCATCCTCAACATCCGAAATATCCGCCATTGGTTTACGGCTGAATTCGGAAATATCCTTTCTGTGAGGATCCTCCTTCGGGATCCCGAAAGCAAGGACTATCATAAATTTAAGACCGTCCTCGCCCGTTGCCTTTCCATTCGGTCTGCCCATGCCGAGCCAGCAGGCACCAAGCCCCAGACTTTGCAGATAAAGATCCATCTGCTGGAATAGGAAACCCACATTTTCATATGCGCCGTCCTTATCCTCGCTCCAAATGACAATATTCTGCGGAGTCGTCCAAGGGAGCATGCATCTTATGCCGTCTCTGTCAGCAAATTCCCATTTCACTCTGATATCGGGATAAAGAGCTTTCATCTTTGAGGCAAAATCCGATATTTTGTTAAGAGTTACCGCATCAACAGCCTCGTTCTTATAGCTTCGGGTAGACTTCCGCTTATAAATCAATTCCTTAAGATCCATGATCATCCCTCCGACCTGCCAAGCATTTTATAAAGAATTCTGTATAGCTCAGCCGCCTCACCCGGCTCAAGAGCCGAGCACTGCGCCATCTGCATAGGAACATTTATTGCCTGCTCCTTCAGCTTCTCCCCTTGCTCTGTTATTTCAATTATAAGATTTCTCTCATCCACAGCCGAGCGGGTACGGGTCAAAAGGTCTTTGGACTCCATTTTTTTGAGAAGAGGTGTCAGCGTTCCGGAATCAAGATATAGATATTCTCCAAGCTCCTTCACATTGACGGTTCTTCGCTCCCACAACACCATCATTACAATATACTGAGTATAAGTGAGATCTATTTCATCAAGAAAGGGCTTATACCTTTTTATTATCTCTCTCGAACATGCATAAAGCGGAAAACAGATCTGATTTTCCAGCTTTAACAAGTCATATTTTGAAAATGTCATTTTAAATTACCTTTTCTATATCTTCTTTCAGCTTCTTCATGGAGGCTGTTGGCTCAAAGCGTGCAACAAGATTGCCGTCGCGGTCAATAAGGAACTTTGTGAAATTCCATTTCACTGCACCGTTGCTCTTATAGTCCTTATCCATTTTCTTTACAACGCCATTCATCATCAGACCCATGGGGCTCATACCGAAGCCCTCAAATTTCGAATTTTCGGAAAGCCATTTAAACAGCGGTATTGCACTCTCGCCGATAACATTCACCTTTGCAAACTGAGGAAAGGTAATGCCAAAGCGGCCGGTGCAGAAGGAATGTATCTCTTCATCGCTTCCCGGAGCTTGTTCTCCGAACTGATTGCAAGGGAAATCGAGGATCTCAAGTCCTTTGTCCTTATATTCGTCATAAATGCCCTGAAGCTCGTCATACTGAGGTGTGAAACCGCAGCCTGTGGCTGTGTTGACGATAAGAATAACCTTTCCTTTATAATCCTCAAGTGATATTTCTTTTCCGTCCCGTGTTTTTACTTTGAAATCGTAAATACTCATTTTTCATACCTCCATATATAAATTTTATATAATTAAATTGAGCACAATTTAATTATACTATTTTTCACCCTCTGTGTCAAGTAGTATTTGCAATTTCCATTAAAAAATTCTTATTTTATAAGACAAAGGGTTGCCTAACTAAATTAGTGAGACAGCCCTGTTATTTTTATTTCATCAGCTCATCAGCAAGACGCATTATCTCGGGAGCAATTTTTTCACGTTCTCTTTTAGTAACCCGATTATAAACCGGATAAGCCAAAGCTGCTGTAATAATGCCGATAATACCGATCACGATTCCCAAAACCATCTTCTCCCAAACCATAGTACAGCACATGCCTATGCCCATTATCAATGTTCCTATGATGCCGATTATCAGCGCATAAACCGTACCCTTCCGGGCAACGCTTCTGTCAAGCCTGCGAAGCTGCTCCATTTTATCCTCTTCGGGCGGAAGATACTTGCTTTTTATGCGCTTCACCTCTTCCTGCTCCTTTGCAGAATAGGTATAGCTAAAAACCTCTTTATCCTGATTGTTATCCATTATCTGTTTCTCCTGAATTATTTAGTTTCTTTATCTGTTTTGTTGCTCTCAAAATGGTATATACCGACATCGTTATAACTACCAAACTTACACCGCCGCCGGTTGCGCCTATCATGATCCTGTCGAAATAAGGCGAAGTATTTTCAGCTCCAAACTGCGATAGCATTGCAGTTTCAAGAGCAAGCATCGAAACAAGTGCCGCCGCAAGACTTATCACCTTTGCTGTTGACATAACCGGGCTTTGGTATTTTCGGTATTTTACGATATCGATTATAGAATGTATGGTCATATAGAAGGTATACATCGCCATGATATAGATAAGGATACCGTTATATTCATAGCCCTTGTTCTGATAAAGTATCATAAGCACCGCACCCGTCAGGGTGAGATTCAAGGTCAGCAATATTATACCGCAAAGCCTTGAACGCCTGTATTCGAGTATTCTTTCTCTGCCTATTCCGTTCTGTTTAACAAATCTGAGCAGGAGAAAGCGCATAAGAGCAAGTATGGTGTAATATCCCGCAAGGATATCAAACCAAGCAGACCCGTAAAGCACTCCCGAAATGATATTAACTGCTACATAGATCAGATTTACCGCCAGAGAAAGGTAGAGCGAAACATGAGTTCTGAAAGCCGCATCGGTCAGATATCTGTTTCCGAATTTATTTGCATATACCTTCTCCTTCGCACTTCGGTAATATCCCGGCAAAACCTTATAGCAGAAAATGCAGATCACCGAAAGAGTATAGAAGGACAGAACATATGCCGCATAGGAAAATGGATGCTGCTCTCCAAATTCAAGAAAGGCAAGCACAAGTGCCGCGGCGCAGACCGCAGTCAATATAATAATCACCCATAATGAAGGAAAAAGCAGTTTTCTTATGAGCTTTTTTAAATCTATCATTTATGTCTCCTTTGTATCTTCACCGTAAAGGTACTTCCCTCTCCTTTTGCGCTCTCGACACGTATCTCTCCGCGCGTAATATCAACAACACGCTTTACCAGCGCAAGTCCAAGTCCGTTTCCGTGAGTTGCATGGGAAGTATCTCCCTGATAGAACTTTTCAAAAATATGGGCACCAACCTCACTCGACATACCGCAACCCGTATCCGTTACCTTAACGGTTGCATATTTTTCATCGGCAGTCAAGACCAAAGATACCTTTCCTCCGTCATCGGTAAATTTAAAAGCATTGGAAAAAAGATTGTTCCAGACCAGCGAAAGCAGCTCTTCATCTGCTTTTATGCAAATACCGTCTGCAATATCGGTCTCGATCTCAATATTCTTTTTCTCCCATATGTTTTCAAATTGCAAAAGACATTCGCAGAGCTGTTCTCCGAGATCATAAAGAGCTCCCTCAGGGAATATCTGCTGATTTTCCAGCTTATTCAGCTTCAGAATGTTGGTTATCAGATTAGCCAGCCGGCGCGATGCATCAGAAACCGCTTTGGCATATTCAATTCGGCTTTCATCCGAAAGATCGGGCTGCTGAAGCATAGTTCCGTAATTCTGCATAACAGCAAGAGGAGTTTTCAGCTCGTGAGAAACATTGGCAATGAAATCTGTTCTCAGAGTTTCAACGCTCGCCAGCTCCTCGCCCAGAAGATTAATGCTTTCGGATATCTCTCTGAAGCGGTTTTCCTTATTAATTATATAAGGCACAGCGATGCGGGCATCGTAATTTCCCTTTTTCATCTCCTCAAGTACCTTTTGTATAGCCTTTGCCGGGCGGTCAACCGTTATTATGCGCCTGATAATATCACCTGCGGCAAAAAGCGCCGTCAAAATGAGAATATTGATAAGCAGCCAAGGAGCATAGGTTCTGACATCCTCTTCGGGTAATCTGACAAGCGAACCGAAGAGCAGAAATGAGCAGGTCACAACGAATGATATCACGCAAAAAAATATAAAATAATTCCATAGATATGAAATGACCTTTTTTAACACCCTCATATCCTTTTTCATTTTATCACCGCCTTATAACCAAGGCCGTGAACTGTTACGATCTCAAATGAATCACATTCCGAAAGCTTTGCGCGGAGCTTGGTCATATAAACATCAACCGTTCTCGGACCCGATGCCGTATCCACATCCCAGAATTCATCCATAAGCTGGGTTCTGGTAAAAGTCTTTTTGGGATAGGAAAGAAGCTTATAAAGCAGACTGAATTCACGGGTCGTAAGAGAGATCTCTTCATCGTTAAGATAAGCCGTGTGCTCATCGGCATCCATTATGAAATTCCCCACCTCAAGACGGCGGCTGGAAGCTATCTTAGCACGCCTGAGAAGCGCACCGATGCGCAAAAAAAGCTCATCAAGATCAATAGGCTTAACCATATAATCATCGATGCCAACGCGGTAACCGCGCTGCTTGGAGGTAAAATCATCTCGGGCAGTCATAAATAGTATCGGAATGTCCTCATTCAGCGAACGCACAGTTTTTACAAATTCAAAGCCGTCAATGCCCGGCATCATAATATCCGATATTATCAGATCAAAAACCGTTTCATACATGGCATCATAAGCCTCTTCCGCTCCGAGACAGCCTGTTGCTTCATAGCCGCTGCGGTTAAGAAAAGAACACACCGTGCGGTTCAGATCTCTGTCATCTTCAACTACCAGTATCTTAAACATGAAATACCTCCATGGGTGGTTTTTATATATGATAACACTTAAATGTTAAAGTTTTGTTTCCATTCCGCCGATTTTGCAAAAAATAAGCAAAAAACGGAACTGTTTATTTACAGCCCCGTTTTGCCTTCATTTATTTCTTTGCATCATCGATTCGCTTCTGAGCCTCGGCAGTTCTCTCCTTAGCAGCTGCAATCTGCTCATCGCGCTGTGCCTGAAGGAGCTCCTTGCGCTTTTCGGGGTTTCCCATCGCCTTCGCTTCCTCCCACTGCGCCTTCGATTCGGTCTTTACCGCCTCAAAATTTGCCTTGTCAACCTCGTGCTGAGCCTTTGCGCTCTCCTTCATGTCCTCGAATGCTTTCTTTAAAAAATTTGCCATTGTGTTTTTCTCCTTTGTTTAATTATTATGGCATTATTATACTCAGTCTTTGTTTGCGATTCTTTTGCAAAATGTTTGAGTTTTGTTAAATCACAGCATGGGAGCAAAAATTCTTACCACAGCACGGATAAATCTTGTCACTATACCTGTTTTCATCATTCCCGGAGTCACCCTGATGCATTTATCCAGGGTCTCGTCAAGATCCTTTTTGATATCCTTTATCGCTTCACAGCCATACATCCAAATACCGTTTTCAAAATGATGAACAAGACTTCTGTAATCAAGATTGATCGTGCCTATCATCCCTTGCTTACCATCCGCAAGATAACTCTTGGCATGAATAAAACCCGGCTCGTATTCGTATATCTCGACCCCCGCCGCCATCAGCCTCGGATAAAAGCTCTTCGTCATACCAAATACCAGTTTTTTATCGGGAATATGCGGAACGATTATCTTAACGTCAACACCGCGCATAGCCGCATTTTCTATATCCGAGCAAAGATCATTGTCAATAATCAGATAAGGCGTTGTCATATAAACATAATCCGTCGCGCCGTCAAGCATGTTTTTGATAACGCTCTTGCCTACTCGCCTGTTGTATATCGGCTTCGGACCGTCTCCAAAGGGAATGATATAACCTTTTTCGTCAATTTCGCATTTCGGATAAAGGTCCTCACGCACCTCAGGTATGTTTTTGACATTTATTCCGTAATCGATAAGAAAAAGCTTTGTCAGCTCCCATACAGCCTCGCCTTCAAGCCTTATGGCAGTGTCCTTCCAATGACCGAACCTAACGACCTCATTAATATATTCATCAGCTATATTCACACCGCCCGTGTAACCTATCCTGCCGTCAATAACGGTTATCTTCCGATGGCTTCGGTTGTTGAACTCACTGTCCGCATTGCCACGAAGACGCGAAAAAGGTGTTGCCTCGATACCGTAAGACCTTAAGATCTTGCTGTAATTTCCGGGGAGTGTCGTCATGCATCCGATGTCATCATAAACCATCCGAACATCAACACCAGTCAAAGCTTTCTTCTTCAATATTTCAAGTATCGAATTCCAGAATTTGCCCTCTTCAATTATGAAATACTCCATAAAAATGAATTTTTCTGCCTTTTCAAGATCGCAAAGCAAGCTTCGGTGCATGTCCTCTCCCAAAGGAAAATATACCTGCTTCGTATTGGAAAAAAGATGTGTTTCAGCTATCTCACAGAGCATTTTTGCCTGACTTGCCGCCAAAGGATCTTCGCTTTTCAGCTTTGCCGAAATCTCGCCGTCATCCTTTTTGTAAGACCTGTCCTTCAGCTCATCCAGCCTGCGGATAAACTTCTTTTGCAGTTTTCTGGAATAGAACATGAAATACAGCATAAAGCCCGCAATGGGAATTATCAATACGAAAAGAAGCCACGGAACCTTATAATCGGGATTATCGTCCGAAGCGATTATTCTGATAACGCAAAAGATCTCGGTAAGCCATGCCGCAAGATAGAAGAGAGGCACATAATAGCAAAGTGCAATAACTATACCGATTATGGCAACTATCTCAAAAAGCGCGATAAGCACCGCGAGAATATAACGGAAAGGTATGTAATTCACTTCCCTCTCGATCTTCTTATCACCTGCATAATAGCTGTATTTCTTCTTCAAGTCTATACCTCCCGAAATGCCGAAAGACCGAGACGGCGTACCGTCTCGATCAGGCTTTGATTTATCTGAATATGAAAAATATAAACAATAGGTAACATCTAAAAACCCTAAACAACAATTTAGCGAATAGTTAGTTAATACCCTATGAGATCCTTCGCCGAGGCTCAGGATGACAATAAGGGATCGCCAACTTGGTTTCCTACTGTTAAGTTGACCGTGATTTAACGTAGGAAACATTGCGAATAGTACAGTACTGT
>JAFTXK010000166.1 GCA_017461635.1 Clostridia bacterium | reverse complement strand
CACTTATCCATGCCGATTATCATAGTGAGTGTTCTATAAGTATAGAAATGAGCCCCAATGATCTTTCAGTTACCAATCCCGGTTCACTCAGAATTGCGCCCGATGATATTCTTCATGGCGGTTCTTCGGATAGACGAAATGCGGTTCTTGCGAAGATGCTGTATCTTGCGGGAATAGGCTCGGGTGGTATCAGAGGAATATATGAGATATGGCGCAAAAAGAAATGGTGCGCGCCTGTTCTCGGAGAGGATTTTTCGCCAGAGAGAGTAACTCTTCATCTGACCTTCGGAAAATCCCTTGGTAAAGATATAAGCACTGCAATCGAAACTGCAAGCCGCAGGGAAGCGGTAATAAACTATATAACCGAGCATATTGAGGCAACGAGTGGCGATATTGCATCGCTTCTTGGAATCAGCCGTGAAAATGCGCTTGGACTTCTGAAAAAGCTTACAGATGATGGGATACTGTCCTTTGAAAAGCGTGGTAACAGTTATTTTTATAAATTAAGAGCATAAAAAAGAGAGCTGATTGCTTCATTTTGCAGTCAGCTCTTTAGATTTTATCATCTTTGAGAAAATGTGAATCCGAAAGAGAAGGAGGAGCGATATCATAACCTTTTTTCTTCAGAATTTGACATTTGAAATCAACCAGTGCCGAAGGAACACAAAGAGTTTTTGCTATTTCAAAAAATGATTTCCCGTCCATCAGATCGATTATTTCATCATCGCTTATAAGAAGCTCTGCGGCGAAAAGGTTGGCTTCATATTCTGTCGGGGTTGTGGAATCAAAAAGTGTGATCTCATGAAATCCATGATCCGAAGCAATTCTGCCGTGAAGGATAGCATGCCCAAGCTCATGGGCGCAAAGGATCTTTCGGGCAATATCGTCAGTATTTGAGTTTATAACGATATTTTTTATCCGCGATTGGCAGAAGAAATAAGCCTTTATCTTTCCAAGCTCGTGATATCTTATGCGTATTCCAAGCTGACGGCAGATCTCAAAGGGATCGCGAGAATCTGTTTGACGAATGAGCTTATCGACTGTTTTGATAATGCTTTCGGTGGTAGCCATCAATCCTTCTTCTTTCTGCTTTTGCGCTGTCTGGGAGCGAATTTTGAGCGCGCTTCAGCCTTTGATTCAAGATAGACCTCCATGATCGACTGAAAGAATATGTCTTTTGCTTCCTCGTCAAGCTCGCCGCCTGCGAACAGTGCGGATGCGCGGTTTAATACATCGCTGGCTTCCTTTGCTCCGCGGACACCGTATTCATTTTTGACATTCGCAAGAAAAATGTCTTTATCTATGTCTTTTGATGTGTCATTTTCTTCTTCGTCCATAAGATATCCCACCGAAACGCAGAGTGCTTCGGCTATTTTTTTTACATTTCCCATTCGCGGCATAGTGCCTGTTTGCTCATAGGTATAGAGCGAACGCTCGGATATTCCTGTTTTTTCCGCAAGATCACTCTGAGAGAGATCCATAGCAATGCGTGCCTGCCTGACTTTTTCACCGAATGTCATAAATTACCTCCATAAAACTTCCGATTAGATATTGACAAACTTCCGATTTTGGCGTATAATAAATATACTGCAACTAACTTCCGATTAACATTATACCACGGAAGTAATATTCTGTCAATAGCTTTTTGAAAGGAATATACAAATGGAGCGAACGATACTTCACTGCGATCTCAATAATTTCTATGCATCCTGCGAATGTATGATGGATCCTGAGCTTCGGGATAAGCCTGTGGCTGTTTGCGGAAGCGTTGAGGAGCGTCACGGAATAGTGCTTGCAAAGAATTATCATGCAAAAAAATACGGTGTTTCAACGGCAGAGCCTGTCTGGCAGGCAAAAGCCAAATGTCCGAACCTTGTTATAGTTCCGCCTCGTTTCGATCTCTATGTAAAATATTCGAAGATAGTGAAAGGGATCTATACCGATTATACAGATAAGGTAGAAAGCTTTGGTCTTGACGAATGTTGGCTTGATATAAGCGGAAGAAACATCACCGAAAAGGAAGGCTTTCTTATTGCCGATGAGATACGCGAAAGGGTAAAGAGAGAAACAGGACTTACAATATCGGTGGGGGTTTCCTTCAATAAGGTTTTCGCTAAGCTCGGCAGCGATATGAAAAAGCCCGATGCTGTTACAGTGATAACAAGAGAAGGCTTCAGAGATCAGATATGGAGCTTGCCTGCTTCATATCTTCTCGGGGTTGGCAGAAAAACAAAGAAGGTTCTTGATAAATATTGTATCGATACCATAGGTAAGATCGCCGCCATGCCAAAGGAATTTTTTGAAGGCAGAATGGGAAAGAGCGGCGTTCAGCTATGGCGATATGCAAATGGTGAGGATACCTCCGCGGTTACCGAAACCGATCGGTATATTCCTGCAAAATCCTTTGGCCATGGTACAACTACTCCAAAAGATCTGACAGACGGTGATGCTGTATGGGCGGTGATGCTTCATTTAACTCAGGATATCGGCAGAAGTCTTCGAATAAACGGTCAGAAGGCATCGGGAGTATCGGTAATGATAAGGGATTGTAAGCTGGTGCATAAGCAGTGGCAATGTAAATTACCCATTCCTACGGGAAGCTCCTTGAATATTGCAAAGGCTGCATTTGCTCTTTTTTCAAATTCTTACGGATGGGAAAATCCCCTTCGCTCGGTAACTGTGACAGCAATCAATCTCGTATCTGCTTCAGCTCCTGTTCAAACAAACTTATTCGATGACACACGTGAATTTGAGCGCGTGGAACGCATGGAGGAATGTGCATGGACCGTAAAAGAACGCTTTGGTATAAATTCTATCATGCCCGCAGCACTTCTTGGCAAAGACAACGAAAAAGTGCCTGAAATGAAGACCTTTCTTCTGGGCGGATGGTGAAACATAAAAAAGATCAGGGATCGTTTGGAAACGATCCCTGAAAAATTTTACTGATTATTGATAAGTATAATACCAACGAAGCTCAAGCGCAGCCCAATCACGAACGGGAAGAATTCTTACCCAAATCTCATGTGTGGTGTCCCAGATATAAACATGAGAGTTTGTGGCTTCTTGAACATCAGCATAGTACCACTTGTTTCTGTCTCTGTTATCGATCCAAACGATCATATCGGAGAGAAGATGATCCTTATGAGGAATTCTGTCAAGTGTACGGTTGATGATCTTCATTGCTTCCGCACGGGTGACATACTTGTCGGGGCGGAAGGTACCGTCTGTATAACCGTCAATGAAGCCCATTTCGCGAGCTGCCTCAATAAAGTCATTAGCCCAGTGAGCTGAAGTGTCTGAGAAGTGGGTTTCCTTACCGGCTGCTGTACCGTAGAAGGATACAGCAATCTAAAGCCCGGAAAAATATCCTATAACTTTACAGAGTAAATTATAACACTTTTTAATTGTTTTTTCAATAGAAAACGGTAAAAAAATCAAGTTTGTGAAATATGAACAATATAATACAAATGTAAGGAAAGTATTGCAAGAATTTTGAAGGTCTCTGTGGCAGAGGATTTGTTCGACTATTAAAAAGATCGCATATTATATTATTGAATTTGACATTTTTCTATTGTAAAAAAAGCTGTTAAGTGTTATAATGTTGATATTACAGATTTGTAGGTGACAATCGGTGATGATTCTCGAAAAATTGATCACCGAAGAAAATTCGGTGACGATATGAATTGTGTTAAAGGAAAATATGAAAGTAATAAAATGGCTTGAGAAAAAAACGGGATCTCTTGAGGGAAAAACTGTTGCGATCACAGGCT
>JAFTXK010000165.1 GCA_017461635.1 Clostridia bacterium | reverse complement strand
ATAGTTTATGAGATCCTTCGCCAAGGCTCAGGATGACAGTACTGTACTATTCGCAATGTTTCCTACGTTAAATCACGGTCAACTTAACAGTAGGAAACCAAGTTGGCGATCCCTTATTGTCATCCTGAGCCTCGGCGAAGAATCTCATAGCGGATTAACTAACTATTCGCTAAATTATTGTTTAGCAAAGATAAGGCAAATATAAAAAATGCTGTTGCCGATCTGCTATATTAAAAGCAATTCAAAATAAAATCGGCGCATCTGCAAAAGCAAATGCGCCCAAAATTTATAAAATTATACAGATAAGTCCGCCGCTGCCCTCATTGATTATGCGTTCAAGAGTACCCGAAAGCTTCATTCGCGCATCATCGGGCATATGCTCCAGCTTTGTGTGAAGTCCTTCATTCACAAGCTCATAAAGGCTCTTTCCGAACATATTAGATTCCCAGATCGCACGCGGATCCTCCTCAAATTCTCTCAGCATATAGCGTATCAGCTCCTCCGACTGCGCCTCTGTTCCGACAATAGGACTGATCTCGGTCTCGATATTAGCCCTTATCATATGGATCGACTGCGCCGCTGCGCGAAGCCTTACGCCATAACCGCCGGCCTGTTTTACGATCTCGGGCTCTTCGAGCTTCAGATCGTCAACGCTGGGCATAACTATGCCATAGCCCTTTTCATGAACTGCCGCCAAGGCCTCGGAGATCTTGTCATATTCACCCTTGATATGAGAAAGCTCGCGCATGAGATTTATAAGCTCATCCTCATCGGCGATCTCAAAGCCCGTAAGAGAGCTGAGCACCGAATAATAGAGACTTTCGGGCAGCTTAATATTCACCTCAGCATTTCCGCTTCCGTAATCAACCTCTATCCCGGTTACACTTTCAACATATTCGCAATCTGCAAGACCGCCGAAAGCACCTGCAACATCGCCTATTTTATGAACCTTTCCGGCACATTCCCCAATAGAATCGCTGATGGCAGATCTAACAGGATGATCCGCACCGAGCGCAAAGAGCCATCGCGGCAGTGAAACATGTATCTTCGATACCGGAAATTCATGAAGAACAAGCTCAAGAATATGCCTGATATCCCCATCGTCAAGATCAAGACAGCTCACAAGCGCCACAGGAACACCGTATTTTTCTTCAAGCTCATATGCCAGCTCCACAGCGCGCTGTGTCTCGGGCTCGGCAGAATTCAGTATCACAGCAAATGGCTTTCCAAGCTCCCTCAGCTCTTTTATGACCCTCTCCTCAGCGGCAATATAGCTTTCTCTCGGGATCTCACCGATAGTACCGTCAGTGGTAACAACCATGCCAATGGTAGAATGTTCCTTAATGACCTTCTCGGTACCTATCTCGGCAGCTTCGGTAAAAGGAATCGGCTCATCCGCCCAAGGCGTGCTCACCATCCTCGGCTTTCCGTCCTCGATATGACCGATAGCATCGGGAACGATATATCCAACGCAGTCCACCATTTTCACCTTTAGTGATGCGCCCTCACCAAGCTTTATCATAACGGCATCATCGGGAACAAATTTAGGCTCTGTAGTCATAACGGTCTTTCCGCCGGCGCTCTGCGGCATCTCATCCCGCGCTCTGCTTCTATCGAATTCATTTTCGATATTCGGCAGAACCACCGAATCCATAAAACGCTTGATAAATGTTGATTTTCCGGTCCTTACCGGACCGACGACCCCGATATAAATATCACCGCCCGTCCGCACGGAAATGTCTCTGTAAATTGAATGTTCTGACATGTTTATCCTCCCTTTTTGCGTTAGTCTTTCAGTTAAATATATGGGAGGTTTGGTTATTTAAGAACAAAAAAGAAAAATTATTTTCTCTCCGCCATGTCAAATATCATCGCTCCGAGAATTAGAAGAAAGAGAGATGCGAGAACATGAGAAAACATATCGGGATATGTAATAAGAGCAGTCAGCGGTGCAGTCTCGGCTTCGGCATGAAAATGCAAAGCAAGTGCGGTCAAGACCGCAGATATCATCGGAAGCCCTATCCGAAGAAGCCCCATGGCAGTTTTCCCCGGCAGGGCAATTCTCTTCAATCTTTTTTTCATATTTATATAACTCCGTAAATTGTATAAATTAGCATAAATTTCTAAACTTTTGACAAAAAACTTTAAGAATCAAGCTTATTATAGCATTTCGGCGATATTTTGTCCAGCTGTAACTTTCGGAAATGTCGGGCAAAAATGCATATTGAAGAAAAATTATGCAAAACGACAGCTTTTATCGCAAAAATAAAAAAACTTTGCGACCTAAACCGCCTAAAATCCCGCCAAAATATACAAATACTTCCTATGAATACATAATTTTACATTTTTATACATAAATCAGCACCTTTTCTTGACAAATATTTCAAACAAATCATGTTATAATAAACGCAGTAGCCCTGCTGAGCAAGCATTTTCTTTATGGTATAATAAAAGCAGTAGTCCAATAAACAAATTCGGAGGAAAATAAAATGAGTTTTTCAAAACGCAAACCGATAACGGTTGCCCACAGCAGCGGGATAATATGCGGAAAACGTATCGACTACAGATTGGTGAAGGGCTCCGAACGAAATCCCATCTATCGCATAAGGATCGCCTATGGAAGCGAAATATCCGAGCGATCGGTCTCTTCAGATATCTCGAGGGCCGTAAAGCTCTATGGTATGATCGTCAAAAATCTCGTTACTCCCTGCACCTTTGATGATATCATTGAAGATAACCTCTGAGATTTTATGGAAAAATTTTGTAAAATAATGAAAAAACTCTTTACTTTTTCGCGATTTTGTTGTATAATTATGTATATTATTTTTAATCCAGCGAACCGGAGAGTAAAAAAATGAAATGTCCATATTGCACATTTGCCGACAGCAAGGTTATCGATTCCAGACCCATCAATGACGGCACAAGTATCAGACGCCGCCGCGAATGTCCCGAATGTCAGAGAAGATTCACCACCTTTGAGGTCATCGAATCGGTACAGATAGTCGTTATCAAAAAGGATGGCAGTAAAGAGCTTTTCGATAAGAACAAGCTGCTTACAGGTCTGCTTAAAGCTTGCCAAAAGCGTTCGGTAAACGCAGGCGATATCGCAGACGAGATAGAAAGCGAGCTTCAGAATTCACTGCGTCAGGAGATATCCTCCATCGAGCTTGGCGAAATGGCAATGAAGAAGCTTAAGACCCGCGATCATGTTGCATACGTGCGCTTCGCTTCGGTTTACCGCGAATTCAAGGATCTTGATACATTTCTCAATGAGCTTAAAGAATTAAAAAATTCCGAAAATTGATAATGCGATCCTCCCGTGCTAAAAAGACAAAGCACGGGAGGTTTTTATAATTACCGACCGTAAGAGCTGTGTTTGCCGTATCTCCGTGCGCCTAAGCGCACGGAGCGGCAGACAAGCCCTCTGAAACAAAAACCGCATAAGGGAATGACGGCTGAACAGCGTAAAAACACCGCCAAAACCCCACATGCAGTTTACTATTATGTAAAAAACATTGCCACCGAGCATTGCCGTCTGCCTTAACGGCGGCTCTTGCTCGGAGTGGGGTACTGGTATACCCTTTGCAGATCCAATCGGAGTTGCAGCTCCTATGGATAGCGATTTGTTCGATCAGAGAACTTATAAATTTTAAGTAAAAACAAAAAATCCGCGCAAAGCATAAAAGTGCTCTGCACGGACAAAATTAAAAAATCCGCAACTAAAAAACCTATATGCGGAAAACTCTTGAAAAATCCCTTAAAATATGTTATAATACTTTTTGGGCATCGGTTATCCGATTGTATAGGAGTGCTGGTACACTTTTATGCAGGGCCATCGTATTGCAGTACGGTAGCCCGCCTTTTTTTATATTATACTACAAAATCACTTATTTGTCAATAATTACGAGAAATTTTACATAAGCAATGAACCGCAGAAAACATTTTATTTTAAAAAAACGCCGATCCTCTGTAAGCAATAGACAACATCTAAAAACTCAGAATCAAAATATAAACAATAATTAGAATTTCATAGTTTTCAGAAAATAAACATCCCGTCAAAATTTGACGGGATGTTTATTGCCAATTATTCATGAGCTTTTTTAGCTCATTCCATATATCAAGTCAATTATCTCACAACGCGTCCTGAACCGTCGCCGCCTGCCAGCTGCATTACTTCGGGAACAGAAACCTGGTTCATGTCACCCTCAATCGTATGCTTAAGACAGCTTGCCGCAACAGCGAACTCGATGGTTGCCTGAGGATCCATCTCACTGAGAGTAGCATAGATAAGACCCGCGCCAAAGCTGTCGCCGCCGCCAACGCGGTCAACGATGTGGATACGGTAGGAACGGCTGAAGTAATAGTCATCAGTAGCCTTGTCATAAAGCATAGCCTTCCAGTCGTTGTCATTTGCAGAGATGGAAGAACGGAGAGTGATAGCAACCTTCTTGCATCCGAAACGGTCGGAAAGCTGCTTTGCAACGCTCTTGTAGCCCTCATGGTTCAGCTTACCGCCTGTAATATCGGTGTCAGCCGCCTTGATTCCGAATACATCGCTGGCATCCTCTTCGTTTGCAATGCAAACGTCAACATAGGGCATAAGCTGGCCCATTACCTGACCTGCCTTTTCTCTTGTCCAGAGCTTCTTGCGGTAGTTAAGGTCACAGCTGATAGTAATTCCTCTTTCCTTAGCCTTCTTGCAGGCAACTGCACAGATCTCGGCAACATTATCACCGAGAGCGGGAGTAATGCCTGTGAAATGGAACCAATCTACGCCCTCAAAAATAGCATCCCAATCAAAGTCGGCAACAGTAGCCTGAGAAATGGAAGAGCCTGCACGGTCATAAATAACCTTTGAAGGTCTCTGGCTTGCGCCCTTCTCGAGGAAGTAGATACCAACTCTGTCGCCGCCTCTGGCGATAAACTTTGTCTCAACGCCGAACTGACGGAGAGCGTTTACACCTGCCTGACCGATATCGTGTGCGGGAAGCTTTGTAACGAAAGCAGCCTCCATGCCGAAGTTTGCAAGGGAAACAGCAACATTTGCCTCACCGCCGCCGTATGTTGCGCCATAGCTTGTAGCCTGGCTGAAGCGGTAATATCCCTCGGGAGCGAGACGAAGCATGATCTCACCGAATGTAACAATTCTTTTCATTGTATTCTATTCCTTTCGCAATATATTATTTTACCAGATGATAAGCGAAACCGCCGATCTCATCCTTGAGATAAACGAACTTCATGCTTCCGTCGGGAGCATAGGTGACTGTGCTCATATCGAATTCAAAGCCCTTGCGGGAAAGGTGGTAAACAGCTCTGTCAACATTGCTTGTCTTGATAGCAACATGACCGTGAGTTCCCATGCCGGGGTACTTCATAACCTCAACAGCACCTGCAAAGATCGACTTTTCTCTTTCGTCTCTCGCAAAGCCGAATGCCTTTTGGAGAGTGTTTGCTGTCTTATCAGCATCAGAAGCATCAGCAGAATTAACGCCGATGTGAACCAGCTTAAAATCAAGCATTGTGGCAACAGCCTCTTCGGTAAGCTTTCTGATGCCGTCAAAGTCGCCGGATGCGATCATATCAGCCTTGACCATCCAGCTTCCGCCGCAGGCAATGATCTTATTGAACGCAAGATAATCCTTTACGTTGGCAGGACCTATACCGCCTGTAGGCATAAATTTAACTCCGCCGTAAGGAGCTGACATAGCCTTGATCATGGAAATACCGCCGGAGTTTTCAGCGGGGAAGAATTTAACAGTATCAAGACCGAGAGAAAGAGCCTGCTCGATACCTGTGGGATTATTTATACCGGGAACGATGGGATAGCCCTTTGCAACGCAGTGCTTTACAACCTCGGGGTTGAGACCGGGGCTCACGATGAATTTTGCGCCTGCCTCAGCTGCAATATCAGCCTGCTCGGGTGTAAGTACTGTACCTGCACCAACGATCATCTCGGGATAAGCCTCTGCGATCGCCTTGATAGCATCCTTAGCTGCCGCTGTTCTGAATGTAACCTCAGCGCAGGGGAGACCGCCGTCAATAAGCGCCTTTGCGAGAGGAAGCGCGTCCTTTGCGTCATCGATCTTGATAACGGGAACTATACCGATAAGAGAGAGTTCTTCTAAAACCTTGTTCATTTTCTTCTCCTTTGAAACGCGCGGCAAGAGAACGCCGTGCGTGATTTTTATTTACACCTTTATTATATCACTTTTCTATGTTTTGTCAAGAAAATGAATATATAAAAGCAAGATTAGCATAAATTTGCAAAATATTGTACCATTTTTGCAATATACGTCTTGTATTTAACCAATTTTTAAGGTAAATAGCAATATTTGTCCTCAAATCACCTATTTATGTCTTGATAGTTAGCATATTTTGTCTTATAATACTAATACAACCCATGTTTCATGATAATTTCAGGGCATGAAACTGTATTTGGAGGCATTTTAATTATGAAAAAGAACATTGCAATCGTAGGTTACGGCGGACAGGGCGGCTGGCATGCCGGTCACGCTCTCAAGAGTGATGTTATCGCCCTCAGCGGCATTTATGACATCAAGCCCGAAAGACAGCAGGCGGCAAGGGACGCAGGCATCAAGGCTTACGATTCATTTGAAGAAATACTTGCAGATAAGAATGTTGATATCGTTGTCTGCGCTACCCCTAACGATGTTCATAAGGATATTGTTGTAAGATCCCTTGAGGCAGGCAAGAATGTTGTCTGCGAAAAGCCGGTTGCACTTTCCATCGCTGATTTTGACGAAATGTGCGATGCTGCAAAGAAGGCAGGAAAGCTATTTACAGTTCATCAGAACGGACGCTGGGATGTTGACTTCCTCGCCATCAAGTCTATTATCGAGAGCGGCGAGATCGGAGAGACCATCAATATCGAATCCCGTGTCCATGGCTCCAGAGGGATTCCCTCCGACTGGAGATGCCTTAAGCCCTATGGAGGCGGAATGGTTCTCGACTGGGGCGTTCACCTGATCGACCAGATGCTTCAGCTCATCCCCGAAAAGATAGTAAAGATCTATTGCGAGCTTACAAATATCACAACGACCGAGGTCGATGACGGTATGCATCTTATGCTTACCTTTGAATCCGGCAAGAGAGCTACAGTCGAGGTCGGTACATATAACTTCATCTATATGCCTCGCTTCTATATGCAGTGCAAGAAAGGCTCTGCTCTGATCGAGGACTGGCAGAAGAAATGCAAGGTCGCTAAGATGAAGGCTTGGAACGAAAAAGAAGTTATGCCCGTTCAGACAGCGGCAGGTATCACAAAAACGATGGCACCGAGAGACGAGATCACCCTCGATACCTATGAGATCGAGCGTCCGACCTCCGATGTTCACAATTTCTACCGTAACGTAGTTAAGGCTATCGACGGCACAGAGGAACAGCTCATCAAGCTCTCTGAGGTTCGCCGTGTCCTTCAGGTAATGGAAGCATGCTTCAAATCCGGCGAGACCGGCGAAGCTATCCTCTATAAAGACGGAATCTAATATTAAATAACCGAGGCTGTACACCGTGTGCAGCCTCGGCTTGTATTTGGAAATCATTTAAGAAGTCCGCAGACTATTTTCCATGTTCTTTCAAGTGAAGAAAGATCAAGAGCCTCGTCGGGAGAATGGATATCACGCATTCCCGGACCTATAGAAATAATGTCCATATCAGGTATATTCGATTTGATTATACCGCATTCGAGACCCGCATGAATAACATTTGCTTCAGGATCACAGCCATTCAAAGCTCTGTAAACCTCAAAAAACTTTTCACGCAGAGAAGATACCTTCGCATATTCCCATCCGGGATATCTGCCCTGCTCTTCTATGCTTCCGCCGAATATCCTTGCAAGGCTTCCAAGCTCCGAAGCCGAAAAATCAAGCTGACTGTCGATAGCACTGCGAGAAGAGAAAACAAAATTCACAGCATCGCCATCGGTGGAAATAATACCGAGATTGCGAGAGAATTCAACCAATCCCGAGATATTCGTGCTCATAGCGATAACGCCGTTCTGAACCGAAGATATAAAACCGCAGATCCTGTCAGTACTCTCTCTGTCCGCCATCTTTGCGGAAGCCTCCGTCTTTTCCCATTTCATAAAGAATCCGCCGTCATCCTCAGAAAGCTCACAAGAAATCGCACTGCGAACCGTCTCCGCGATCCTCTCAAATGCCGAAAGATCCGAAACAGAAATTATTGCCGAAGCCTCTCTCGGAATAGCATTATCCTTGCTTCCGCCCTCGATTGAAATAAGATTCAAAGGGCAAGCCTCACCAATCTGAAGAAGCGCGCGCCCAAGAAGCTTATTCGCATTTGCTCTGCCCGAATTGATATTTTCTCCGCTGTGACCTCCCATAAGACCGCCAATGGAAATACGTACAGCCCTGCCGTCAAAATCTATCATGGATAAAGGCAAAGAAACCTTATGGAAGCTGCCGCCCGCGCATCCTACAATGACCTCGCCGTCATTCTCGGAATCGAGATTTATCATCCTTCTCGCAGTAACAACAGAATAATCAAAAGCCTTCGCGCCGTCAAGACCTGTTTCCTCCTGAACCGTGAAAAGACATTCAAGAGCAGGATGCTCGCAGGGCTCGCCATCAAGAAGAGCAAGCATTATAGCAACAGCAACTCCGTTATCAGCCCCAAGAGTAGTACCCCTTGCGCGCAAAAAGCCCTTATCATCAACATAAATATCTATCGGATCCTTTTCAAAATCAAAATCCACATCCGCATTTTTCTCGCAAACCATGTCGGTATGCCCCTGCAGAAGCACCGCAGGCTCGTTTTCATAGCCCTTTGTTGCTTCGCCTCTGATAAAGACGTTGTTCACAGCGTCACGAATGCAGAAAAGCCCTCTTTCCTTTGCAAAATTTCCGATCCAAAGAGCAATTTTCTCTTCGTTTCCCGAGCCTCTCGGAATTTTTGCTATCTCCTCAAAAAATGCGAAAACCCTCTCGGGATAATAGCCTTTTATAATATTTGCTTTCATATTTACCTCCGATAATCATTGTAAACGGCGCAGAAGCCCTGCGCCGTATCAATATTAGTATTTATGCTGTCTGCGCGAAAGATTGAGAGCTCCGTCGGGAAGGACCGCAATATTATCAAGCGACTTACCCGTTCCGATGGCAACGCACTGAATGGGATTCTCGGCAACACGTGTCGGAATTCCCGTTATGTGAGAGATAAGACGGTCAAAGCCCCAAAGCAAGCTTCCTCCGCCTGTCATAACAATACCGTTATTAAGAATATCGCCGACAAGCTCCGCAGGGGTACGCTCGATAACGGAGCAGATAGAATCGAGAATGCTGGAGATCGGATCGGCAAGAGCCTCAAGCATCTCCTGAGAGCTTATGGTGATCATTCCCGGAAGACCTGTTTCAAGACTTCTTCCCTTCACATTCATAAACTGAGCCTCGTTATGGGGATAGACCGCGCCGATCTTGCACTTGATAGCCTCAGCCGTACGCTCGCCCACAAGCATATTATATTTTCTTCTAACGTATCTTATGATGGCTTCATCAAATTTGTCACCCGCAACCTTGATTGATTCGGAAACGACAACGTCATTAAGCGAAATGACCGCAATATCCGTAGTGCCGCCTCCGATATCAACGACCATATTTCCGCTGGGCGCGGCAATGTCGATGCCCGCACCGATAGCCGCCGCAACAGGCTCTTCAATAAGATGTGTCTGCCTCGCGCCTGCCGCAGTTGCCGCATCGATAACGGCTCTTTCCTCAACCTCGGTAATACCGCTGGGAATACAGATCATAACTCTGGGGCGGAAAACGAAACCTCCGCAAGCCTTTTTTATAAAATACTGTATCATTTTCAGCGTTACATCATATTGGCTGATAACACCGTCTCTGAGAGGTCTTATAGCCATGATATTTGCAGGAGTTCTGCCAAGCATAGCCTGCGCCGCTCTTCCGACCTTTATCATCTTGCCCGTATTCGTTTCTATCGCAACCACCGAGGGCTCGTTTATCACTATTCCCTTGCCCTTCACATAGACGAGCACCGATGCCGTGCCAAGGTCGATCCCTATATCTCTCGTAATAAACATCTTTTTTATCACCTAACTGTTATTTTTTCTTTTAAAAATACCTATTCCATTTTATTATACAAGATAATGAAAGAAAAATCAAGCCCCAAAACAATATTTTTAATAATATTTCTTCCGCCCCTCAAAGGCATTGACATTTAAGTGCAAATATGATATACTGTCTTCAGAAAAACGAAAGGATGGTTTTATTTATGGGAAGATTACTCGGTGCGCACGATTCAGATGATCTTGACCGTCCCGATCTTAATAAATGTCCCGACTGCGGATGTTTTTTTGCTCAGAATAACTGTCCTCTCTGCGGCAAGGAATGTCCCGAAGAGATGCGCGCGGGCAACCGCAAGAAAGTAAAAATAAGGAAACGCCGAAGAAGAAACAGCAGCCGCGTCACCTTCGTTGATTGGTATCACAGCTGGTGGTTCATAATCCTTATGATGTTCTTTTTCCCCCTTGCAGGCATCATTCTGCTGGCAACAAGTCCGCATAAAAGATCGTCAAAAATAATTTTCATCATCATCGCGGTAATTTACGGTATTATTTCCACCATTGGCATCGGAAATATTATCGGCAGTATTGCCGATATGCTCGATAATCCGGTTGATACTTCCCTCTCAAAAGAAGTATATATGGCAAAATGCGAAGAGGTCTCCGCAGAGGAATACTATAGACAGATCGGTAAATATAAAGACGAATTTATAAAAATGACCCTTGTGGTTGAAGATAAGATCGTAGGCAGTGAAGATCTCTACGGAGCAGAGCTGAATAATTATTACCTCTGCCATATCTATGACGAAAGAGGCGACAGCTATTCTATCCTCATTCGCGATTGCCTCGCAGAAAGCATGAATTTTCTTCGCGGAGACAGAATAACAGTCTATGGCGAAGGCGCAGGAAATGTCACCGTCTATGATATAAACGGCATGGGACATAACGCAAGCTGTATAAACGCGGCTTATATTGAATAAACAAGAAAACGGTTGGTATCAAGCCAACCGTTTTCTTGTTTATTCAAGTCCCGAATATAAACAGCTTACAATAGGACATATATTCTCTTACAAGTATCGTATACAGCGTATAAACTCCCGTATCAGGTGCTGGATAGAAATAGGCCTTATCCATATCAACTCCCAAACGGCTCGAAAGATATTTTGCTCTTGGCAAATGGAAATTGGTCGTAACCACCGCAAAGCCGCCGTAACCGCCCTTTTCCTCAAGCAACGCAAGAGTATTTTCGATATTCTCTATAGTATTATGTGCTTCGTCCTCCATAATGATCCGTTCGGGAGCAATGCCGCGAGAAACGAGATAATCCTTCATGCACTGTGCCTCGCTTATAGGCTCGTCGCTTCCCTGCCCGCCGCTGACAACGCAGATAAGATCACCGCGCTCCGAAAGCATCTTATATGTAGTATCAAGCCTCCGCTTCAGTACCTTACCCGGCTGTCCCGAGGCTTCCACCTTCGCGCCAAGGGTCACAACAACGGTATTTTCGGGCAGCTCCGAAAGCTCGGGAGCATTATGCTCCTGCGCGAAAATATAACCGCAAAGAAATATGAAGCTGACAGCATAAAATAATAGCCCGAAAGCATAAATACTGCGCACAAAAGGATAAATTATCCTAAATATCCTCTGCAAGACTTTTTTTCTGTGCAATAGTATCATCAGCGGCAGTAATATCACAACCGTAAAAGCCACGATATAAGGCAAAGTTCCCTCGCTCCATATAAAGAGCTTGATCAAATATGATAAATAATTGATAAACATGAAAGCCGAGCCAATGATGATAACGGTATCCAGAATCTTATTAAATATTTTCATCTTGACCTCCTATATGTAACATATAGGATTATTCTATCATATAAGACCGGCTTTGTCAATGAAAAAACATTGACAAAGCCGCGGAAATAGTGTATAATCTAATTTATGAATGCGTAATTGCCGTAGATGGCAGTGGTTCCGGATTCGTACTCCGAAAAGCGTTCATCCGAAGTATTCATAATATAAAGAGCCCCCATAGTCGGATCAATACCGAGCATCGCGGCGCGCGCCGCATGAATAGTCCTTTCGGGGATCGCATCCTCAAAGGAATCGGGATAAAGCCCTGCGCTTCTGATAACAGCGGAAATAGAGGAAGGAAAGGAATCACTTTCCGCCCTGTTCATTATCACCGCGCCAAAGGAGACCCTTATGGCATAGTCTTCAGCTCCGCAAGCCTTGTCAATAGCTCTTGCAAGAAGCTCAAGGTCGGCATCCTCGGAAACACTGCATTCAGCGATCTCAATTGAGACAGGCAGAATATTTTCGCTTCCTTCAATATAGGGCTCAAATCCGCAGGAAGAAAGATGAATGATCTCCTTATCGGCATCCGAGCCGTTCCCAAAAGCACCTCCGAGACAGCTGAGAAGCAGGCTCATCACCGCGGCTGAAATTAAAAATGAGGAAAAAGTCTGTTTAATATCCAAGGGAACAGAGCAGATCACAGCCCTGCATCTAATAAAAATTCTTTTCAAAACCGCACCTCGCTACATTTTTTATTATTATTGCCGTGCGGGTATTTTTCTAACAATGATTTTTTTGTAAAGTGAGATTTATAATGGAAAAAGAAATAAAAATAAAAATCATTTCAAAGCAATATGAGCTCTCAAAGGTTCTCATGGAAAAGCTTTTCGATGGGCTTGATTATGAAGAAGAGGATGAGGACACACGAGAGCAGCCCGCCGAAGGCGAGGAGGATGTCCTTGAGCTGACAGCCGAGGGCTATCTGAGCGATAATGACGGCAGGATCGAGATCACCTATGATGAGAGCGAGCTCACGGGAATGGAAGGCGCAACCACCAAGCTGTCCTTCGATAAAAGCGCGCCCGAGCTCATTACCATGCTCCGCGGAGGAAGCGTTACCACAGCAATGGTCTTTGAAGCGGGAATTCGCCATATTTGCGTTTACGAAACGCCCATCATGCCCTTCGAGCTCTGTATACACACTCTGAAGATAAAAAACGAACTTCTTACGCGAGGCATGATATATCTTGACTATATAGTGGAATTCAAGGGAGCTCAGGCAGAACGAACTAAATTCACCCTGTGGATCGAGGAAAGCTCCTCCTCAGCAATGCCCCTTGACGAATATGATAATATTTAAAAATAACATATGGAGATAAGATCATGAAAAAGAATATACTCAAAATTATACTTGCATTGGTAATTGCCCTTCAGATGCCAATGAGCATTCCATTTTCCGCGGCAGAAGAAACACCGGATGCCGAAGCCCAAGCTTCCGAATCCGAAGCCGTTACGCCCGATGAGATCGTTATCCCGGAAAGCTCTGATGAATTTCTCTCCTTTTATTCTTACCAGGTTCGCGATAAAGAATATAACGGTCTGCGCTCAAGATTCAAGGTAACCTTTGAAAATATGCCAACTCTTGAAAAAGACGGTCTTCAGGTCATTGAATACGGTTCAATACTTGCATCCACAGATAAGCTTACCAAAAACGGCGATGAACTTACAGTTACGCTCGGTAGCGACGGCACATATAATACCGTTTCCTATGGAAAGCTATTCCGTATTTTCAAGGATGGAGAAATCATCGGTGACTATCTCAAAAAGGATGAAAAAAGCCTTGAATATGCCTGCACTGTAACCTATTTCAGTGTTGATAATTTCGATAAGAACGTCTCATTCCGCGGCTATGCAGTGCTTGCAGACGCAAAAGGAAACGAATATGTCGTTTATTCCGACTATTCCATCGAAAGCTACCGTTCTGCAAATCTCGCCGACTTCTGCGACGAAATGCTTGCCGACGGTACTATTAATATCGAAAATATCAGTTATATACATGTTACCAAATTCAGAAAAGAGCGCTCTGAAAACGAAGGCTGGAGCCCGATCTGGAGACCCGGAAAGAATTAAATATATTAAATGAAATCGGTGCATCACCTTTACGTGAAATGCACCGATTTCGTTTTCAGAAAAATATGCAGCAATCTCAAACAACCGATAGCACCTTCTCCCGTCCGAGAAAATCGTTCATTATCGGCAATTATCCGCATGAGATCTATAAGTCAAACTGCGAATGATAAAGCGCGCGGTAGAAACCGTCTTCTCGCTCCATCAGCTCGTCATGCGATCCCTGCTCGATAACATCGCCATCCTTCAGAACAAGAATAATATCCGCATTGCGGACTGTGGAAAGCCTATGAGCTATAACGAAGCATGTCCTGCCCTCCATCAGCTTGTACATCGCATCCTGTATTTGATGCTCGGTTCTCGAATCAACATTCGAGGTCGCTTCATCAAGGATCAGCATCGGCGCATCCGCAAGCATTGCGCGTGCAATGGTTATCAACTGCTTCTGCCCCTTGGAAATATTAACGCCATCGTCCGAAAGCACCGTGTTATATCCATCGGGCAGATGCTCTATGTATCGGTCGATCTTCGCTGCCTTTGCAGCTCTGACGACCTCCTCCATCGTTGCTCCTTCCTTACCGTAAGCAATATTCTCAAAGATCGTTCCATGGAAAAGCCATGTGTCCTGAAGCACCATGGTGTAAGCCCTGCGCAGGCTTTCGCGCGTCACATTCGTTATCTCATTGCCGTCAATGCTGATCTTACCGCCGCTCACATCATAAAAGCGCATCAGCAGATTGATTATAGTTGTCTTGCCTGCCCCCGTAGGCCCGACTATAGCAATAAGCGAGCCTGGCTTTGCATGAAAGGAAAGATCATGAAGTATCTCACGGGTGTTGTCATAACCGAATTTGACATTTTCAAGCTTAACATCGCCTTCAACTCCCCGAAGAACCACCGCGTTTTCAGCGTCCGCAGGCTCAGCGGGTGTATCGATTATACGGAAAACACGTTCTGCCGCCGCCATCGCGGATTGTATCTCGTTCATGATGTTTGCAAACTCGTTTATAGGACCTGCAAACTTACGGGAATACTGAATAAATGACGCCACATTACCAAGATCTATTATAAGAAAAGCAATGGGATTCAGCGCCGTTATCGAATAGAGATAAAGCACACCGCCAAGCACCGATATAAGCGAAAGCGATACATTATTGATAAAATTCATGGAAGGGCCTATAACACAGCCGTGATATTCAGCATCATAATAAGCCTTTGTTGTAACCTCATTTTTCGCATCAAAACGTGAAATTATAACATCCTCTCGGCTGTAAGCCCTGATCGTCTTCTGCCCCGAAAGCATTTCCTCGGCATAGCCGTTAAGCTCACCTATCTTACCCGAACGAGCCTTGAAATATGGCTGGATCCTCTTGGTCTTATAGCGCGTAAAGAGTATCGAAAAAGGAATGGTAAAAAGAAATACCGAAACCATTATGGGCGAAATGGAAAGCATCATGATTAGAGAACCGATAACGGTAACTATACCCGCATCCATCTGAAGCAGATCGGTCGAAAGCGAGGTGTTAACCGTATCAACATCATATGAAATATGACTGATGATATCTCCCGTGGCTGTCTTATCAAAATAAGAAACGGGAAGCTCTGTCAGATGCTCAAAAATCTCCTTTCGCATGGTATAGGTTATCTTCTGGCTGAGATTGACCATGATTATCGAATTGAGATAGGAAAATACCGCCGATACCACATAAGCAAGGATCATAAGAACGCAGAAATATATGACCTTCGGGATCTCAACTCCGCTTTCCGCCTCGATTGCGTTTATCGCCTTACCCGAAAGGCTCGGACCAAGCAGAGCAAGGATATTTGAAGCCAGCATCACAATAAGTGCCGCAAGAGCAAGCCATTTATAGCGGAAAACATATGAAAACATGCGTATAAGCAGTCTTTTTTTGCGTCCGTTTTCCGTTTTTAAATCTGTGTTTTTAACTGTATCAGTCAAGGATCGCACCTCCAAGCTGCGTATCGCTGATCTCGCGGTAAACATCACAGTCCTGCATAAGCTCGTCATGCTTTCCCGCGGCAATGATCTCTCCATTCTCAAGAACAAGGATAAGATCGGCATTCATTATAGAGCTCACTCTCTGAGCCACGATAACGGTGGTGGTATCCGAATAATTCTCGTTTATGGCACGGCGCAGAGTTGCGTCGGTCTTATAGTCAAGTGCCGAGGAGGAATCATCGAGAATAAGAAGCTCGGGTGAATCCGCTAAAGCTCTCGCAATGAGAAGTCTCTGCTTCTGACCGCCCGAAACATTGGTTCCCTTGGCAGTGAGCATATGAGAGTAGCCCCCCTCCGTCTCATTTATAAATCCGTCGGCTTGAGCTATCTTCGCCGCATTCACGATCTCCTCATGGGAAATGTCGCGCCCGAAACGGATATTCTCCTCAATGGTGTCATTATAAAGAAAATCATTCTGTCGAACTATTCCGATCTTAGCATGAAGCTCTTCGGGCTTATATGCGCGAACATCCTTGCCGTCAACCAGAATCCTTCCGCTGTCGGGGTCATAATAGCGCATGATAAGCTGGATAAGCGTGGATTTACCGCTTCCCGTAGAACCTATTATACCGAGAGTTGCCCCCTTCGGGAGCGAAAAATTGATATCCGAAAGATTATTCTTCACCTTATTATAAGAAAAATTGACATCTTCGAATATAAGATAACCGTCATTCTCCGCAGGCTCGCCTTTCTCAATTACGGGAAGATCGGGCTCAAGATCAAGAACTTCCTTTATTCTGTTAGCCGAGGCTGTACCTCTTGACATCATTGTAAAAATTCTTGTTATCGTCAGCATCGCGTTGGTCACAATGGTGAAATAGGACATAAAAGCGATTATAACACCCGGCTCACTAAGACCTCCCTGAACTCTGTATGCACCAACGAGTATGACCCCCGCAAGACCGATATTAAGGAACAGCGTCATCATGGGATTGGTAAGAGCCATAGTGAGATTCGCTTTCTTTTCAAGGCGTACAAGATTCCTGTTCGCGTCATCAAAATGTCTGCGCTCGTAATCTGTTTTTGAAAGTGCCTTTACAACTCTTATGCCCTGGGCATTCTCTCTAACAACTCTCGTCATGTTGTCAACACCTGCCTGCGCCTCGGTAAACATGGGAATACCCTTTCGTGAAACAAAATAGACCGTTATACCGATAAAGGGCAAAGTCGCCACCATAATAAGGGTAAGTACGGGATCAAGTGTCAGTGTAAGTGCTATGCCTCCGAATAGAAGAATAGGAGCTCTTACACCGATCCTCTGCATCATGCCAACAACTCTGTGTATCTGAAAGGTATCCGAGGTCAGACGGGATTCAAGGCTTGGAATAGTAAGCTTGTCCAGTCTTTCGGAGGAGAGATACATCACCTTTTTGAATAGATCATGCCTTATGGATTTTGTGGTATCTCTGGCAACTCTCGCGGCGATCCTGTTTGCAATGACATTTCCCACAAGAGCAATTATAGAGCAGATTATCATAATGCCGCCCCAATAGAAAATTGTATTTCGCTCTCCCGCAGGAACAACATTATCCACAATATGTGCAAGGATGTAAGGCAAAACCAGATCCATCAGCGTTCCTATGATCTTGATAAGAAGCCCAAGGATCATCATGCCGATAAAACGTCTTATGTATCTGAATATCAGCCTCATTTATCTTCACCTCCGCCGTCCTCGGAAAAGCCGTCTGAATCGAGCTTTTGCTGAGCATATTCGGCGGCGCGCTCTGCAGCCTTTTCAAGCAGCTCAATAAACTGCTTCGCTTCCTCCTCAGAAAAAGCTTCATTTATATATTCATTCCAAGCTCGGTAAGCAGACCTGATCCCCTCTCGGGCATCCACCGCCTTTTCGCTTGGATATACAAGAGTTATCCTTCGGTCGGTCTCATGCCTTCTGCGCTCCACATAACCCATTTTTTCAAGAGAGGCAAGAGCCCTTGCCACACTGCTTTTGTCAACGCAAAGCCTTCGCGCGATCTGTTCCTGAGAGAGACCGGGAGTTCTGGTCAAAGTAAGAATATAGCTCTGAAGACAAGGCTTAAGCTCCTCGTTTTTTACATTTGCCGCGCGGAACATTCCCGAAGCACGGCTGAGGATATTTATACATCTGGAAATCGATGGCATTTTTCTTCCTCCATAAAAAATAGTTGCAAGCGCAACCGTTGCGCCCGCAACTATTATAACCCTTATAAAATATAAAGTCAATAGCTTTGGCGATTTTTGTTAAAAAATTGATCAATTTAAAAAGAAATCTCTAAAAACTCTAAATTTAAATGCAAAACAATAATTTAGAGGATAGTTAGTTAATAACCCTATGAGATCCTTCGCCGAGGCTCAGGATGACAATAAAGGATCGCCAACTTGGTTTCCTACTGTTAAGTTGACCGTGATTTAACGTAAGAAACATTGCGAATAGGACATTACTGTCATCCTGAGCCTCGGCGAAGGATCTCATAAACTATTAGTTACTTTTCCCCGATAAATTATTGTTTACCATTCTCAATTTAAGTTTTCAGAGAAATCTTATTATCCGATCCCGAAAAGCTTAAAGGAAAGTCTTCATTTTCTCAATGTTATTCTGTTCAAAGGTAATAAGCTCTCTTCCCAGCATCAAAGCCTGCTCAGGGCATCCCTCACCCTCAAATTCCCTGACATGCTTTGTCATGTCTGTAATACCCATTGTGGAACACTGACTAAGCATTTCTGCCATATGCCCCACAGACGCGTCTGCCCTAGTGTTCATTGCTATGCCCATCTTGGTCATCATTTTTTTCATCATCGGCTCTTCCTTGGGCTTAACTCCGAGAGGCGTGAGCTGTTTTTCAGCCTCGCTCGCAAATTTTTCATAGCCGCTGAGCTGTTCGGTGAGAGCAGTCTTGAAATTGGAATCCTCAACCTTGGGAAGCAGATCCACGATCGCGTCCGAGCCCATCTTAACATTCTTATAAATATAACATAGAAGTTCGGGTGTTTTTTCCATTATAGATCCTCCAAATATAAAAA
Organism: Clostridia bacterium; assembly: GCA_017461635.1. Lineage (GTDB taxonomy): Bacteria > Bacillota > Clostridia > Oscillospirales > CAG-272 > SIG710. The sequence continues at coordinate 12,844 of JAFTXK010000165.1, read as the reverse complement.
TCGGTATGCTTTTATTATTTCCGCATACCGATCTTTTATTCAGTTTCCGTTTTTCATGCGCAGCTTCTGCATTCTGATGTCTGTTCCCTCAAAGAGAAGAGGAGTATATTCGCCGAAGATCCTGCTGGCAATGCGATCCCAATATCTGGAGCGCAATTCCGCAGGGGCAAGATTCGTACTGATAACGGTGGACTTCTGCTTTGCAAGCCGTACATTTATCACATTATAAAGCACCGAAACTGTAAACTGATTTGTAACCTCTGTTCCAATATCGTCAATTATAAGCAGATCGCAATCGTAATATCTTCCGAGACTTCCGGCATCGGTGTCCGAATAACCGCTGCCAAAGCGCTCCTTTTCAAAATCCGCGATCATGCTTACAGCCGTAACATAAAGCACATCATATCCTCTGTCGATAACGGTTTTTGCCGCCGCAGTGGAAAGATGGGTCTTTCCAAGCCCAGTACCGCCGAAAAGAGCAAGATTAACGCATTTTCCCGTCGAAAATTCCTCGGCAAAACGCTTTATAAATTCAAAATTATGCTTCATCTTCTCATAGATCTCCGACTTTGCGCGGTAAAAATCAAGAGAAAAGGAATCAAAGGTCTGCGTCTGCATCAGCTTTCCAAGCCCCGAGCTTTCATAGCCCGCAAGAATAAGAGCACGCTTCATGCAGTCGCACATTTTGGTCTCAAGATATCCCGTGTCGCCGCATTTTTCGCATTCGTAATGAACTGCAGTATAGTCGGCAGGATACCCCTTTGACAAAAGCAGATTTTTGCGCGCCTCCTGAAGTTCAATGCTCTGTTTTTTCAGCTCCATGATCCTTTGACGGGCGTTTTCTCCGCCTCCGACCGTGGTTCTTACCGCCTCAAGCCCCAGAGCAGATATAGCCATGTCAAGCTCCCTTATCTCGGGCAGCTTAGCCCAAAGCTCATATTTTCTGGCTTGTGCATCATTCTGCGCCGCCAGATATTTATTCTGAAATATCTCCTTGACCCGTCTTACGTTTTCAGAACTGTATCCCATCGAAACCTCCTTAGCTTCCTTCAAAGCTGCGCTTCAGCGCCGCTTCAAGGAATTCATCGGTATCAAAGCTGCCGCCCGCGCTTGCTTTGCTCTTCTTGTGATCTTCAATATTTTGCTCGGCATCGGCAACAGTCCTAATACCCTCGCTGAACCAGCGATCCATTATAGCCCCGGCATAGGGCAAAGAGGGCTTGCCTGTGCTGTCCACAGTCATCTCATAAGCTTTCTCGATCATTTCAAAATCATAATGATATTCGGAAAGCCATTTTTCGATAAGAGCCTTTTCCTTTTTGGTAAGAGCTCTCGAATTTATTCCGAAAACAGCGCGTACCTTCCGCTCGGTCTCCTCCGCCGCCTCAAGAAAACGCAGTCTCTCTCCAAGGGTCTCCGCATCGGTAATATCCTCGTCAAGGAAACGGTGCGCCATCTTTTCCGCCATGCGGACAGACTTATGCTCCTGCTTACCCAGATGAGCAAAAAGAAGCAGTATGTATTCACTGTCAAGACCGAGATAATCGGTAAGTGCAACAACGATATTTATCTCGGCAGGATTAAATATCTTTCCGAAAAGCTGCTGACATTCTCCGATAAGAAAGCTGTATTCCTCGCGTTTTTCAAGCAGAGCATTAAGCTCCTCTGTGGTATATCTGGGAAGAGAATCCTCGCTTCTCAGCTTCTTTTCCTTCTTTTGCTCTTCTGCCCTCGCTGTCTTCTTTATCGGTGCTGACGCCCTTTTGTCGGATAGCTCTTCGCCGTCAAATTCAATAATGCCCGCACCGCGCCAAAAAGCGAGAGAGCTCTCGATCTCTTCGCGCTTAAGTCCCGTTATGAGCATAAGCTCTTCCGTCATTCCTTCCCCAAGGAGCGATGCATCCGAGGCAAGAACAAGAAGCAGCTTGATATCCTTTTTAGAAGCCTTGTCGATCTTTTCAAGCACAGCCCCCGGCAAAACCATGGCGCGGCTGCCATAATTAAAAGTCAGTTTCACTTTTTCCCTCACAAATTATCAGTTATCCTCTTTCTTTTCTCTGCGAAGATTGAGCTCATAGCAAAGCGTCATAAGCGAATCTCCGAGATGAACATTTACAACCTTGATATCCTCTCGATTCATCTCCAGCTCCTTGCCGGTAAAATTCCATATACCGCAAACGCCTGCTCTGACGAGCTTTTCTGTGGTATCCTGTGCACATTCCTTTGGCAAGGTAAGCACTGCTATATCTATCGAATTTTCCTTGCAGAAATTCTCGAGCTCGTCCATGGAATGTACAGTCACCCCCGCAACAGTACCGCCGATAAGATTTTCATCGATATCGAACATCGCGACGGTTGAAACACCGCGCTTGGTAAACATCGGATTTCTCACAAGAGCGCGTCCGAGGTTTCCGGCGCCAACAATTATTGCTCTGAAATTACAATTCACACCCAGTATCTCACTGATCTTCGCATAAAGATACTTGACATTATAGCCATAGCCCTGCTGACCGAAACCGCCGAAGCAGTTAAGATCCTGACGGATCTGAGAAGCGGTCACGTTCATGATTTTAGAAAGCTCACCTGAGCTTATGCGCATCTTTCCGTTTCTGATAAGCTCACGCAGATATCTGAAATATCTGGGAAGTCTTTTAATAACGGCAGGCGAAACATACGCTCTTGGCGATGATGCATTATCCCCTGTACCGAGGTTCTGATGAATGTCTCCAATAATCTCCAACTCATCGTTATTCATTTGGGGTTGTCCTTTCTGTTTTATATTTATATATATTTTCTTCGGAGCGGAAGTATTCGAAGTCTATCAAACACTGCCTGAATCGGAATTGACAATTCCGATCCGCACCCCGAAAATTTTACTCGCTTTTTGTCTTTTTTTCGATTATAATTTTCTTTTTTATTCAATTCGCCGATTTCGTCAAAAAACACTTTTTCAGTCCTTTCCATGCCTTTTTTCGTCAAAGAACAGATTTTTCCACACGGAAAATCCCAAAAAGTTATCAACAGTTTCAACAGGGTTTTCCACAGACAAACCCTTGTTTTACGGCTTTTTTAATTGTTTTTCCAAAAAAACACTGCAAAAAAATACAGTTTTGCGCCGACTTTTCCGCATCCTGTGGAAAAGTCCTGTTGAAAACTCTTTCATTTGTTAGATGAAATTGAAACATCGTGCATTTTGACAAAAAACAAAAAAATCTCCAAAAGGTCTTGACAAATCGATTTTTTTCCAAAAGAGGAAGTTGCCCTAAAATATTATTCTGTAGCGGAAGCATTGAGAGAGGTATCCGCAAAATTCCCCTTCAAGAATTCGTAATAAGCCGATGCCGCTATCATCGCCGCATTATCTCCGCAAAGATTCAAAGGAGTACAAACGAAGCGTACCTTTTTCGCTCCGCAAACCTCTCCCACAGCCCTTCGGAGATGCGAATTCGCCGCAACCCCGCCTGCCATTACAAGAGTTTTCATTCCCGTCTGATCAAGTGCCGCCGAGATCTTCTTTGCAATAGCCTTCGTCACCGCACGTGTATAGGAAGCCGCAAGATCAGCGCGATTTATATTCTCTCCTCTCTGCTCCATTTGATTTATATAGTTAAGAGCCGCGGTTTTAAGCCCGCTGAAGGAGAAATCGAGATTGTCGCCAATGATAGCAGGCGAAGGCAGAGCTATCGCCTTTGGATCTCCCTCATAAGCCAGCTTATCAAGAGCCGCACCGCCCGGATATGGCATACCTATCACTCTTCCAACCTTGTCAAAGGATTCTCCCACCGCATCATCACGGGTCGAGCCGATCTCCTCATATTCGGTATAGGAATTCACCTTATAGATCGATGTGTGACCGCCCGATACCACAAGGGCAAGGAACGGAGGTTTAAGCTCAGGCTCTGAAAGAAGAGCCGCCGAAACATGACCGTGTATGTGATTCACCGCAACCAGCGGAATATCATTTGCATATGCCAAAGATTTTGCAAAATTTACTCCCACAAGAAGCGCACCGATAAGTCCCGGAAAGGCTGTAACGCCGATGCATCCCACATCGGATAAGGTTATCCCCGCATTTTCCAATGCCTCATAGGTTATCTTCGATATAGCTTCAATATGCGCGCGACTGGCGATCTCGGGAACAACGCCGCCGTAAAGTCTGTGAACGTCGATCTGCGACGCCACTATATTCGAGCGGATAAACCGCCCTTCCTCCGACATCTCCGCCACAGCGGCAGAGGTTTCATCGCAGGAGCTTTCAAGTCCGAGTATATACATAATTCTCCTAAATCAAAGTTGTTTTATCATAACATAAGCATCCTCGGGCGGAGTTCTGTAAAAGCGAGGCCTTTTCCCCGCGATCTCAAATCCCAGCCCCTCATAAAGCGCGATCGCGCCCGAGTTCGAAACACGTACATCAAGAGCAACAGATGTCATCCCCTGCTCTTTAGCGTATCCCAAAATACGCTCCATAACCGCTCTTGATAACCCCTGACGCCTGCAGTCGGGATGCGTGGCAACATCGGTTATATCAGCCATATCGGCAGCCATTACCATGCCCGCATATGAAATTACACGTCCGTTTTCCTTCTCCACCGCCGCAAAGCCGACGCCGCCTTCACGTACAAGTGTCTTAAGTCCCTCCGAAGTCCATGGATGCGCAAAGCAAAGTGCTTCAAGCTCCGCAGTGCTTTCGAGATGCTTTTCTTCAAGCTTAACTATCTCAAAATCCGTCATTTTCCGAAAAACATGCGCTCAATAGATGCGCGAATCTTCTCCATGCAAGCTTTGTAATCATCGATATCACCGCCAAATGGGTCGGGAATATCCTCATCCATGCAGATTATCTTTGAAGCGAACTGCGGATAATATCCTATCAGTGCCATAGCATGCTTTGAAGATATGCCAATGATCAGATCATTTAAGGCAAAATCAGAAATATTCACCATTTTCGCACAGTGATTCGGATAATCATTGTCCGGATGAACGGGGATACCCGCATCCTTCAGAGCTGTAACAGCATTCTGCGAAATAGGCATCCCGTCGATCGCGGAGATTCCCGCAGAACTCGCCCTGATGCGCCTTTTTCTTAGAAGCTCGGGCGGACACATCGTGCAATATTCCGGAACTCTGCCGAGATCATTCAAAATAGCCTCTGCCATCGGCGAACGGCAGGTGTTGCCTGTGCAGACAAAGCAGACCTTCAGCGGATCGCTGTCGATCTCCTCAATTTTCAGCTTCGCAGACTTATTTTCAAGAGTTGCGTTCATTTTTATCCCTCACAAATTTATGTATCAGTATCCGAAAACGCCGCTGAGGGAATCATCATTCTCGATCCAATCATTTACGTCTATTATGCGGAATTCATCCTTGGTATCACGGATGATAACTGTTGCAATGCCCGCATTTATAACCATTCTCTTGCACATCATGCAGCTGCTCGTGCCGGAGACGATCTCACCCGTGCCGGGCTCTGTGCAGACCATGTAAAGAGTTGAACCGAGCATCTGATCGCGCGGAGCGGCGATAATGGCATTAGCCTCGGAATGAACCGAACGGCAAAGCTCATATCGCTCCCCTCTCGGAATCCCCAGCTTCTCTCTCTGGCAAATACCTATATCACTGCAGTTCTGCCTGCCTCTCGGCGCGCCGTTGTAGCCCGTTGAAACAATAACGTCATTCTTAACTATAATAGCCCCGTAACGCTTGCGAAGACAAGTGCTCCGCTCGGAAACCGTCTGAGCTATATCAAGATAATAATTGTGCTTCGATACACGTTCCATATATACCTCCAAAAAATACAAACAGATATACATAATATATTATAGTACATTTTCCTCATAAAATCAAGTAAAAAGCAAAAATATTGTCGGAAAAGATATTTTTGCTTTAAATGGACGCAAAAATTCAACCCATCAACAGCAAAAAACTCCCTTTGGCGCAAATGCGTTTCAGGGAGTTTTCGCTCTTGTCATATTTTTCAGCTCTCAAGCTGTTTGCCGAGAAACCCGGCGGCGGTAAGGATAAGCTTACTTTCAATATCTGTAGCAGTCTGCTCAGCAGGTCTGTCTCCGCTCATAGGGCAAAGAGACGCAACACAGCCGATGATGTCGCCTTCACTCATAATGGGCATCGCACAGCTAACAAAATGAGAACCGCCATCCGCTGTAACGGGGATCTTCTCATTTCCCTCATTCCAAACATAGAGATTTCTGCCTTCAATAATGCCCTCAAGCTCGCTTGAAAGCCTGTGATCGGCATACTCCTTCTTGGGCACACCCGAGCAGGCAATAACCGCGTCTCTGTCGCAAATAACTACAGAAAGAGAGCAGGTCTTATGCAGTGTCTCTGCATACTGCGCCGCAAAGGACGCAAGCTCACCAATAGGTGAATACTTCTTAAAGATAACTTCCCCTTCCCTGTCTGTATAGATCTCCAGCGGGTCGCCCTCGCGGATACGCATTGTGCGTCGGATTTCTTTAGGTATGACTACTCGTCCAAGGTCGTCAATTCTTCTGACTATTCCTGTTGCTTTCATTTTATAACTCCTTAAAAACCACTTTGTGGGATTTCCAAGGTTATTGTTTACACTCCAAGCGAAAAATATCCATAGAAAACTTTTCCGAATATGATTTTTCGAAAAAATCCGAATTTTACGAGACCAACAAATCTTTATCGGTCTCGGTATTACCGCTTTTTTAAGAAAAAACCTCTGCCGATCCGTAATGTAATCGGTTGTCGAAAAAGAGAGAAAGCTCTAACATATTAAATGAGACCATCCGAAATTCGGATAAGATCACTATATATACCCGAATGCGGAGGAGTTACATATCAATTGAAGATTGACAAAAGTTAGGGGATGATTGAATGAAAAGCCGTTATTACACAGTAAAAGATGAATACTGTATTGACGGAAAGGTTTACAGAAGCTATGGTGTGATAATGGCAGAAGTCATAAATGAAGAAATAACCGTTCTGTCATCTGCCCATGATCTATCCAAAGATCATGAAAAAATAGAAAGGTTTGTTAAAAAATGTAATGAGCTTGATCTTTCACCGATACATTTTTTCGATGCGGTTTTCGACCTTCTCGAAGATGATAGAGAGCAGTAATACCGCTTCAAACCAAAAGCATGTAAAATCCGAATTTAATTATAGTCATTTTTGATGATATGTAAAGCCAACATCTTAGCCTTATTTATTCTGATCCGAACTTTGCCGTAATTAAGATTCAGGATCTTAACTATATCGTTTATCCCTATCTTCTGAATATAGTGCATGATAAAGAATTTTCTGTATTCCTCAGGCAGCTTATCCGCAATTTTATTCAGCTCTGCCTCCAGATCAAAGTCCTTATTCAATATTTCAAGCATAAGATCGGTATCATCCACCAAATGAAGCGTTCCGTTCTCTTCCGCTTCCTCAATAGAAATAGCGTTATTATCGGGCTTTGCAAGCTCGCGCTGTATCCGCTTAACCATATTCTCGGCTGTCTTCATAAGCCAGTTGGGTATCTTATCGCCTTTATCGATCCATATCCATTTTTTATAAAGCTCTACCATTACATCATTTGCGGCTTCCATGGAATAATCATTATCCCGAAGCCTGAAAAAACAGTATTTATAAACCATGTCATAATATTTCGCGCAGATATTGTTATATTCCTTTTCGTCAAAGTGCTCAAACATTGTTTTTCCTCCATGTATCAGAATTCAAATTGCAAAGAGTAAGGCATCTGTCAATGATTTCTTCAGTCATCTGAAATTGCTCAGGTGTCATCAGGCTTAATTTACGCATTATAAGCGACATTTCGCTGTCACTTGCCTTTCCCGAAAGCAGATAGTCGGCGCTCACATCAAGCGCAGTACTGATCTTGTAAAGATTCTCGGGACGCAGAGCCTTAACTCCCCTTTCCGCATTTGAGATCATTTGAGCAGTAACCCCGGCTTCCTCGGCAAGCTTTTCCTGAGATAAATTCTTGCCCTTTCTGAGATTTGCCATCCTTTTTCCCATATCAATAAGGAATTGCTCTTTTTTGTTCATAATATAATAAACCTCTCAAATGATTTGATCTTATAGAATATATTATATCTGTTATAGACCTAAAAAATAATACTCCATGGGATATATTGATAATTCCATAGAACAAAAATCAACATTTCCCGACAGAAATTTGCAAATTATTTACAAACTGAAATCCGCTATAAGTAAGCTTTATACATTATTCCTACAAATATTCGGCATAAAAACAATCGTTATTCTTCGTTTTTTACATCGCAATACTTGAAAAATTCATAATTATATGGTATCCTATTATAAAGAAAAGGAGGTGTGATAATGCGCTTACAGGAATCCGGAGAAATGTATCTCGAAACTATTTTGCGTCTTTCGAAGAAAAGCAGTGCAGTGCGAGCCATCGACGTAGGCGAATATATGGGATATTCAAAGCCCAGCGTAAGCCGCGCAATGGGCCTGCTGAAAAGCGGTGAATATATAACAGTTGATAAGGATGGACTGATCACGCTGACAGAGGAAGGCAGAGCTATTGCAGAAAAGATCTATGAACGCCATACCATTATCACAAGATTCTTCATGAGTCTCGGTGTTGATGAAGAGACCGCATCCGAGGACGCCTGCAAGATCGAGCATGATATCAGCGATGCCTCCTTTGAAGCTATCAAGAAACACATCGAAAAAAAATAAGGTGGAATTAAAAAAATTCCACCTTATTTTTTCGGTATAAACCCTTCAAAAATGAAAGTACCGAAATCATTTTTACAATCATCAATATCCCTCTGGCTTCTGAAGGTCCACCCCACAGAAAAAGCACCGAGAAAAGCGCAAAATCTGCGGCTGAATTCATTTTTATGCGAAAACTCATAAGAAATGAAATCAGGTCTTGCAAGGAAATTAAAAAGCAATAATCCCAGCATGCGCATGTGCAGCTTATCCTTCTTAAAAGCCGAGGAAAGCTGACCGCGGCATATCTCCTTTCTGTGCTTCTTATACCAAGAAAGCACAAATGGATAAAAGGACTGGATAAAATATTTGCCGTTGTAATTCGAAAGGATCTTATCTGCCGCCTCGCAAAGAGGCGCGGCACTGCCGCTCTTACATTTAAACTCGATCAAAAGCGGCACTCTGCCGTCTATGACCTCAAGACATTCCGCAAGGGTCGGTATCTTCTCCTCAGTACCGCCAAGACAAAGCTTCTTAAGCTCGTTAAGTGTCATGTCCTCAGGTCTGCCGTGGATACCGCACATGCGATAAAGATCGTCATCATGAAATACAACGACCTCGCCGTCACGTGTCAGATGAATATCATTCTCGATAGCAAAACCATGCTCTGCCGCCGCACGAAATGCCGCAAGAGAATTTTCAGGCGTACCGGGCTCAATGCCGTGAAGCCCCCTGTGGGCAATAAACATTCCGTCAAGGATCTGCCTGTCAGCATGCTTACGGCTCGATGGCGCAACGAGAAAAAGAAACGCCAAAAAAAGAACAGGGGTAACAGCAATAATATTAATAGCAATAATTAACGCCCACATATCAGTCAGCCTCACCGAAGCTTTCAATAACCGAAGCTTTCCTTTGCGGCTTTGTGTCTCCGTGCTTCACAAAAAGCATAGTAACAAAGGAGAGAGCGGAGAAAAGGACCGCATAGGGGAAGAGCACCGAATATCCCCATCCGAGACTGTCAATAAGCCATCCCGAAAGAAGAGGAGTTGTGATCTGCGCCGCCATGGAGAAGGTATAATAAAAGCCCGTGTATTTGCCAACATCCGCTCCCGTGCTCATCTCAACCACCATGGGGAAGGAATTTACATTTATCGCCGCCCAGCCAATTCCAACAATGCCGAAAATGGCATACATAAGAGGTGTTTGCTCCTTAATAAATATCGCAATAAAATAGCAGACCGTCATAAGTGTAATACCCAAAAGGATAGTCTTTTTTCTTCCCAAGTAGCTTGAAATAAAGCCCAAAGGCACAAAGGCGGCAATAGCGGCAACGGTCGCCACCAAAAGATAGCTCGAAGAAGCGCCGAGATCAACATTCCATATCTGAACGCAATAACGTGAAAACGCAGTAGTCACCGCATTATATGCCATGAACCAGAGGAATACCGACAGAAGTATCAGCACCAGACTGCGAAAAACCTCTCTCGGCATCTTTTTGCCCTTCCCTGCCGCCTCTTTCTCATCGATCTCATCCTTAACATGAGGAAGCTTATTTTCCTTGACCGTAAAGACCATTATCAACACGGTGATAAGCATAAAAGCCGCAACCACAAGGAAAACAGGCAGAAAGGACTGCCCCTCGGAATAAACCGACTCTCCGTTCTCATTTTTTTCACTCTTCAGCATGAACATCATCACAACCGTGGTAAAAATACCGCCGAGATAACCGACCAGATTTATGATCGCATTTGCCTTACTGCGCAGAGGCTTTTCGGTAACATCGGGCATATAAGCCACCGCAGGAGTACGGTAGACCGCCATGGTCACAAGCAGTGCAAAAAGGGCAAAGAAGAATCCCCAGAAATTGCGCTGCTGCTCCATCAAAGCCAGCACCGCCATCAGAATCACCGCCGCAATAGTGCCGAACAGAATATAAGGAGTTCTCTTGCCGAGACGCGAACTTGTCCTGTCCGAGATCGCGCCGAAAAGAGGAAGCATAAATATCGCAAGGATATTGTCAATAGACATAATCGCGTTCGCCGCAAAGGTCCTGAGCCCGAAAACGTTCTCAAGAATATAGGGAATGACCTGGTCATAGAACTGCCAAAATGCCAGAATGGACATAAAAGCAAGCCCTATAAGTATCGTACGCTTATAATTCAGTTTCATTTTACTCTCCTGCCTTTTTATATCTTATAATATTATACACCCTTTTCCTCAAAGGACAACGAAAAGGGTGTATTTATTTTTTAATAAAGCTTTGCTATTTTGTGTTCAATCCTCCAGATATTTCCTTGCGGCAAGATATGCTCCCGCACTCCAGCCCATCATTGCCGGCATCTTGTATTCATCGGCAACATTACATGAGCCTTCGAGCACATTGTATTTTTCCCAAAGATTACCCGTCTCCGAAAAGATCTTATCGGTTGCACTGACAAACTTCTCAGCCAATCGTCTTGCATCCTTCTTGTATCCGTAAAAGTCAAGTCCCATATAAGCAATATACTGATGGCAAGCCCAGCCGTTTGGATACCCCCATTGGAAAGAGCCCTCGGTATCATTCTTTTCGTTTGCAAGAATACCGTATTCTGCTTCAAGCCTCGGAAGATTTTTCATCACAGCTTCGGAATTCTTCTTATCGGCAACGCCGAGGAAAAGAGGATAAAGAGAAGCCGCAGAAAAGTTCTCGCTGAGCTTTCCCGTAACAAAATTGTAGTCCAGAAGAAGCCCTTCTCCATTGTCCATAAGGCTTAGCATCAGAGCCCTTCTCTTTTCAGCCGCGCCTGCCCATTTTGAAGCACAGTCAAGACCAAGCTCCAAAGAAAAATACTCCATATTCTTTTCAAAGCCATACATAAGGGAATTGAGATCAACAGGAGCAAAATTATAACCCTCAAGCCCAAAACGGGTATTGATATCCCAACCTGATTCGCACATTACAAAATAATGAAGCCCCAGCTTTTCCCTGTCATATGCCGAAAGATCTATCCCCATGCGTCTTTCGAGATGATAAGAATGCTCGATCAGCCTTTCTCTGTCCGAATCATCCCCATAGCAGTTAAGCCCCGCAGGCGTAATGCGCTTTGTCATCCAGAAATCATATTCGGTAAGAAGAGCCTCGTATGCCCCCCTCAGCCAAGCCTTGTCACCATAGTAACGGTAGATATCATAAACCATCATAGAAAGAAAGGGAGGCTGAGAATGAGAAAGATAAAAGGTCCTGTTTCCGTTTGGCATATAGCCGTAACGGGAGATCATATAAAGCATATTGTCTGTATTATATTTCGCCTGAGAGGCACGATCGGAGATTATAAGCCCAACATTTGTGAAATATGTATCCCAATAATACATCTCGTCGAAATGTCCCACCGCGGGAACAGTATAAGGATAGGGCATTCCGAGAAGAGAACCGTTCTCCTCATCCTGCCTGTTTTCCTTGATGCAATCATCCCAATGACTGTTTATAAATTCAATTAAACTTGACATATTTACCTCTGTTTTCTAATATTTCATTGAATATTATACATCATTAAAATGATATTTTCAAGTAAAAAAGTGACATTCTTCAAAAAATCCCACAGAATTATAAAAAAGAACTGTAAAAGCTCCTCATATAAACAGTTGTCACCATCTAAAAACTCAAAATCAAACACCAAACAATAATTTTTCGCACAAATAAACCCATTATATTGTAGGTACCGTTTCTCTCTTTTTCTACATACAATTACTGCAAATTGTATGTCTTTATATGAATGAACAATTTATATTTTAGCCTTCCCCAAGAGGGGGAAGGTGGCACGGCGGAATACCTAACCGTAGCAAGATGTTTTTATTCGCCGTGACGGATGAGGATGTTCCGCACCTAATCATAAATATTATTGAATCAGAATTATAAGTTCACTGATCGAAACAAAAAGCCACAATTATTCATCAGCGAAGCGACTTCATTATTCATTTGATGGGCTCGAACCCATCCCAAGCAGGGCTTGGGTGTCAAGCCGTTCTTTTATTCATCCTGATTATTTATCCTCATACGGCTTGAAGGCGGGTCTCGCACCCATAATTCGCTCCATAAAGCAAGAAACCACACCGAAGTGTGGTTTCTTGCTTTATGGAGCGGATTACGGGGCTCGAACCCGCCACCTCGACCTTGGCAAGGTCGCGCTCT
>JAFTXK010000009.1 GCA_017461635.1 Clostridia bacterium | reverse complement strand
TTATGGAGGACTTTTGAAAAAATTTCTGATCCGTACCGCAGTCGGTTGTCGAATTTTGTAAAAAGTTCTACTATATACATAAGGAGGGTCAATATCATGCCCGAAAACAGTGTAATCTCAAAAAACATCAAAGCCTACAGAAAGGAACACGGCGAATCACAGGAAGCCTTCGCCGCAAACTGCGGTCTCAGCACAGATTCAATCAGTCTGATAGAACGCGAAAAAACCGACCCAAAGCTAAGCACTCTTAAAAGCATAAGTGCTTATATGGGCTGCCGAACCTATCAGTTAATGCTGATCGAGGATGAGTAAAAATATTCCGCCCATCGGGATATCTTTCCCAATGGGCGGAATTACTTTTTAGATCAATTCAAATAAATCAGCAATTCTTAGTTAACTGCCGAATAAGACCAAGCCCCGATATAGTGATTTAGCTTTCTGAGAGTGATCATACAAGGCCAGCCTACGGTATCACTGCTTCCCGAGACTGCATTGAGAGTATAATAATAGTCATTTCCAAGAGAGATACACCCCTGCGGATATGATGTCAGGATATGATCGCAGAATCTGAAAGCATATCCTGTATCGCCGTATGCGATCTTGTCATGAGCATTAATATCATTCTTATCGCAATGGCATTTCAGCGTCATAAAAAGCTCTGTGGGATAATTGCCGTCTGCATCCATATAGAGCTCAGCTCTCGCAAGAGCATCGGCATTAGGAGAACTCTGACCTACATCAATGGTATCTGTATAGAGCATCTTTGCTCCGTCAATAACTATCGCTCCGTTCTTAACATTCGGATAAACGCTGTCGCTAGTTCTGCCATACATATTCATAATATAATCGCCTGTATCCTTATCCACCTCAAGGGTCTGAGCTCCGTAATCGCAAGCACCTGTATATACGAACATGCGGTATTTGCTTACTACCTCGGCTGTCTCCTCGCTCTTTACTCTCGCGGCAGTGAGAGGCTTCGCCGCGGCAAGGACTTCTTCAAATGAATACGCGCCTATCATATAGTTATCATTATCATAAGCGGTATCAGTTGAAGCACCGTTTGTACCTCCCGAGAAGGAGGTAAGCAGATAGACCTTATTATCCTCATGCACATTCCCGTCAGCATCGATATATCCCTTACCGGGAATAGTTCCCTTGGCTGTGCCGTCAATACCGCCTATGGAATATTTTGAAGAACCATCGCTAAGATGATAGCCCTCTCCCAATCCTTTTCCTTCGGGGAGATAGGCGGCATAGAGGATCTCATCGCTCACATTTCCTTTAAGATCATCAACATCAATAATGCCAAAGTATGATTTGTCGGTACTCCATCCCGTAAGACCGCCGTAAAGCTTTCCGTCATGATAAACCATATCACCCATATGGAATCCGCTCGCCTCGATAAGCTCATCGGAAACGGTAAACTTACCAACCTCTTCACCGTCGGAAATTCTGATCTTCAGTATCACACGGGTAAGTGAGATATAGATATATTCGCCGTCGGTAGTCATTCCCTGCGGATGCTGGGCCTTGTGCGTGGCCTTATTATAAGCATATGTAGGACCAACAGATGTCTCATATGTCTTCGCCTCTGCAGGTGTTACATAGCCTGCATCGTAATTCGCTATATCAGTTACCGCAATTGCAAAGGTATCGGCAACAGTATAGCCTGCTTCTGCCGCTTTCTCAGTTGCATCTTCCCTATAAGCCTCGGCTGTTGTCTTGTCTGCTCCGCGTACAAATACATAATTTGCACCCTCCGCATCGGTAACAACCATCATTGAAACTCCCTCGGCAAGGGTGATCTCTCTTACGTCTCCGATCACATATGTGCCCTGAATAAGCGTGTTCCAAACCGCCTTTTCATCAACAACCTTATTAAGTATTCCTTCAGCATTTGCCTTATACATATTAAGGGTCATATCATAGAGACTGATAAATTCATAATCAGGCACATTTTCACCGTAATTCGCATATTCGATATATTCCTCTCCGAAAGGATCTTTATAAACGGAATACGCGCACATATAAAGATCGCTATCGAAATTATCTGCGAATTTCACTACTGTAACAGCAAAATTCTTAATATCAGAGGTACTGCTTGGAAGAAGACTGCCCACCATGCCGTTATTTTCTGCTCCCTTTATATATACGGGGATCTTCTTAACGGCAGCGGCATTTGTAACATAACCTGTTGAGATCTTACCGATCTTTACAGACCCTAATGCTTCATACTGCTCTCTTGAAACAACAAGTGCGCCGTATTCCTGAAGCTCAACACCGATATTTGCGAGTGTTTTGTTTCTCGCTTCATCAAAAGAGAATACACCTCTGAGACCATTATATGTATTAAGACGGATAGAGAATCCGTATGCCGTTACGGTATTGTCAATGGCAACAGCCTCGGTATTTGTATAAGCCTTATTTAAGCTTTCGGCAACAGTATCGGAAACGCAGATAACGCTGAGCCCTTCAATATCGGGGAATATCATATCTTCGGAATCGGCGAAACCGCCATTCTGAAGAACAATGGTCTTAATCGATGCGCAATTATCAAATGCACCGTCCTCAATGGAAAAAGCAGAAGGAATCACAATGCTCTGAAGGGCACTGCAGCCTGCGAAGGTATCGGTATATACCATCGGAGCTATACCATCGCCCGAAGAGACAAGATCGGGAAGGATCACCGTCACAATTGAACTGCAGCCTTCAAATAGGCTCATCGTTAAAGCCCAGGGCGTATCGTCCTTATTCGATCTCATGCCCGAAAAATCAACAACGCCTTCTTTTTTAGCTTCCTCTCCGCCGAACCAAACCGTTGTAAGACTTGTGCAGCCCTTAAATAGAGAGCCATAGCCCACAACAACACTGTTTTCCTTATAATAATCCGAAAACCTCTGATTTTCGGGGAAGTTTACGCTGACAAGGCTTGTCATGCCCTCAAACATACCGATAGTGCTCGATCCCGAAAGCTTTCCGAAGCCCGAGCCTACCTTTACCGAGGTTATATCTGTTCTGTAAGCATCGAAAAACCTCTGCGCATTTGCGTCATCATAATAGAAAGCGTATTCAGTGCCTACCTTTGTGATCGTCACTGCTCCGTTTTCGGGATTGAAAGCAAGAAGCGCATCATTATTTGTGGTTATTATCTCGTGAGTGGTATCAAAGCCGTATTTTATAGCGAAAGCATGAGCATCCGAGCCAATGGGAGCACTGAGCTTTGTGAGGTTAGGACAATTTTGGAAGGAATTTGCGCTGTTATTCGCAGTAACCCCTGCCCTGTCGGTTGCCGCACTGTCAACAGCAATCGTAATGCTATCTCCGAGGAATTCTATCTCCCTGAGATTCGTGCAGTTCGTAAACGATGTTACGGAAATTGCCGTTGCGGAATCATCGAGAGTTACCTTTTCAAGTGATGTGCAGTTAAGAAAGGCATTTTTACCAATAGTGCCTACGTTTCTTGAATTGAGATTTATGGATTTTAAGCTCGTATTATTTTGGAATGTTCCGCCTGCAATATTACCCGAGGAATTGAATCCCTCATAGAAGATATACTGTTCAACCGACGAGCAGCCGCCGAAATAATACCAGCACCAGTTTATTCTGGTAGAAGAAATCTTGCTAAGGTCAACAGTTCCCTTCACCGGAACACTGTCTGTATCTCTAATATAAACAGTTGAAAGAGAGGAACATCCCGTAAATACAGGGTACTGCATTTGCGTAAGCGAAGCAGGAAGCTCAACGGTTTCAAGCCCCGTAAGACCGAGAAGTATACCACCGGCATTTGCAAAGGCGGTGATTTCGTCACCGATAACAGCCCTTTTTATGCTTGTATTCGGAACATCCGCACAGTAATAAGCCTGATACTGATATTGAGCCGAGCCTATCCAGCCGGGATTTTTCACATATCCGTCAGAGCCGACGTAGTTTGAATTGGGCGTTGTTCCCGTCCAATCCCTGCATCCGGAATGAATAACAGTGTTTGTGGAATCAACGGTATCATCAATATATAAATAAAGCGTGTATTCGGGATTTGCCGCCGTACCCTCGTTATGTAGTTCCCATTTAATATTTGAATCTGATGCTACCTTATTCGACATCTGAATAAGATATCCGTGGTCATGTGCCTTGCTTATATCGGGCTTTGTATCCCAAAGATATTTGAAATATTCATTTGCAACCGAAAAATCAAATGCCGTTGTTCCGATGTCCGTCTTTATTGTTAGATCAGTGCAGTCTTTAAATGCATCATCAGGGATAGTGGTGAAATTAGCGGGGATAGTTACGCTCTTAAGTGCTGTACAACCGCTGAAGGTAGTACTGTCGATTGCCGTAAAATAATCCTGCTTGGGGAAAATAACCGATGTAAGAGATTCGCAGTTCAGAAAAAGATCCTTCATAAAATAATCCATGGGATCTCTGCTGCCAAAGCCTGTAAAATTAGCGCATCCCTCAATTTTGTTGATATCATCTCCGAACCAAACAGTTTCAAGGGCTGTACAACCGCTGAAAATACCGGATTTTTTATAGGAATACTGATGGTTCAGAATAATATCCTGCCCTGCGGCAAAATGGACGCTACGGAGAGCTGTCATACCCTCAAAAAGCTTGGCTCCAAGCTTTGTATAGATCTGTATTTTGCTGAATTTGCCGATATCGATGGACTCTACCTCGGTTCTGTACTTATCAAGGAAATCCTGAACAGTGCTGTTACCCGAATCCGTAACCGGCTGGAGCTCCTGCCAATTAGGATTATCATGGGTGATAGTCATGGAAAATTTCACCGTGTCATAAGTCATAGTGACATATGTACCCTCGGTATCACCCGCAAATGTTTCAGTCACCAGCTCTGCTCCTGCGGCAAGCACCGCAATCGAAGCAAAAACTATGAAAGAAACCGCAATAAGGACAATTTTTTTGATGTTTTTCATTGAAAATCTCTCCTTTTCATGATTTTTGTGTCAATTAAATTTTATAATATTTTTAAACAAAAACCATTGCATTATGTCTTGCAAATGTGGTATAATGTCTTATCCTCGCAAAAAAGGAGCAAAAAAATGGGTAAAAAGTTTGATAACGGATTAAATTATAAGTATATACCGGTCAGAAATCAGCATTTTCTGGATCTCAATCCCCGTCAGGTCGGTCATAAGCAATGCTCTATGGGTGAAATGGATTTCCAGTACGGAGAGGTTTTTACTCTTATCCACTATGTATCAAAGGGAAGCGGCGTACTATATAAAAACCATTTTTCATATAAGGTCAAAGCAGGCGAAGCCTTTATAATTCTTCCCGGCGAAAAAGCT
This sequence comes from Clostridia bacterium, assembly GCA_017461635.1. GTDB lineage: Bacteria > Bacillota > Clostridia > Oscillospirales > CAG-272 > SIG710. The sequence continues at coordinate 2,376 of JAFTXK010000009.1, read as the reverse complement.
TCCTACCAAGCCGATAAAAACGATCCTTGGTTTTATCATTGGGTCGCCTTTGACGGAAAGCTCAGCGAAAGCTTTTCATCTCTTCCTCCGGTATTCTCCGCTCCCGGCGATATATTTATTAAGATGGAAAAATCCGAGGAAATGCCAATAATGCGCGAATACTATCTTGCGGCAAGGCTTTTCGAACTTTATGCGGCACTGTTTTCAACCGAGAAGCTTCCGAATAATCATGTAAGAGCCGCAAAGAAACTCATTTCGGGCAGATACGGTAACAGCGATCTAAAAATATCAGATATTGCAGAGGAGCTAAGTCTTGACAGAAAATATCTCTCTACCCTCTTTAAAAAGGAAACAGGTCAAACCCTGCAGGAATGTCTTATAATAACAAGGATAGAAAGCGCAAAGGAGCTTTTTGAAATGGGATACGGAGTTGCCCAAGCAGCGGAAAGCAGCGGATATAAAGATATCTCAACCTTTAACCGAATGTTCAAAAAGCATGTCGGTATGAGCCCCGGACAATATAAGAAAACGCTTAAATAAAACAGCCGCATCAAAATGATGTGCACCCCAAAAATGTCTAACTTTTGGGGTGCATATCATTTTGGGATCACCCCCAAAAATGCGGCTGTTTTATTTCGCTAAACAATAATTTGTCGAATAGTAAGTATTCGCTAAATTATTGTTTAGTTATTCAATTGAAGTTTTTCGAGGTTATCTATTATTTAGAATTATAATTTTCAGTTTTCGGTGATTATCTATTGTTCACCTTCTTTTATATAATAACACCAACGAAAATAAGACATTATACAATATATTTAAGACATAATACAATGGACTGTAATACTCAAAACAGATAAAATTATGATACAATCCCAAATACAGAAAGGAACATGAAAATGAGAAAGCTACAACGAAATATTTTATTTGTTTTGCTGACAGTTATTTTTACCACAATTTTTATCATCACGGCAAGTGCGGCAACACCCGGAACAGGATACACTGTTGATAAAGCAAAAAATCAAACAAACATCAAATGGACAATGACGGCAGACGGCACTCTTACCTTTGAGATAGATCCTGCGGCTACCGATAAGATCTCTTCAACATCCATCAGCAATATCGACCCCGTCACACACGACTGGGCGGCATGGAACAAGGCTCTGCCTACCTATGCCGAGGCTGTAAAGATCATAATCGGAGATGGCATCACCGAATTCGGCGGCTTTACCGCGATGAAAAATCTGAAAAGCATTGAGCTCCCTACATCTCTCACATCGATCAGCAATCTGGGAGTTGAAAGCTCATCTTCTCTTGAATCGATTTATGTAAGGGGAACAGAGCACGAGGCGGGAACCTTTGATCTTCGGTATATCACATCATTTTATGCCCACTGCTTCGACGGAATTGGTAAGATGACAAAGATCATTCTGAATCCCTCACTTAATGGCGAGCTCCCCGTTGAATTCGTAAAGGATACGGGGCTTACAGAGCTCGAAATACCCGCAGGAGTTACCCTGCTTAAAGACAAATCTATCGTTACAAACAAAAAGCTGAAGACCCTTACCATTCTCGGAATGGATACGCAGTTTGAATCCGACGCCGTTTTCGGTACATCCGCGACCTTCCCTGCCATTAAGGCTTATGCAGGCTCAAAGGCCGAGGAATTCGCCAAGGCAAACGGCTATACATTTATAAATATCGAAACAGGTGAAGAAATCAAAGGCACAAAGCCTGCCCCCTCGGAATCCTCGGGGAATTCGAACACGGACAGTACTGCCGGATCAACTTATGTTCCCGTGCCTGTTACTCCGCCTGCAGAATTTGATCACACAGGCGCAACCGCTTGGGGACACATGAGCGGCGAATATAAAGGTTCTCCTGTCGTTGATACATATTGGGCTTACTATGATGATACTAAGACCCTTGAATTGACATCTCTTAAAACCACATATAATGAATCCGGTTCTCTTACCTACTGCGATGAGGGATCATCCTGGGAGGATTATAAGCTTCAGATAGAGCATGTTATAGTAGGAGACAACATCGGAAAGATCTCGTTCAAAGCATTTATAGGGCATACTGCCCTCAAGGACGTGCGGATTGGTAAGCAGGTGACCCGAATTGACTGGGGTGCTTTCAGCGGATGCACTGCTTTTTCCACTCTGTGGAGAGACGGAAATGAGAGAACCGAAGGTGTTGTTGATCTTACAGGCATTACAAACGGTATCCAAAAGGAGACATATGACGGCACCGCTGTGCTTGACATCATTCTCGATCCTGCAATAAAAAGCATAGATGTTACCCTTCCCGTTACGCTCCGTACTCTATATACCTCGAACATGACCGATGCACTCATCACATACGCAAAGGAAAATC
>JAFTXK010000164.1 GCA_017461635.1 Clostridia bacterium | reverse complement strand
GATATAGAGCCTCGAAAATCCGCCGCCGAAGCAAAGCAGATACATTCCGCCAACTGCGATGAAAACTCCTACCCATACAAGCGGATGTATTTTACGTCTGAAGATGATCGCGCTAAAGCAAGGAACGAGAACGACATAAAGAGCAGTTATAAATCCCGAACGCCCCGAAGCTCCGGCATTTTCGGGATAAAGACTGATGCCATACTGCTGAAAGCTCGTTGCCACAAAAAGCGCGATCCCGCAGCAGATTCCGCCGATTATCAGTGATTTTTTTGTTTCCTTCGTCTTCGGAAGCATATACGGCTTCTTTAAGGACGCTATGGCAATAAAAATGCCGAGAAAAACAAAAGCTATGTAGGATCTTAGAAAATTAAATGTAAAGGTCGGGATAGTCTCAGCTCCCGATGTCTGCGCAACAAAGGCAAAGCCCCAGATTATCGCCGCCAGCAGAAGCGCGATGCTGCCAAATGTTTTTTTCAGGTTCATAATGTGTCCTTGTCTTTTGAATTCAATAAAAATATCCGCAAAAAACGGAAAAAATTTAAAAAGTCTTTAAATATTTTAAAATACGCTTGAAATATATGTGAAATTAGGTTATTATTATATTATATAATTATATAACAAAGCTTTCGCAATGTCAAGGGGGGTATAAAATGCAGGTATATAAAGACAGAAAGGACAGCGAGCGCACAGAGCTCGAGCTTGATACATATAAAAAGCTGGAGGAGCTTTGCATAGGATATGAGCGAGTGGATCATGACGCGGCGGCTACAATTGCCGATTGCGAGCTTATCGACGGAGAGCTTGGAACAAAGATGTGCAAAAATCTTTTCCTCTGCAATTCTCAGAAAACAGTATTCTACCTGCTTCTGATGCCCGGTGATAAGCATTTCAAAACCAAGGAGGTCTCCCATGCCCTCGGAATCGCGCGTCTTTCATTCGCTCCCGAAGAATTTCTCCATGAGCTTATGGGATTGCGCCCCGGTGCGGTAACCGTTCTCGGTCTTATGAACGACAAAGAGCGGAAAATAAATCTTCTCATAGATAAAGATATAATGAAAGAAGAATACCTCGGATGCCATCCCTGTGTCAACACCTCCAGTCTGAAGATTAAAATGAGCGATATTCTCGAAAAATTTCTTCCGAATACGGGTCATAAACCCACGGTTATTGAACTAAAAGGGGAATAAGGAGGAGAAATATGTTCGACATACTTGTTGTTGAAGACGACAGAAGCACAAGGCTTCTGATGGAGGCGGTCTTGCGCCGCGGAGGATATAATCCGATCCTTGCAAAGGACGGTCTTGACGCCCTTGAAATAATGGATCACAAGCATGTTGACCTCGTGCTTCTTGACGTTATGATGCCGAATATGGACGGCTATGAATTTACAAAAGCTCTCCGCGACGGCGGTTCCGAGCTCCCCATACTCATGGTTACGGCAAAGGAAGCACCGGCAGACAAAAAAAGAGGATTCCTATCGGGAACTGATGATTATATGGTAAAGCCCGTAGATGAAGAAGAAATGCTTCTCCGCATAGCGGCACTTCTGCGCCGTTCAAGGATCTCAGCGGAGCATAAGCTCACCGTCGGCGGAACAGTGCTCGACTATGACCGTTTGACAGTAAACGACGGCAGAAGCGAGATCGCACTGCCCCCAAAGGAATTTCTTCTTATATATAAGCTTCTCTCTTATCAGGGAAAAATATTTACAAGAGCGACCCTTATGGACGAGATATGGGATATGGACAGCGAAAGCGATCCGCACACGGTCGATGTGCATGTCAACCGCCTGCGTGAAAAATTCGGTCAGAATCCCGATTTCGAGATCGTAACGGTGCGCGGCCTTGGATATAAGGCGGTAAAAAAACAATGAACCGATTCAGAAGCTTAAGAAATAAAAGCACTATTTTAGTGCTGGTAATAATAACACTCTCGTCTTTGCTGACAGGCGGTATTCTTCTGCTGCTCATATTGCTCGGAATTATCCCAAGTGCCCTTATGGCAACCTTTTGGATGGCGCCGATAACGGTTTGTGTAGGCTGCATCATAGGAGCTATACTCGCCGCCTTCATCATGCGCTTTTATATTAAGCCTCTTGATGATCTTCTCGCGGCTACAAAAAGGATAGCTGAAGGCGATTTCTCGGTTCGTGTTCCCGAAAAAACACATCTTCTCGAAATGGAGATGCTGGTTGAAAACTTCAACCAAATGGCGCATGAGCTTGAAGGGATAGAAATGTTCCGTTCTGATTTCATCAATAATTTTTCCCATGAATTCAAAACTCCCATTGTTTCGATCCGCGGCTTTGCAAAGCAGCTTCAGAGCGCAGACCTCACAAAAGAAGAAAGGCTTAAATATACCGAGATAATCGCCGATGAGAGCGAGCGTCTCTCCACAATGGCAACAAACATCCTGCTTCTTTCAAAGCTTGAAAATCAACAGCTTATCCCCGAAAAAAGCGAATATTCTCTCGATGAACAGCTCCGCTCCTGCATGCTTTTATTTGCCAAGGATTGGGAGGAAAAGAATATTGAGCTTGATATTGATCTTGAAGATATCGCCTACATGGGAAATGAAGAGCTGATGAGCCACATTTGGATAAATCTTATCGGAAATGCCGTTAAATATACTCCCGAGGGTGGCAAGATCGCTTTGCGAGCCATAAAAAAATCCGGCGAGATCCTTGTCCGCATCTCCGATAACGGCATAGGAATGAGCCATGAAGTTATGGAACGCATCTTCGATAAATTCTATCAGGGCGATGGATCGCATGCCGGAAGCGGCAACGGTCTGGGGCTCTCTCTTGTAAAACGCATTATCGAGCTTTGCGACGGCAAGATCATAGTCGATAGCGAGATAGGAGCAGGTACCGTATTCACCGTTTGTCTTCCCGTATGAAAATTATGTTTTGTTAATTTGCAGTTTATTTTTGAGTTGTAAAATATGTTTGTATGACAAAGTTTTGTCACTTTTATGTATTTTTACCGATACCTCTGTCATATAATGGTACGTATGGAGGATAATATGAAATTCAGAGACAGAATTGCAAGATTTATGTACGGAAGGTATGGCACAGATGAGCTTTACCGCTTCCTTTTCATTGCCTTTTATGTAGTTTTTATCCTAAACTTATTTATTCGCAGTATAATTCTTTCCGCATTATCGCTGGCTATTCTTATTTGGGCAACATACAGAAGCTTTTCAAAAAACATATACGGCAGACGTGCGGAAAATGCCAAGTATTTAAAAATCAAAAATTCGTTTGTTAATTTCTTCAAATTGCAAAAAAACAAATGGCGCGACAGAAAAACTCACGTATACAGAAAATGCCCCACATGCGGTGCGGTTCTCCGTCTTCCAAAGAAAAAAGGAATTCATACTGCGCGCTGCCCCGGCTGTTCCAATAATTTCGAAGTTAAAGTTTGATCTCAGGAGTTAAAAATGCTTAAAAGATTCAAGGGTGAATTTTTCACGCTTCCCAATTTGCTCACATATGCCAGAGTGGCTTTGATACCATTCATCGTGTGGACATATTGCTATCTGAAATTGAATTATGTTTCGGCTGTTCTTGTAGCCTTTTCCGGACTTACCGACTGCATTGACGGTTATATTGCAAGGCACTGGAATATGATCACCGATTTCGGTAAGATCATAGACCCCATTGCAGATAAGATGACGCAAATAACGGTCGTTGCCTGCCTTGCTTATAATTATCCCCTTATGCTCATACTGGTTGGTGTTCTGATCTTTAAGGAATTTTTCGTCGGTGTAATGGGATTGCTGGTCCTGAGAGCGACAGATATCGTAGATGGATCAAAATGGTATGGCAAAGCGGCAACGATACTTTTCTATCTTGTCATCGTACTGCTTCTCGTTGTTCCCATGACCATAAGCACAGCAAATCTCCTCATTCTCTGCTGTCTCATCGGAATGATCATTTCCCTTGTTCTGTATACAGTAAGATACACACTGATCCTAACCCGTTCATCAAAGAAAACCAATAAGATCATTAAATGAATTTTTCATAGCTTTCACACAAAAAGATCCCGTCGAAATCGATTTGATTTCGACGGGATCTTTTTATTACGAACTGTTTTTACAGCCTCAAAATAGATTACTTCTTTTTCTTCTTAAGTATAACTATCACAACCACTGCCGCAACAACAACTACTGCCACAACAGCAATAATGATTATAACGGGAGAACCGGAGGCAGAAGAACCGTCCGAAGAACCGTCTCCGCTCTCGATATCGAGAACAAGACCGCCTGTTGTATCAGAATCCGTACCGGGAGCAACAACTGCTGTATCCTCAGCGGAATCTGTGGGAAGTGCTGTATCGCTTTCGGGAGCGGCAGTGGTCTCGGGAGCCTCGGTTGTTTCAGCAGGCTTCTCGCATACTGTGTCAACGGGCTTGGCGGAGGAAGCATCGGTAAAGGTAAATCCGTTATCAGCAGCATATTCCTCGGCAAAGGAAGCGGGAGTACCGTAAACACCTGCAAGGTTAGGACAGGTATCAAATACGGAAGAACCTATCTTTGCAACCTCAGGGCTGATAGTTACATTTGCAATAAGATAGCACTTGGAGAAGCACCAGGATGTGAGCTCGGGAACATTCGAAAGATCAAGATGACCGATAATAGGATCATTGCCGCGCAGATAGATGGACTTGAGATTTTCACATTCCTCAAATGCCGCATTTCCGATATCGATAGCCGTTGCGGGAAGCTCAACATATTCGATATTCTTGCACTGTGTGAATGCATACTTACCGATATAGTTGATTCCATCCTGAATTATGACCTTCTTTATCTGCTGCTTAACATCAAACCACCACTGGGTCTTGGAACCGCCGCCGTAATAGTTTACGATATCGCCCATAGGTCCAACACCGGAAACAGTAAGAGTGCCTGTAGCTTCATCAAAATTGAATACGGTCTTGTTTCCGCAGGAGGGGAGGGAACGGTCAACAAAAACATAGTTCTTGGAAACAGTCTCGCCTGTTGCAATGTCTATAACGTCAACATAATATTCTACAGCAAAAGCGATGATCTCGTCATTGGGAGTACACTTGATGCTGGCAATTGTATTAGGCTGCCAGTTAGCACCCATAGTTGTTGTTGCCGCCGCAAAAATGAAATGCTCAACAGCTGAACCTTCAAAAATACGGTCGCTTATTTTCGCAATACCTGTAAGATCGGCAGTGCCTTCAACAGGCTCGTTACCCTTGCGGTAAACTGTTGTAAGAGACGAGCATCCCTGGAATGCTTCCATATCGATCTGAGTGATATCGGGACCAAGCTCAACGCTCTTAAGAGCTGTCATGCCCTCGAAGGCTCTCTGAGAAACCTTCTTAAGACCCTTGCCTACAACAACATGCTCGATCTGTTCGCTGTAAGGCTTCCAAGCGTCGGTCGTTTCTCCCTTTTCATTTTGGGTCGTAACATTACCTGTTTCGTTCCAGCCTGTTTTGTTCGAGAAGAACTCAAGTGTCTTTGTATCCTCATAGAAAATCCAATATGTATTTATGGTTTCGGAGCCGTTCCATGTTCCAATCAACTGACCGTAAGCCGTTGCGCCTGCAGGATCGAAGATCTCGGGTTCTTTTGTGGACTTGTAGATATATTCATCGGGGTTATTGATATTGCGGAAGGAGATATCCTTTGTGCGGCAGTATTCCTCAAGAGGAGTGCCGGGGATACCGTAAACGTATGTAAGCTTTTCGCACTTATCAAAGGCGTTATCCGAAAGAGTATATTCTGTGGCATAGCACCAGAGCTGCTCAAGAGAACCGCAGGAGATAAATGCCTTATTGCCAATAGCGGTAACGCCTGCAGGAATGGTGAATTCCTTGATAGCTGTCATTTTGACAACCTCGGAACCGAGCGCTCCTGTAAGTGCTTCAGAAAGCTTAATGGTCTTGATAGGCTTGCAGTTATCAAGAATATAGTTTCCGAGAGTTGTAACGGTGGAAATATCAGCCTCACCGTCAACAGCCTCGTTGCCTCTGTAATATATAGATTTCACCTTGTTGCTTCCCTGGAAGCAATTGCCCTTGAGCGTAACCAATGACGTAGGGAGCTCAACATAGAGAAGAGAGCCGAAGCTGTTAGCAATACCGCCGTTTATTTCTGTGATACCGTCACCAACAGAGACATGGGTGATCTGTCCCTTATAAGCTCCCCAAGCCAATGTGGTAGCGCCATTGTAACCAACCTCTTTACCGGTGGTTGCATTTGCGCCGTAAAGAACAGTAGTTTGTTTCTTGTCGGTTGCCGCGGGATCAATGTTAAAGGAAAGTGTTACTTTTCCTGTTCCATCGTCAACGACTTCCCATTTAATATTAGTTTCTCCGCCGCCGATAGCTACAACATAGCCGGAGGTGGGTGTCGCTGCTTCTGTTCCTTCTGTTGCGGTTGCTGTGAGAGCAAGAGCAGCTGTGAGAATGAACAGGAATAAAGCAAGGCTGACAAGTTTAAGATACTTTCTCATTTGTTTCTTCCTTTCGAATAGAAAATTTTTGTATTTTACCCTATGGGTGTATATTATTATATATTAAGATGGTAAAACTTGCAATACATTTCGCCAAAAATGTTATTTAAATAGTTATTTACCATTTTTTCTAACATAATATACAATTTAAAGGCAAAATACTATTATAATTTTACCATAATAAATGAACACTGACAATGTCATTTTGTGTTTATTTTACTATTATTTTTCCACAAAAGTGCTTGCCAAGCAGGGTATTTTGGCAAGATACGGCCATTTAAAGTAAGGCTTTTGCGTTTATTATAACACTTATGTGATCGAATAGCATTGCAATTTGTTATCTAAATATGTGAAAATGGTATTATTTTTAACATTTCACATGATAAAAGCGGCTGTCTCACAGATGGAGAGACAGCCGCTTTATTTTATTTATGTCCTGTATTTTCGAAGAAGGTCGCCTCCGCCATCGCGCAGAGTGCATGATAAATGGGAAGGTGCTTTTCCTGAATTTTGAAGGTCTCGTTTTCGGGAGCTTTAATGGTAACATCGCAGAGCTCGGAGAGCTTGCTCTCCTTTTCGCCTGTCATTGCAATAGTAAAAATGCCCATTGCCTTTGCGAGAGTTGCCGCGTAAACGCAGTTCTCCGAGTTGCCCGAGGTTGAAATGACGATAAGGGTATCACCCTTTTTTCCAAGTCCGAGAAGCTGCTGTGCAAAGGTCATTTTCGGCTCGGTATCATTTAGAAAAGCTGTAGTGAGCGCGGGATGTCCGCAGAGAGAGACGGCAGGAAGCGCACCTTCGAGAGTATCGGCAAGAGCTTTGCCGTTTTCGCCCATTTCATAGAGCTTTTCTGAAAGCTCAGCATCGATCTTTCTCTTGAATTTGAAGCTCTTAAGGAGCTCTCCGACGATATGCTCACTGTCGGAACAGCTTCCGCCGTTACCGCATGTGAAAAGACAACCGCCGTTTTCATAGGTATTGCAGATCATATTGTGAGCATCAAGCACTGCATCGCGGCAAGCTTCAAGCTCTGGGTATCTTTCAAAAAGCTCTTCAAAAATAATTTTTACAGATTCTTTCATTTTGTTTTGCTCCATTGTATCAGAATTCGTCATAGGCTTCTTTATTCTGTGAAAAATTTTCACGTTTTTGTTCTATGAGCCAGTCGACAACTGTTGTTTCAAGATATGCGCTGTCCCAGCTGTTATGTTCAACGCCGTGGAAGATCGTCAGCTTTGCATTTCCGCCCTTTGCATTGACCGAATCAACCATTTCGAGAGAATTTTTCGGGGGAACGACTCCGTCGGCGTCTCCGTGGAATGCCCAAACAGGGGTGTTTTTCAGGTTTTCGCATCTCCAGGAGAGACCGCCGCCGCAAACGGGGGCTATGGCACTGAAAAAGCTTGAAAAGGTGAGACCCATTTCCCATGTTCCGAAGCCGCCCATGCTTATACCTGTTATACTGACGCGGCTCATGTCGGCATTATATTCTGCCGCGACCTTATCGATAAGTGCCTTAAGCTCGAAGACGATATTATTCCAGACAATACGGGAAGGACACTGAGGGCAAAGAAGTATTGCCGGATATTCCTTGCCCTCGGAGGCATAGTGCGGCAGAGCGTTTTTCTTTATTTTATCAAGCTCGTCTTTTCCGTTTCCGCGCTCACCTGCGCCGTGAAGAAAGACTACCATTGGGTATTTCTTTTCCTTAGAATAATCCTTCGGAAGAAATACATAATATCCAATGTCAAATTGACCGTTTGGTGCACTAAAAAGATTCTTTTCCATTTTTTGCTCCTTTATATAGTAAGTTTATTCGCCTTTTGCGGCGAGAGTTGCCAGGGATAGTGCGGCGTAATCGCCGATATGTTCTCCGAGCCCCGCAGGGACTACCTTGCAAACATCAAGGGCATAGGAAAGACATTCATTTTTCATGACCTTTTCCATTGCGGGGACGATAATGCCATGACTGCGCATGAAAACACCGCCTAAAATTATGCGTTCGGGATTGAGAATATCAACGAGAATACTGAGAGTTATGCCCAGCTTTTCACCGCATTTGCGGTAGATCTCAAGACAGAATTCATCATTCTCTTTTTCCGCAAGATCTCCGATCACCTTTGCATCAATGGCATCGATAGAGCCCGCGGCATCGAGAAGTCTCGGTTTCTCTCCCCTTGCCAGTGCTTCTGTAACGGCAATTTTGCCCAGCTGCGCAATACCGCCGCCGCTGCAATAGCCCTCGCAGGAGCCAAACTTTCCGTAACCGATAGGACCGCCCTCGGTAAGACGGACATGCCCTATCTCGCCTGCCATGTCATTTGTTCCGCTGTAAAGATGCCCGTCAAGGATAAGTCCTGCTCCGAGACCTGTTCCGAAGGTGAGGAACACAACATTGTCACAGCCCTTACCCGCGCCGAAAAGCCACTCAGCAACAGCGCAAGCGTTTGCGTCATTCTGAAGCTTTGAGGGGATTCCGGTATGCTTTTCGAAGAACTCGGTCACATGGATATCATCCCAGCCCGGAAGATTGGGAGGCGACATAATGATGCCTTTTTTCGCATCAAGAGGACCTCCGCAGCTTATGCCAAGTCCTGCAATATCCGAAAATTTCAGAGAATGAGAGGCAATAAGCTTTTCGCTCTCCGAAAGAAATATATCCAGAACTTCATTCGGTTTTTTCCCTGCTGTCGGGAACTTCACCTTAGCAAGAACGGCAAAATCCTTGCCCACATCCTCGCCAAGGCTTACGGCGCATTTCGTGCCGCCGATGTCTATACCTAAATAATACATTAAATCATTTCCTTTTTAGTTTATTGTTTACCGCTTATTTTGTAAAAACGTAAGGAAGCTCTTGGCTTCTCATGGGATGAGCCTCACCGAAGCCCTCGAATTCTTCCCAGAAGCCAACCTTCTGCATTGCGTCCTTATAGGATTCATAATCGATATCGATTATATTTGTGAAATAGTGATTTTTGCCTTTCACGCCGTCGAATTCCCATTCGATTATATAGAAATGCTTTTCGCCTTCGATCATATCCTTGTTCCAAACCGCAGTTACGCTGTCAGCCTTTGCGGTGACGGTGCTTTCAATAAGCTTTTCTCCCGTTGTCACGTCCGTAACGCTGAAGCGAACCTTCTTATCCTGTTTCAGATCATTGACAACATAAAGGGGAAGCTGCCCCGCCTTCGGTTCATCAAAGATAAAGCAGAGCGGCTGCTGAGAACGCTTGATATAATGATAAGCTAGCTTTTTATATCCATAGTAATCGACAACAGCATCCGAGATCTGCGGCCACCCATCAATAAGATTCCACCAGATAATGCCCGTTCTTCTCCATTTTGAAACTCGGAAACGCTCGATAAAATATTTCTTCGCCTCAGCCTGGGAGATCTGGCTCTGATATGCAAAGGTATCAAGATCATCGGGCTGTTCGCCGAAGAGCGTAATAACCTGATTCGCCATCAGAGGAATTCGCGATTTATCTCCCGAGGTATTATCATTTGTAGGACAAGCCGCATGTGTCTGCCAATCGGGATAAGGATTCACAGCAGGTCTATTCCAAAGCACTCCTTTTTCAGGCTTTTTCTCCCTTGTCCAAGGCCAAAGCTGATCGGGCGCGATATAGCGCCTAAGAGCATCGGGAGAAGGACAGCCGTGATAACCTGTCTCGGAAGCAAAATGGCAGATAGATGTGCCATAAAATGAGCCCTTAAAATAGTCTCGGGGACCCCACAGATGATTCTCGGAGGCATAATATCTCTTGCCTGTTAAAGCTATCTCATCCGAGAGATAAGGCGAGGAAGGAAGATAGGGTCTTGACTGATCATTTATGCGGAGAACGCTTGGCAAAACAAGTCTTGTAAGTACATTCTGAGAAGGAAGAGCATAAGGAAGCTTTGCCCCCCAGAAATATGCCTCGTCACATTCATTATCTCCTGCCCAAAGCACGATAGAGGGATGTCTGCGCAATCTCTTAACTGCCGCACTTGCCTCGGTGAAGAGCCTTGACTTGAAGCCCTCATCCTGAGGATAGAGCGCACAGCCCATGATGAAGTCCTGCCAGATCATGATACCGTGATCATCGCAGTAATCATAGAGCATATCGTTTTCATAGACGTTACCGCCCCATATGCGAATTATATTGCATCCGATATCGTTAAGCATAGGAAGGATCGAGGGCAGGCGGTCGGCATCAAAGGAATGGATGGCGTCAACAGGAACCCAGTTCGTACCCATGGCAAAGATCTTCTTCCCGTTTATGCGGAATACGAATTCTCCGCTTCCCTTTTCGTCAGTCATATCGGTTCTGTCAAGCTCAGCCATACGGATGCCGATGCGGGTATGATATTCGTCAACAATCTCTCCCAAATGCAAAAGCTCGACCTTGAAATCATATACATTCGCTTCGCCGTAATTGCGCGGCCACCAGAGCTTTACATTATCTGCATTGAAGGTAAAGGTTTCAGCAGTATGCCAGAGACGGCAGACAGTATGCTCTATAACACTTTTTCCGCAAACACCTGTAAATCTTACCGAATATTCCTTCGGGTCATCCTCGGCAAGATGAGAATTGAAGTTTACCGAAAGAATAGCTTTGTTTGCCTTTGCATCAACGTTTAATGCATAGATATAAACATCATCTATGCGGTCTTCCGCCATTTGCTCGATGGAGACCGACTTCCAGATACCGCCCGAAACAAGACGGGGCAGGATATCCCAGCCATACATATGCGGTGCTTTACGGAAGGCAATGGCAGGGGTATGATGGCCTCCTGCTCTTGTGCCCGGATCGATAGGATATTTTCTTGCGGCGATACAGGCAGGTATGATATGTACGATAAGCTCGTTCTTACCCTCGCAGAGCTTGTCCGCTATCTCAAATTCATGGGCGATAAGCATATTTTCAACCTCGCCCAGCTTTTCACCGTTTAGAAATATCTCAGCGGCAGTATCGATCCCCTCAAAACGAAGCACTATCTCCTCGGAAACCTTCTTATCTATCGAGAAGGTTCTGTAATAGAACATATGCATCTTCTCAAGATACTGATAATTTACGGTATTTGAGCCATAATAGGGGTCATCGATTATCCCCGCTCTGAAAAGATCGCGCTCCAGATTTCCCGGAACTCTTGCAGGGATCTTTTTATATCCTGTCCTCTCAAGATCGGAAATTGTATCGATCTTCGGCTTTTCTGTGCGAAATTTTTTGTTTTCGACATAAATAAGCGACCAATCTCCGTCGAGTATCAGTTTGTTTTTCATTTAAGAATTCCTTTCGAGATATTCGTTTATTATATTATACTACCTATAAATTCCAAAAGCAAGGAGTTATTAACGGAATTGATATAAAAAATCACGGTTCTTTGGTTGACAACTCGGAAAAATACATGTATAATAATATAAAAGTATCGATATATGCGCAAGGAGAAAACATTATGCCAAGAGAAAACAAACTTTTTCTTTATCAAACCCAGGAACGGATATATACCGAAAACGCTACCTATTTTAATATAGAAGAGCGCAATTATAAATATGATCCTTTGCTTATAAACGCTTTCCACTGGCATGATTATTTTGAAATGGAATTTTTCTGCGAGGGGGAAGGAACTCATATCCTTAACGGTGAAACTCTTCCCATAAGACGCGGCTCTATCCATCTCCTTACTCCCGCGGATTTTCATACTCTCTACCGCAAGGACGAATACGGAGATATGAAATATTTCAATTTCAAT
>JAFTXK010000163.1 GCA_017461635.1 Clostridia bacterium | reverse complement strand
TTTTACAAATAAGTCAAGGGGTTGCGAAGAAGTTAACCGAAATATTCCAAAAAACATATATTAATAAAAAAAGAAAGGGCTTTGTATATGGAAAAAAGATATTTCGGCAGACTAATGGTCAGAGTAACCGTAAACGGATGCGGTCTTCCACTTGAAGGCGCGCGCATATATATTGATGATGAGACCTTCACCGTTCCCAATGGCACCGACGGATTCTCGCAAATCATTTCCCTGTTTGAATCAGATAAGAAAGGAATAGGACGCAAATATGATTTGCGTGCCGAATTCGAAGGCTTTGAACCTCTGATATGTGAAAATATCCCCGTAACGAGCGGATATCTCACCGTCTGGAATATGCCGCTTTCGTCAAAGTCAAAGAAAGTCAAAAATATTTAAAAAACGAGAAAAGCATATGATAAATCGAAATAACCTCCCCTAATCGCCCGCCAAAGTTGTCTTTTGACTTTATTTGACTTTGACTTTATTTGACTTTCAAGATATACTATATTCAGCAAAGGTCAAAGAAAGTCAAAAAAGCAAATAAAGGACGGTAATAAATATGCTGGCAGACAGTATTGCAAAATTAATAGAAGAAATGCTCGATGAAAGCGGTGGCTCTCTCGAACTTCGAAGAAACGAAATGGCAACACAGCTCGGATGCGTTCCCAGCCAGATAAGCTATGTTATAACCTCTCGTTTCACACCCGAACGCGGATACATAATCGAAAGCAGGCGCGGCGGCGGCGGTTGCATCCGCATAGTGCGCAAGCAAATGCACAAAAGCGAATATCTCATGCATTTTTTCTATGCCATTGGCAGTGAGATAGACGAGGCGGAATCATCGGCATATCTCAAAAACCTGCTGGGAAATTCAATTATAAACGAAAAAGAATATGCCATAATCTATGCTTCCCTCTCAAATGCGGCACTTTCATCGATCCCGCCCGAAGGACGCGGAAAAGTCAGGGCCGACATATTCAGACATATAATTCTTGCAATGATGGGATAAAATATATAGTGAAAGGATGATAATAAAATGTTATGTGAAAAATGCAAAAAAAATAATGCCGCCTTCTTCTTTGAAGAAAATATCAACGGCAAAAAGCGAAGCTTCGCTCTCTGCTCCTCCTGCGCCGAAGAAATGAAAAAGAACGGCGAGCTTCAGAGCGGCGAATCGCTTTTCGATTCTCTCGGCTTCCCTTCCTCACTTCATGACAGTCTCTTCGGAAGCCTCTTTGCCTCCCCGGCAAAAGCAATGCAGATCGGAACGAAAAAGACCTGCCCCGGATGCGGCTCAACCCTTGAAGACTTCCGCAGACTTGGAAAAGCAGGCTGCAGCGAATGTTATAGAACCTTTTCGGCAGAGCTTGAACCAACCATCCGTTCCATCCACGGCAACGCAAAGCACACAGGCAGAGCCCCGGCGAAGGAAAAAGCCAAGCACGAAAAGGAAAATGAACTGAAAGCTCTGAAAATCGAGCTGAAATCCGCCATAGAAAATGAGGAATTCGAAAAGGCGGCACAGCTCCGCGATAAGATCAAGAGCATCGAAGGAAAAAAGCGAGGTGAATGACATGGCATGGTATAATGAAATGGGCAACGATTTTGATACAGTTTTAAGTTCAAGGATCCGTTTCGCCAGAAACATATCAGGCTATCCCTTTGACGGGAAGCTCTCGGAGGAAGACGCGAAAAAAATCATTGAGGAAGTCAGCCGAGCCTTTGAAAATAAAGGCTTCAAAAAGACAAATTTCTCTGATATCCCCACCGCCGAAGCGGCGTCATACATGGAAAAACACTTTGTCAGCCGCGAATTCGCGGCAAAAAAGACACCGCATGCCCTTCTGCTGAATGAAAGCACCTCAGCGGCGGTAATGATATGTGAAGAGGATCATATACGCCTGCAGAGCATCCTCCCCGGACTTGCCCTCAATGAAGCATATAGAATAGCCTGTGAATATGACGATATACTCGACAGTTTCCTTGAGATCGCATACGATGAAAAACTCGGATATCTGACCCACTGCACCACCAATATCGGAACAGGAATGCTCGCATAGGTAATGATGTTCCTTCCCGCGCTGACCATGGCAAATAGGATCGGAATTCTTGCCTCACAGCTGTCAAAGATCGGACTCACCATGCGAGGAATGTACGGCGAAGGCTCTGAAAGCAAGGGCTGCCTCTATCAGATATCCAATCAGATCACCCTCGGCATCACCGAGGAAGATACCCTGAAAAAGCTAAGCGATGTTATCGCTATGATAAATGAGCAGGAACGCAAGCTGCGCCTGTCCATAAAGGGCGAAAATCTTGAACGCCTCCGCGATAAGGTGCTCCGCAGTGAGGGAATTCTCAAATATGCCCATATGCTCTCCTCGGCGGAATTCATCGAGCATTTTGCAAATATCCGCCTCGGCATCGCCCTCGGCATCGTCACCGACATAAGCTATGTGACCCTCGGAAGTCTCCTTGTTGAAACTCTTCCTGCAGTGCTCACACTCTCCTCCTCGGAAAAGCCAAAAACAGATGCAGAGCGCGACAGAGCAAGAGCAAAGCTTATCAAAACAACTCTCGGAAAATAAACAGGAAAGAAGGTAATCTATTTGAACCGTTTCACACAGAAAGCACAGAATACACTTAACCGTTCTCTTAGCGCGGCAAGAGAAATGGGACACACATATATCGGCTCAGAGCATCTGCTTCTGGCGCTCATCAGCGAAAAAGACAGCGCCGCGGCAAAGCTGATGGAGAAATTCGGAGCCACCCCCGAAAAGATCCGCGATCTCATTATAGAAATGACGGGCACAGGCTCGCCAAGCTATGTCACCTCCGCGGATATGACCCCCAGAACAAAAAAGATCATAGAAAGCTCGGCATATGAATCCATGCGCTATGGCCAAGGCTATATCGGAACCGAGCACCTGCTTCTTGCGCTTCTGGGCGAGAGCGACTGCGTTGCAGTAAAAATACTTGCCGAAATAGGAGTGGGCATCGAAGAGCTGAAAAACAACATAATCGAATTTCTCGGTGAAATGAACGGAGATAACCGTCCGATCCGCGAGGAAAGCATGGGAAATTCTCCGCGCGCGCAAAAGGAACGAAAGAAATCGGATATCAAAGGCGCCCCCACACTTTCAAATTACGGAAGGGATCTTACCGCTCTTGCGCGAGAAGGCAAGATAGACCCCATCATCGGCAGAGATAAGGAGACCGAAAGAGTTATCCAGATCCTCTCGCGCAGAACAAAGAATAATCCCTGCCTTATCGGCGAACCGGGCGTAGGAAAGACCGCCGTTGTTGAAGGACTTGCGCAAAAAATAGTTGACGGAAATGTTCCCGAAACCTTGAAGGATAAGACCATCGTCGCCCTCGATATCCCCTCCATGATCGCAGGCGCAAAATACCGCGGCGAATTTGAGGAACGCCTTAAAGGAGTTATGGGCGAGGTTGCCAAAAATCCCGCAATAATCCTCTTTATAGATGAAATACACACCATAATAGGCGCAGGCGCGGCAGAGGGAGCCGTAGACGCGGCAAACATCATCAAGCCCGCCCTCGCCAGAGGAGAAATGCAGGTCATCGGAGCAACGACCATATCGGAGTACAGAGGCCACATCGAAAAGGACGCCGCTCTTGAACGCCGCTTCCAGTCCGTAATGGTAAATGAACCTACAGCCGAGGAATCGATCCTCATCCTTAAAGGACTGCGCGATAAATACGAAGCCCACCACAAGCTGAAGATCACAGATGAAGCCATCGAAGCTTCGGTAACCCTCTCAAAGCGCTATATTCCCGACCGTTTTCTCCCCGATAAAGCCATCGATCTCATAGACGAAGCCGCCTCACGCATAAGGATCTCAGCCTTCACCTCCCCGCCCGATCTGAAGGACGCCGAGGAAAAGCTGAAGGCAATATCCCATGAAAAAGAGGAAGCCATCGGCGCTCAGAATTTTGAAAGAGCAGCAAAGCTCCGCGATGAGGAGAAGAAGCTGCGGAAGGAATATGAAAATAAAAGATCCGAATGGCAAAAGAATAATGATACCCACAGCCATGCCGTGGAAGAAAGCGATATCGCAGATATCGTAACCCAGTGGACAGGAATTCCCGTCAGCCGTCTGATGGAAGAGGAAAGCGATAAGCTGATGAAGCTTGAAGAGATCCTCCGAGGCAAAGTCATCGGCCAGGACAGAGCTATCGAATCGATCTCAAAGGCAATCAGACGCGGTAGGATCGGTCTTAAGAATCCAAACCGCCCTATCGGTTCTTTCATCTTTATCGGGCCCACAGGCGTCGGCAAAACCGAGCTGACAAAAGCCCTTGCCGATGTTATGTTCGGCGATCCGAATGCAATGGTGCGCCTCGATATGTCCGAATATATGGAGAAGCACAGCGTTTCAAAGCTCATCGGATCACCTCCAGGATATGTAGGCTTTGAAGAAGGAGGACAGCTCACCGAAAAGATTCGCCGCAAGCCCTATTCGGTAGTTCTCTTTGATGAGATCGAAAAAGCCCATCCCGATGTTTTCAACATCATGCTCCAGGTGCTTGAGGACGGTATTCTCACCGACTCTCAGGGCCGCAAGGTAGACTTCAAAAATACCATCATAATCATGACCTCAAATGCCGGCGCATCAAATACGCAGTCATCCGCAAGACAGCTTGGCTTTGTGACCTCGGACGCAGGCGAAAATGAGAAGAAACAGCAGGATGAGACGATCATGAACGCTCTAAAAGCCACCTTCAGACCCGAATTTTTGAACCGAGTTGACGATATCATCATTTTCAGTAAGCTTACCCATGAAAATATCTGTAAGATCGCAGAGCTCATGCTCGGCGAAGTCGCAAAACGTGTAAAAGATATCGGAATAGAGCTTACTTTTGATAATTCGGTAACCGAGGTCGTGGCAAAAGAAGGCTTCGATCCTGTTTACGGAGCAAGACCGCTCCGCCGAGCTATCGTCCGCATGGTAGAAGATACTTTCTCAACAGAAATGCTCGAAGGCAAAATAAAAGCAGGTGATACCGTAATAGCAAAAGCCGAAGATGGAAAAATTGTCTTCGAAAAGAAATAACCCATTAAGGCTGCCGCGGTGCAACGCTTAAGTTGATAGCATTGCCCCTCTGAGAGCGTTGCCTGATAGCAAGTTGCTCCATTTGCGTTAACCATTGTTATATTAACATCAGAAATATAAAGAAACAATAATGAGTCATCCCGAGCTCGCCGAGGGATGACTTTTCATTGTTTGCGGATATTAGTTTACAGCCTATGAGATCCTTCACTTCGTTCAGGATGACAAGATAAGACTGATTATTGCTTTTTCTACGGAAAATAACCGTTAATTGGTCGCATAAAAGCAAGGAAACGATTCATAACTGTCATTCTGAACAGAGTGAAGAATCTCATAGACTGTAAGTTACTTCTCACCATCAATTTATTCTTAAGTTTTGAGCTTTTTAGTTTGCCTCTCCTATCCCTCACCTCAAAACAAAAGCCCGAACGGCAAAGCCGTTCGGGCAAATGTTTTTAAAACTGAAGCCTAAGATTAACCAACGATACCGGAACGTTCGATACCCTGTACAAGGAACTTCTGGCAGAAGAGATATACAACGATCAGCGGCGCGATAGCCATCATACCTGCTGTGTTGTGTATCGCCTGCTGGAAGAGGTTTGCACCTGCATAATCCGTCTCAAGAGATATGGGGATCTCTCTAATTACGTCACTCCAGTCCCAAATTCTGCCTGAGGGGAAGAACAGAGGAATATAATAATTGTCTGTCCACTGCCAGGAGAATGCGAAGAGGAATACGGTGATCAGCATCGGCACGGAAAGCGGGATGATGATCGTAAAGAATGTACGGAATACGCCCGAACCGTCAATGTAAGCCGATTCTTCAAGCTCATCGGGTACACCGCGGAAGAACTGTCTCAGCATAAAGATGTAAAGACCGTTCTTAAATGCGAGACCGCAAGCAGAGAGGATTACAAGAGGCCAGTAGGAATTGGTAAGTCTGAGACCGTATGCAAAGCTATCGGGAAGAATACCGAGCTTTGTGAGCAGTCCGAAGATACCGAGAATATCGAAATCCTTAAAGTTCTGAAGCATGGAAAGCTTAAGTGTGGGATGAGGAATGATCATCGTCAGCATAACGAGCATAAAGAGTATTCCATTACCCTTGAATTTAAACTTTGCAAATCCGTAAGCGATAACGCAGCAAGAGAATGTCTGAAGTATCGCGGAAAGGAACGAAAGCGTAAATACATTTACAAATGCCTTCCAATAATCGAGCTCGATAAATACCGCCTTATAAATATTAAGAGTAAAATCTTTAGGAATAAGGCGAACCGTTGCATCAACGAAGTCGCTCATGCCCATGAAGGAGGAAGCGATCTTGGAGATGAAAGGATAGATAACGATATAGGAAAGTCCGATCAGAAGAACAAGACGGAAAATAGAAAGGAAAACCTTCTGATAAATATAAGATGTACCGAATTTCGCCTTAAGTCTTTCCTTTAAAGGAGTTCTTTCAAAATCAACGCGGATCTTATTCTTGGTTTCTTTTGTAATTTGTGGTTTTTTAACTGTGTTTTGTGCGTCCATTTTTTGCCCTCCTTAATCGCGTCTCTGATAGAATACGAATGCCGAGCAGATCGCCGCAACCGCCGCAACAATCAGGATTACTAAGATAAAGTACATCCAGGACATCGCAGAGCTTATAGTATTACCGTTGATCTCGAGTTCGTAAACACTATTGATAAACTTCATGATCTGATTGGATTCAGCAGTGAACGAGTCGATAATGGTATAAACCGCATTAACGAGGATCATAGGGCTGATCATGGGGAATGTAACCTTCCAGAAGGTCTCCCAGCCGGAAGCACCGTCGATCTGACAGGATTCGTAGATCGCAGGCGAAATAGACTGAAGACCGGCAAGGAAGATAAGCATCTGTACACCGCTGCGGTTAACGATATCATAGATGTTGTTGATCATGCTGATAACTACCGCAACGATCTCAACACCAACCTTCATCTGGTCGAAGAGCTTTTCAAAATCGAGAACCGAAATAATATCCGAGGATGCGCTTCGTCCCGAACCGTCATTCATACCCGTAGTACTGTCCATATAAGAGGACAGTACGTTGTTAGACTCAAGGGCTGCCATAAAACCTGTTGAAAGGACAACGGGCATGAAGAATATCGCACGGAATACCGCACGCCCCTTCATCTTGGTGTTCAAAAGAACAGCCATAAAGAGCGAGAAGATAACGATCGCGGGGATATCAAAGGCCATCTGACCGAGACCCGAAATAAGGGTCTGAACAAAGTCAGGGTTAACGAAGAGCGCATCAGTATAGTTTTTAAGTCCGACCCATTCAAGTACCATACCGCCGCCGGTCTGAGAGCTTACATGATAAAAACTGAATCTTAAAGAGTCCCAAAGAATGGGGAGATACACAATAAGGAATCCGATCGCGAAGGGCAGAACGAATAACCAACCGGCACGTGCCTTCTTTTTGTCCAGAGAAGCGGCGCGGCGTCTTTTCTTCGGCGCTTTTACTGCTGCATTATTTGTCATAGCTTTTCACCTCTCCTTTAATTAAGCTTCACGTAGCCGTAAGCATCGACCTCGACACCCTCGACTGTGACATCAAAATAGTTGTAGTTAAGAATGAAGGTCGTTCCGTCCTCGTAAGTTACCTTAACGATGCGTCCGTCATCCATTGTTTTGTACTTATCCGGATTCTCTGTATCAACAGCCTCGCCTTCTTCGAGTATACGCTCGCCGATAAGGAACCGATGGTCAACGATCGCCTTAGTCTGAAGAGGCTCAAGAAGCGCATTGAGTTCATTATAAAGCTCAATAACATCCTCCTGCCAGATATCATATCTGATCGAATAATACTTACTGAGCTGTTCATCCTCCTTGAGGAGCTCTGTATTATCATAAGAAAGAATAAAGTACATGTAAGCACCGTTTTCGATACATTTAAGTATCTCATAACGGATATCACCTGCCATATTTATCGCAGCGCCTGTAAAGTTCTTGTAACCGTGGAGAACATAACCAAGGAAAGGAACTGTATAGGTCGACTTGATATAACGGCTGGAGTCAAGCGGAATGTCGAGAATATGATCTGCATATGCCCATGTATAAGCGTTACCGCCGCTTGTCATAACGCTACCATAGGTCTCGGCAAGGGTTGCAAAAGCTTCAGCGGTGAAGTTCTTGCCGTCCTCGCGGTTATAGGGCTCCTTCTTATCGAAGTCGGAGTTCAGAGTATGACCGATCGTGGATACCGAAATTCCTATAGGATCATAATCGGTATAGCTTTCCGCAAGCTTATCGATAAAGCGGTAATAGTAAGCAGGAGACATTGCCAGCTGATAGTAGGTAGCATAGTTCTGTCTTGCCGCACTGTAAACACGCATACTTGTGTAACGGTTATCGATGGATTTTACCGCATGCTTCTTCAGGCTTACACCGTCAAAAAGACCTGTTTCATTGATATAAGCAAAGTCGAAATCGGGATAAATGCCGTAATCCTTCTCCTTTGCGTCATCAAGAAGATCTTCAAAGCCATCCTCACCGCCAACAGCCTTTTCCCATTTCAGTCTGTAAGGAACTGTGGATTTCATACCGCCGTTTGCATAGCCGGTCAGCTTGAAGTTGATGTTCTTGATACCCTCAGCGGAAAGATCCGCATACATTGTCTGAACATCCTCAAAGGAGGTCATCGCAGTCATAACCGTTACAGGAATGGAAAGGATCTTTTCAATGCTCTCAATAGCACCGAAGGTCTCAATATAGAGCGGAATGCCCTCGCCGAGCTCCTCCTCGGTGATCTTGGTGAGCACACCTGCATCAACGAGATAATCACGGTAAGCATCAGCCATGCCGAGCCAAGTGGTATCATAGGTATTTTCAAGACCCTTCTCCTCAGCGATGGCATCATCGGTGAGCATAATGTATCTGATCTTGAAGTTACCGGTGTAACGTCTTTCGGAAACAACGGTCCAAGTGGAGTTTGAACCAACGGAGATCGCTGTTGCCAGATTGTAGGAGTCCTTCGGACGGGGAGTAACCGTCATCTTAACGGTGTTGTATTCATGGAATGCACCGCCGTGATAAGTAGAGAGCTGTGTCATAGCATCGCCCTCTTCAATTATTGCAAAATAGCCTCTGTCCTGATTACCTACATATTCTTTTTCGTAAGAGGTCTGAATTTCGGTAACATTTTCAGTAGATTTAACTGTTTCTCCGTTTTCATCGGTGGTTTCAACCTCTTTTTCAACCTGAACCTCGACCTTGGTCTCAACAGTCTTGTAGATCTCCTCATTTTCAACGAGACCGAAAACGGGAGCAACTACAGGCTGTTCATAAGAGCCCTTAATGGTCTGGAAAGCATAGTCGATGCCGTAAACGGGAGTTGTAACAGTGGTAGCACTGCCTGTATCAAGATCCTGGAAATCAAATATCGCACCGGAACCGTCGGGAAGGAAGGTATAACCAGAATTGGGGTTTTTGCTTGCGCCCATGTAAGGCAGAAGCTCGATATAATCGAGTGTATATTCTTCCTCATTATAAGAAATACCGTTAGCGGGAAGAGTCACAACCAGCTCATTGCCATCAATGATGTATTCAATAGCAAGCTTGAAGTTGGCAGGCTCTCTGTCCTCGCCCTCAAACTTAGTCATTTCATGGTCATAGTCAAGATCCTCAAAGGTATATCCGGGGCAATACTGCTTGATGATCGCCTCGATCTCCTTTTGGTCCTGAGCACCGACTGCGCCGTTACCCGAAGTAGGAAGAATGTAAACCGCAAATTCCCTTGTTATCGGCCATTTTTCATATATCGCGTCACGCATCTTGTCACTCTTCTGAGCAGCAGGATCCTTGAGCTGATAGAATGATGTAAGCTTCTTTCTCGCCTCGGAATCGCTGACATGGCTGAGGATCTCATTCTGGAATCTCTCCTTACTCATCAGCTTTGGAACGAGAAGACGAGTCTGCTCGTTACCGAGAGAGTACTCAACGCGAATACCGTTCTTGATTCTGCTGACCTTAACCTGACCGCGCATCGAGCCCTCTTCATAGGAAGTAAAGGTTTTCTGCGTAGTATTGTCGGTATAATAGAGGATGATCTGTGAAAGAAGCTGATATTTCTGAGCATTGGAAGCCTTGGAGGAACCAACGCTGTAGGGGTTTGTCAGAAGGAACTGACCGGTAGAAGTATTTTTAATAGCGACCTCACCGGAATAATCATCAGCATAGATTTCAATTTCGCCAACAGTAGCGAAATGAGTCATAGCCTTGACTCTGTCCTCGGCGGAGTTGAAGACCGTTGTAAGCAGATCGATATCATCGGGAACGATATCGGCTGCGGATAATGCTGCGAATGTTTGTACAGCTGCAAGGTTAAAACTACCGAGCACCATCAGTACAGCGAAGAGCAGCGACAATATTCTTTTAATTTTCATTTTATCTCTCCTATCTGTAAACTTGTCAGAGTCGGTAACTTATTTCGTCAATGATGTTGGTTACGAAGCTAACCACCTTACCGAGAAGGGTAGTGAATAGTATCGCAAGGAACATGATAAACGCCATTGCCACTATCGTACCGAGCGAAGTCAGCACGTTCTTTGAAAGAGAATAATCGTGAGTTACCATCATACCGATGAATACGAGGATCACCATATAGATGATACCAAGTGTTTCAACGAACGAAAGTATTCCCACCTCGGTATCGATAACGAAGTTGGAGATAAGCGTGCAGGGGATAACTGTGAAGGGTACGGGAAGCAGGCAGTAGGAGGTTGCTATAAAGATGTCCTT
>JAFTXK010000162.1 GCA_017461635.1 Clostridia bacterium | reverse complement strand
TTGATCATCAGATCCTCATTGAAGTACATGCACCAGATACCCTCAAATGCCATGAGGTTAAGGTCGCTGGTTGCATAGAACAGACGGTCTTCAATAATATTTCTTTCGATAAGAGGCTGATCCCACCATACCTTATCGATATAGAGTTCTTCGATCTCGAGAAGGTCATAGAAGAGGTTCTCGGAGATAAGGGGAGTCAGCTTAGCTGCGGGAATGTACATTGCATCATAAACATCCTCATCTGCAAGAATGAGGGTCTTTGCATAGGATGCAAGATCCGCATAGGGCTGAGTTTCCTCGCTGATGGTGATATCAAACTTGTCCTCTGCAAGAAGATTTCTCTCAAAGCAGGTATCGTCAAGAACGTCACCGGTCATATCGGGGTCAAGGTAGATATACATATAGTATACAGCCGCGGAATTAAGGAAGGTGAAGTCGTAACCGTCATATGTAACGTCTTCAGCACCGCCGGGAACATAGGTATCCGCTGTAAGTCTGGGATCGTAAGTTTCAAGATACTTACTCTCCTCGATTTCACGGGAACTGAGAGTGTCTTCTTCATCAATGCCACCGTTGTTTCCGCCGGAAGTCTTATCTCCGCAGGCTGCAAGAACCAAAGCGGAAAGAAGCATCATCATAACGAGAAACAGTGAAAAAATTCTCTTTGTCATAATTTTTCTCCTTCTTTTGTATCCGTGAGGATATTTTGGGTTTATATATTGTAACATACTTCTATGAACGCTTTATGAACTATAAGCGCAAAAAAAGATTTTCGTCATATGTGACAGTTTTGTGAAGATGTTTTTAGATATTTCAACGGAACATCTTGGTCAAATCGAAGAAATATTTCCCATATCTCTTTATTAATTTGAAGCAGGATATCCCTTATAAAGATGAACTATATTCAGATCCTCAGGCATATCGAGACCATGAGGACCTCAGTCTCCGTCGATCTCGTGACATCCGTGATCCATAGCGAATCCGATAAGGGTATCGTGCTTTTTCCAATGAGTTTTTATCATATCGTCAAATATATCAAAAGCCTCAATTAGCGCGGAGATAATCATATTTTTCATATATCCACTGCGCATCGCATCGGGATTACACAAAAAACTCTGTCCACTTTTCTTCATCTCATATCTTTTTTATATTCATCCTGACAGCCGTAAGGATGGTGAATGCTTTCTCCCTCAAAGACGATATCGTTTTCGGGCGTGATATAGCGAGACTCGAGAGTATTACCATCGATTATGAGATCTCGGAAGCCCCACATGGAAGCGGTCGGAGATGCGTCCTTGATTCCGCAGTAGGAATAGTTTCCGGTATAGAGCAGAGCCTTGTTCCCCCATTTCTCGCCCAGATCAATAACGTCTGATTTATGTACATGCCCGCCGAGAAGACAAAGAACTCTCTTATCCTCTCGAACCAAAGTTTTAAATTCTTCTGTCTCTTTTTCGGGATCGAAATGATGAGCGCAAAGGATCACCTTTTTATCGGGATACATATTCATCAGCATCTTGATATATTCCATATCCGCGGGAATAAAAGTACCGTCGCTGTGCTCAGCAGGGTCAAGATCCGCACCAAAGGTATCAAGCAGGATGAAAAGGATATCATCAGAGAGAATAAAGTCCTTTCTGTCATAGCCTGTTATATCGTTCCATTTTTTATAGCCGTACTGCTCATGATTCCCCGCGATCATCGCCATTGGAATACCGAGATCGAAAAGCTGTGAAATATAACCGTCTGCAAATTCCTTTGTGCAGCTCCTGCCCTCGGTTAAAAAGCAACCCTGAATGTCCCATTTCCAATGGTCAAGAGAATAGTCGCCCAAAAGAAGCAACGCTTCAAAGGGATCTCTTTCATATTCCTCTTTGACATGGCGGACAAAACGCTCCATTCTTTCGGCTGTGGGAACTCCATACCAATCAATATGGCAAAGATGGATATCTGAAGCAATTAAAAACCTTTTTCTGCTCATATCGAAAAACCTTTCTTTTTCTTTTTTTAAGTAAATTATAGCACGATATTACCGAAATTGCAATATTTTATTAATAAGCAAATTTGAAAACACAATACATTTTTAAAGGGAGGAACACCTTGAAGCTTTACCGATTATTTTCCGAATGTATCAGCATTCCTTATTCAAAAACCGGAATATCCGCAAACTATGCCCTAAGGCGTGAAGGAAACACCTTGTACATATTTTTCGAGCACTCGGACGGTACTGATGACTGGAAAAACAACCTTGATTTCCCCGCCAAGGCATATAAAAGGATGGGCAAGACCATATGGTTTGCCCATCGCGGATTTATTAAAGTATGGAAAGAGCTTGAGCCGATAATAGAAAACGCCATCGCCGATCATAATATCAAAAAAATTATCATAACAGGCTATTCCCATGGTGCCGCTATCGCGCTTCTTTGCCATGAATACATATGGTTTAACCGCCCGGATCTTAGAGATTCGACAGAAGGCTACGGATTCGGCTGTCCAAGAGTTTTCTGGGGGCCAAAGACCGATGCTTTGAAAAGGCGTTTTGAAAAATTCACGGTCATTCGAAATATAGACGATATAGTGACCCACCTGCCGCCATTTATATTCGGCTACTCCCATGTCGGAAAAATGCTGGAGATCGGCAAAAAGGGTAAATATACCCCCGTCGAAGCCCATTATGCAAAGAATATTCAGAAAGAACTGCTTCTATATGAGGGAATTCAGCAGAGAATACCGCCCTGTTATCCGTAAGATTACATAAAACAAAAAAAATTTACAAAAATTATGTAACCCCCTTATAGTAGACACTTGAAAAAAGAAAATTTTCAAGTCTAAACTAAAGGGGGTTATATAAGTTTATTTCTGCGCAGGTTTTATTTATTGATCCTGCAAATCTGCCGCCGAAAGATCGTTTTCAAGATTGTCTCTCGCCGCATCTGTATCAAATACAGAGTACGCCGATGATACCGTCTTTTCCTTTGAGTGAGGTCTGCTGTGATAAACCTTCTGCGTCGGTGCCTCAGTCCCCGCAATTATAGGATTGGCTTTTGCCTTCCCATGCTTTGCTTTTCCTTGGATCTCAGACACCGGCGGAAATTCGTTTTTCGGTTTTGTATGAGTGCGCTCTATTCTTTTCATTCCTTGCTTCGCCATTTAAAATCACCTCAAAAATATTATTTCTCGGTTTTAAAAGTTTATACTATTAAGAAAACAACCGCGCTCATTTCTGAATTCGGTTGTTTTCTTGATTTAATCATATTTTTTCTTTTTCGCACTAACCTCAATTTTTTTACAGAAAATTTTACCCGTATATCTCGCTGTTATTATAGATATCAGTCAATTCTCTGAGGTTTCTATTTTTATGGCTGAGAAGCCAATCAAAAACTTCCCGATTTGAATATGTATCACTCCAGGCATTATGAGCGTTTTCGGGATAAACCGTCAAACGTGCGCTTCCTCCGTTATTATTTACAGCCTCTACCATTTTTTCAGATTCCTCAAGCTTAACAGTTGTATCAAGAGCCCCATGGAATGCCCAAACGGGAACATTTACAAGCCTCGATGCATTCCAGTACATTCCTCCGCCGCAAATGGGAACTATGGCAGCATAGAACTCGGGCATGCTCATTGCAAGCTGCCATGTTCCGTAACCGCCCATACTTGGCCCCATCAAATATATACGCTCCTTATCGGTGAAGGTCTCGTTACCTATCTTATAGACGAGCCTTTTAAGCTGTTCAAAAAGATCAAACCAGGTATTCCCCGAGCAAAGCGGAGCTACTGTAACAAATGGAAAATCCTCTCTCTCGCCCGTAATTTTAAAATACGGGTTGTTCTTAAGAACCTCAATATCATTTCCTCTACCCCCTGCACCGTGCAAAAGGATGATTACGGGATATTCTTCACCTTCCTTATAATCCTTTGGATATCTCACAACATACTGCAGATTTTCCGATGTATATTTTTCAAATCTCATAATTCAGAACTCCTGTATTCACTTTTTCATCAAGTATATTTTTTGTTCCTTGGCAGATAATTATAGCATAGTTTCCGCAAAATTTCAACCTAATTTTTACATATTCATCAATAAAGCGAATTTTTAAACTATCATCTTCTCCGCGATTTTATTGATGATAAAAAACTGACAACTTAACATTTGCGCGAAGCCCACATCGTTTGCGGCAAGCCGCAACTGCATTTGTACTAAGCACAACCTCGTTCATTTGTGCCGTGAGAGCAATGATGTTGACCTGACGGTCGAATGATGTTGTGTATGCCACAAATGAAAAAATCCAAGTCTTCGGACTTGGATTTTTTCGCATCCCTTGATGGGCTCGAATGGGCGACAAAACGTGATTTGCTGTCGCGTGCAAGCACGCTTACAGCGTTGGGGACAGGGTTTCTTACACAGAAATGAGTTCGTTTAGTCACGTCCTTGCAGTTAATCGCGGATAAGCCGTCAGATTCGGGCAAATCACAGAACAGTAAAACAAAAAAACCACCTTCTTACAAAAGCGGTTTTTGTTTGAGCTCGTAGGATGAATTTGCAACCTGACAAAAATAAAGATTTGCGGAGCAAATCAACTTAACTTATTACTTCTTACCTTTTACCTATTACTTACAAAAAATCCTGCCGGATCAAGTAATAGTGAAGAGGTAAGAGGTAAAAAGTAAAAATCCCGCACTTGCGTGCAGGATTTTTTGGCGCCCCTTGATGGGCTCGAACCAACGACACCTGTGATTTACTGTCGCGTGCGTTGCACGCTTACAGCGGCAAGTGCGTTGTTTATCCGAGGTGATCGTTTATTCCCTTTCGCCCTTGCAGTTAATCCCGGTCAGCCATCACTTCAAGTCGATCAAGAAACACGAAAAAAGCAGACAGGTCTGAAGACCTATCTGCTTTTTTGGCGCCCCTTGATGGGCTCGAACCAACGACACCGTGATTAACAGTCACGTGCTCTGCCAACTGAGCTAAGGAGGCGTATTTGGGCTGCCATGATATAAAAATTCCCAAAGGGAACCGTGTGGTGCACCTCCGGGGACTCGAACCCCGGACCCACTGATTAAGAGTCAGTTGCTCTACCAACTG
>JAFTXK010000161.1 GCA_017461635.1 Clostridia bacterium | reverse complement strand
TGCAAAGTATATGCTTAAAAAAGAATGAAAGAACGTTACCGAAGCAGTTTTATTCTTTTGCTTTAACAGCCCGGCAAATTTTTCAATATGCTTCAAAAAATATTACAACTGCTCTCCCAAAGAGCAAATGGGAATAAGCGGAGATGATAATTAGTATTATTTATGCCATTGCGTAAATAATAACGGAGGCTGTAAAAAACTTATCTAATGTAAACAATACTCAGTTTTAAAGCAACAAAAATAACCATCAAAATTCGTGTTTTGATGGTTATTTTTGTTGCTTTAATTTACTATTAATGATCTGCGATCTCGCTGAAGGTGAATCTTTCCTGTATTTTTGCCGAGTCGGGATAGGTATGCCCCATATTCTGGACATAGACGATTTCCCTTTCGCAAGTAAGCTCATTATACATTGCCGTAATACCGGAAGGACAGCAGGTAACATCGCCAAGACCTACCATGATCTTGACAGGGCATTTTATTCTGCGCGCAAAGAAACAGGTATCATAATAGAGCATTGTTTCAACAGATGCACCATAGCTGCTCTTTCTTCCGATATTTACGCCTTGTTTATCGCACATTGCGGGCACATCAGCTGTACAATAGCTTACATCCTGATCAAGTGCCGCTGTGAAAAGTGCCTGGAAACCGCCTTCGCTCATACCCGAAACCTCAAGTGTTTCGCCATCCCAAAGATCCTCGCCCTCAGCACCGAAATAGGATTTTACCCAGCGCAGAGCCTGCAGGTCTCGCATTACCATATAGCTGTAAAATACCTCTGCAGGATCGGTCTCGTCTGCTTTGGGCTTTGCATAGCTTTTTAGAGTTGTTGCCGAAAGATTGCTATAATATTCTTCACCCATTTTACTGGAGATACTGTGTCCGTTTACCGAAACGCATATGTAATCCTCTTTCTTTGAAAGATGCGTTTCTGTACTGCGCACGCCCGCACCCATGAATTTGACATAAATTCCGAGAGACTGAGGGTCTGCATTCTTCGGAACGCTTACATAGATAGCTGAATAGGTCTCTCCCGTCCATTTCTCGTTTCCGAGACAATCGACCTTGACATCATAGATATAATAAGAGCTGTTCGAGCCGTCCTCGGTCATCTCCATAGCAACAGGATCAACTTCATCAAGCCTTGCGAGCTGGCTTTTCCAGAATTCTTCCCAATCATCGGGCTCTTCTGCCGCAACCTTGAGATTTTCCATATCCGCGCAAGCACCCACACTGCATTTATCAACGCCTTCGATAACATTGCCATCAGCGTCGCAAGCCTGGACTGTCACAAGAACGAAACCCGGCATATCCATTTTAGCTTCAAGAGAAATTCTGCCTGTACCGCCGGAGGATACACCCGAAACAGCTTCTCCGCCTTCGGGGCTGATCGTCCATTTAAAGAGCGGACAGGAACGAAGCTCGTCACCCGAAACCATCATAATGTCAAATTTTATGGTCTCGCCAACTTTATAATCGAGGGCATCCTTATCGGTATTGACAATAAAATACTTAGCAGTATTAGTATTTGCTTCGATATCCTCAAGAATGGAAGGTTCTGTTCTTCCCTGCACCGAAATATCGATCTCAACAGTCTCACCCTCCTCTGCAGAGGTAGGTATCAGCTTAACGAATTCATCAAAAGCTGACCCGAGAGCAACGCCGTCGGCTCCTGTTATGTAAAGTGCATCGCCGTCGGCATAGTTTTTATATTTTCCCTCGCCAAGAGATTCATCAATGCTGACAAAGAGATTTTTCTCCTTTGCCGAATCTGTCAAAGGCATCTCATATCCAAAAACGCTTTCAATTCTGTCTCTGAGCTCGGCGAGAAAATCCGAAGCGAATCTGTCGGTATTAACAATGGTATATTCGCTCATATTCTTGCCGTTTACAATAAGATCGGGATAATCAAAGGCATATTCGTATTTTTCTCCCGAAGCAAGAGTTATGGCATTTTCGCTGTCTTCAAGATAATTTTCAATGAAATAATTTACAGCCTCAACCGTATCGGCATTTGTACCGCCGATTATAACTATCTTTGAGCCCACATAATCAATAACGAAGCTTTTAGGCGACAGCTTTGAATAGTTTTTGCTCGCCTCGCGCTTGGTTATGCCTATAAGGATCTCGAATTCGGTTTCCTTGGTAAAGCCGGTATAATCTGTGCCGAGCTTCACTTCCCTGCCCGAAGCCGCTTCGAGAGCTTTTTGAAGCGTTACAGCCGCACTGCTGACCTCATTTGCGCTGGTATCGCCGCGAATGATCGTAAATTCAAAATAATCGGGAGCTTTTATTCCGCTTTCCTCATCTTTTCCCGTCTCCTTACCGCAGGAAAAAAGCATGGTTACTGCAAGAAGCAGAAAAAAGGCCGAAAACAGTATTTTTCTGGTTTTCATAATTACCTCCAAAAGATTATTAACAATATTATATAACATCTGAAAAATATTGTCAAGAAGGTAATAAGATTTCTCCCCGACGCATATCCTTTACCAAGCAAATAAAAAACAGACGGAGGAGAAAATCAATGGGTACAAACAATTACTTTCCCGAGGGAATGAGACTGGGAACAGCGGAAAACAGAGAGTATATTTCGTCAATCGCAGGTCTTGAAAAGGCTATGGCACAGGGTAAGATTCTCGAATCCACGGCTATCATCTGCGACCGCGATATGAATCTGCATGTTGATCTTTACGGTGTGGAAGGAATAATTGAGCGCAGTGAAGCAGTTCTCTGCCGAAAAGGCGAGGAGCTTAAGGATATCGCAATAATCACAAGAGTCGGAAAGCCCGTATGCTTCAAGGTGATCTCCATTGACCGAAGCGGAGAAAAAGTCAAGGTCTATCTTTCTCGAAGAGCCGCACAGCTTGAATGTGTCAATAATTATTTTTCAGGACTTATATGCGGTGATATAATTAAGGCAAAGGTCACTCATCTTGAAAATTTCGGCGCATTTGTTGATATAGGATGCGGAATATCTTCCCTGCTCTCGGTTGACTGCATTTCGGTTTCAAGAATATCTCATCCAAGAGACAGGCTCACCTGCGGAGATGTGATTGATGTTGCAATAAAAATGATAGACGAAGAGAATCAAAGAATTTTTGTAACCCGCAGAGAGCTTCTCGGAACATGGGAAGAAAACGCGGCTCTTTTCAGCCCCGGACAGACTGTTGCCGGTATTGTAAGAAGCATTGAAAGCTATGGGATCTTCGTTGAGCTGGCTCCCAATCTTGCAGGACTTGCGGAATTTCGCGATGAAAAGCTGGGTTGCAGTGTTACAGTCGGTCAAAGCGCGGCTGTATACATAAAAAGCATCATTCCGGAAAGAATGAAGGTTAAGCTGGTACTTATCGATTCTTGCAAAGGTGAACAACCGCCGATGAGAACCTCGCCTGAACGGGTCTTTATCGATACCTCGAAGGTTACCCATCTTGACCATTGGCGATATTCTCCCGAAGGTGCAAGTAAAATTATAGAAACCTTTTTCGACAATGGCTCCTCGTTTTAAAACAAAAATCTCCCGTCAAAAAATTGGCGGGAGATTTTTAAGCACCGATCCGCCAAATGCAGATCGGTGCTTATTATTTGAATTATTTCTTACCTGTGAGCTGAGCGATCTCTTCAGCGAAGTTATCCTCTCTCTTTTCGATGCCTTCGCCCTTTTCAAAGATGTAGAACGCCTTAACAGCGATCTCAGCACCGATAGCCTTTGCGCAAGATGTAACATACTTGCCAACGCTCATGCTGTCGTCCTTAACATAGGGCTGCTCAAGGAGACAAACCTTCTCGAAGAAGAGCTTACCGAGCTTACCCTCGATGATCTTGGAAAGAACTGCATCGGGCTTGCTTGCAAGCTTGGGATCGTTCTTTGCAGCCGCAACCTGAATTGCAACCTCTTCATCGATAGCACTCTGGGGAACATTCTCCTTTGCAACATATGCAG